>NZ_FPCC01000017.1 GCF_900116875.1 Butyrivibrio sp. INlla21
TAAGCTGCTGAACGAAGTATAAGACCGTTCACGATAGGCAGAAAGAACTGGGAGTTCATGAACACCATCAGAGGCGCGAAAGCCAGTGCTGTGATCTATTCAGTTGTTGAGACTGCAAGATTAAATAACCTCAGTTCCTATTACTACGTTGATCACCTCCTTACAGAACTTCCAAAGCTCCGTGATGAGAATGGAAATATAGATACGGCAAGTCTGGATCAGTTATTACCATGGTCCGAGACATTACCAGATAACTGCCGTAAACCACGCCGCAAATAAACCTGCGGCGTTTATTTTACAGATAGGCGGATTATTTGACGCTTACCTTACAATTATCAACATCAAAGATATTCTGATTCTTTATTGAAAAACGCTTTGGATCCATAAATGTGTTGCCGTTGTTTTTCTCAATAGATGATTCACTGTAAATGCCATATAATTCATCATCATTTTTTCTGTCTTCGTTTATAGGATTACCTGTAAATGGATTAACAGGGTTATCTATGATGCCTTTGAATGCTTCCGAAGGAACATCCGCAATGGTCATAAACTCATTTGATACGGTGAATTCATCACTTCCGAAATCTTTGATCATAAACAACGGATTGACACTCATGGGATCGAGCTCTTCGGAAGATATACCATCTCCTGTTAAGAGATCAAGACCGATGCATCTTCCATGGTCGGCTGTGATTATTATCCTTGTGTTATCCCATACACCGCCTGCTCTAAGATAATCAAACCATTTTCCAAGTTGAATAAGAGCGGCCATATTACTTTGATAATGCTCCATCTGTTCAGCGGTTGTAAGCTGTAGATCTTTATGATCGGGAGCAGTTCTTACGGCGTGTTCCGATTCATATTCGGTATTGTCAACTTCGTTCTTTGGCTCGAATTCCGGTTCCTGAAGCATTGTGACGTCATGGGTTGTGCCGTTTGCAAGCGACAGATAAGTGTTTTCGTCGGAATCGGTAATCTTAGTCATAGATGACAAGTTTTCAAGTGCGGTATATGAAGAAATAAAATCACCGTTTACACCTGTAGAAGTGTAAATACCGGATGGCGTATAACCGTAGTTCCATCCATCATCATTGTAACGATAACGATAATCGGCATAGTTATATATTCCGTCATTATAAACTTCTTTATGCAAGAATACGGGGCAGATCTTGAAAAGAGAATAACAGAACAGGTTTCTGTTTAATATCTGCTCATTTTGGGCGATTCGATTTTCGTCATTGTCATTAAACTTATCTGTTGTTGTATAAGCATTAATGCCACTGTATTCATCAAAAATACTAAGATCAGGATTCCATTTATAGTTGGCATAAGGAGGGTCACATACGGTAACCTTGTAGCCTTCGTTCATAAAGAGAACAGGCATTACCTTAAGGGCTTCATTATGCTTATCTTTTAATGACTCATCAGCTCTTGCATCTATTTCGTTTGGCATATATTCATAGCCACCATAGATCGGAGGAGCACCTACATTGGTACACATGCCGAAAGAGAATGCATTGGGATAAAAAGTGAATCCGGCAAATTGCTCTTTGAGCTCAGGTTTTTCTTCCATAAGATACGGAAGTAGCGCACCAATGGCTCTGTCCATCATAAGTACGATTACGTTTTGGCCTGTTGTACTAAGAGTAAACTCCGGCTGTTCCAGCTTTCTCTGTTCGGAAAGAACTTTAAGCTCTGCTGTTTCGTTCTTGATCTTTATCACATTAATAAAGGACATTACTGCGAGAGCGATGCATCCGATAATACATATAGCTTTTACTAATTCGCTTTTTCCTTTTTTCCATATGAAGTATATGATTCCGACTACTAAGCTAAGAACCAGAAAATTAATCAGGTATTCCTTGGCGGATATTTCTATAGGCAGGTCAAACTTAAGAGTTGATGAAATATTGCCATATCCCTTACCGAAAAACATGTATTCCACTACTGCACAGAATACCATGAACACAGACCCTAGGCTGAAAGCTTTCTTGGCCTTGTCGGATGAGAGTTTATAGAAAACTATGAACCACACCATAAATGTTCCGATTGCCATAAGCGCTGTGCGGAGTACATATCTTAGTGGTGAATGGAAATCGGACAGCTCAACAAACTCAGGTGTTGAGGTACTTATGATGGCTGAAGGAATAAGTACGCCGACAAGTATTGTCATAAGAAGGCAGCATGCATAGAAGATGACCTTGGCAGTGTTGTCGCCAATATGAGATTCCTTATCGGTTACGTTTTTACCTGCTTTAATAAAATATTTCTTTAGAAGCGGAAGCTGTAATATTAAAGCTACTATCAGAGAAAGAGCTTTTCTTCTTATGCCGGTAAAGAACATAAATCCTGCTATCAGGATAGCTATTCCCGTAATCGAGCATATGATCTTTATTACCTTCTTGGGATTGGGTATCTTGTAGAAGATATTTTTAACCAGTGAGAATAGGTTGTTTAAGGTCCAGTAGAATACAAGTCCCGCGGGTGATTCATATAACAGTACAAGGAAGATAAGGGCCATTCCGTAGAGCTGTATCTTGCTCTTAAGCGGCATTCCTTTTGTATATATGATACCGGAGACTATGTTTATAGCGGTCATAAGTATAGGGAGTAAATGCAAACTGATCCTTCCTATGGTGATCAGGTTGTCAGGTGCTCCCAGATCGGCAATGGGACCAAATGATGCTCCGTTAAGCAGGTTTAAGTTAGAAAGATAATGATAAGCTGCTATAAAGAACGGAATCTCCAGAAGAAGCGACAAAGAGCCTTTAAGAGCATAATAAGGCTTGTAGTTATTCTGGCGATAGAATGTCTGCAGCATCATAAAGCGCTCGTCGCCTTTGAAAACTTTTCTTATATGATCTACGCCGGGCTTGAGCTTAAGCGATTGATCCCTTTCTTCCTCCTGAAGTGCATCTGCTCTGCGGTAAAGCGGCAGAACCAAGAGATTGATCGTAAGGCTAAGGAAGATAAGGGATAATCCCGGATTACTCGTAGCCTTAAGCGCTAATGCATAAACTACGTCAAAGAGCAGTTCAAGCGGTCCTAATACAATTGTATGTAAAATCTGTAATATCGTCATAGTTTATTCTTTAAAAATCCTAATTAAATAATTATACTGCCAGAGTTTTCTGTTTCTCTATAAGGTAATCTACAGTACTGTTTACCGAATTGCCGATGTTAGCCCAACACTCGGATCTGGCTTGATCTCTTCCTTCTTTGAAGCGATTGTCTGTGAGGCAGAGATCTATTATTTCTTTTACATTTCCGATGTTCTCGTCGGTGAGCTCTACACCGATCTTATCAAGAACTTCGAAAGTCCATTCTTTCTTCTTAAGCCACCATGAATCATAGATTCCGTTGTCAAATTTAGCTTCCGTATAGATTACGGGCTTATCAAATACTAATGAATAATCAAAGATTACTCCGGAGAAATCGGAAATTAATATATCTGATTGATGGAGCGATTCGAAGTTATCACTTTTTCTGTCCCATACAAGTTTATCTGAGTCGGGATATGCCTTTAAAAGCGGATCAAGCATTTCCTTCTCAGATACAAAAGACTGGGGGTGAGGTCTGATGATGATCTTATAACCTGTTGCAATAAGTGCGTCGATCATTGTCTTTCCATATTTGTTCAGTATGGAATTGGAACCCCAAGAGGGAGCAAGAAGTACAGTAGTTTCGTGTTCCTGTTTGGGTGCTGCATTTAATAATTTATTCCTAAGATCATCCATATGAGGAAGTCCGACAAGCTTAACTTCCTTTTCGGGAAGATGGCGCAGTTCTTCAAGCTCGCGAACCTGCTGTGTCTGAAAATCACCGCTAAGAAGCAGTGAATCATAGTAGTCTACTCCGAACATACGATACATTGAGATATCGCCGGCAGCATGAAGGATATGTGTATACCATTTAACGTCCCTTGATCGTTTCCACTGATAAACATCAAGCCCCGGTGTTGTTGACAGAACCACATCTGCCTTAAGCATATTCATCCTTGCGTATGCTTTGTTTCCTTCGCCGATAAATTCAGCCTTTACGGTTTTATAGTTTTCATTTAAGATCGGATCGTCTTTTTCCGCAGTAAGGTATACAAGTGATTGTCCACGCTTATCCATCTCGTCGCATATTGGCTTGAAAATGGTCTGGTATCTTTTACTGTCTGTGAATATAGCAAAAGGGACACGTCCCTCATCTTTGGCCTTTACATTTCCTCCTGAAAAAGAAAACTTTATCTTCATAAAGGTATCTCTGAGGAAGTAATAACCTGCTCCCAAAAGACCTATAAGTATTGTGAATAACATACTTCCCGTTCCGGGATCGATATAAAGAAGCATTATCATATTCATATGTTCTAAACCTCTCAATTATTGTATGTCCAATTATCCGCATCAAAGATATTCTGATTCTTTAATGAGAAAGATATCGGATCGCTAAATGTATTACCGTTGTTCTTTTCTACAGACCATTCGGTTGATATTCCATACAGAACATCATCGTTTTTTCTATCCTCGTTTATGGGATTACTTGTAAATGGATTCACAGGGTTATCAATGATGTCTTTGAATGCTTCCGAAGGAACATCAGCGGTTGTCACGAATGTATTGTCTTCAGTATATTCTGTGCTTCCAAAATCCTTGATCATAAATAGCGGATTAGCACACATGGGGTCAAGACTATCAACTGTATCATCACATATGAAAGGATTAAGACCAACAGCTCTTCCGTGATCGGATATTATTATTATCCTGGTGTTGTCCCATACGCCGTTTTGTTTAAGATATTCGAACCATTTTCCGAGTTGTATAAAAGCGGCCATGTTACATTGATAATGTTCAACTGCATCTACTACATTAATCTGTAAATCTTTTTTCCCCGGAGCGGTCCTTACAGCGTGAGCTTTTTCGTATTCGGTATTATCGATATGGTTCCGTGGCTCAAATTCGGGCTCCTGAAGCATCGTGATGTCATGTGTAGCAGTGTTGGCAAATGACAAGAAAGTATTTTCGTCAGAATCTGTAATATTTGTCATAAACGGCAAGTTCTGCAAAGCTCGGATAGAAGAAATGAAATCACCGTTTATACCTGTGCAGGTATATATATCAGGGGACGTATGACCGTAAATCCACTCATCGTCTTCTTCTGAGCCGGTGGAGTAATCAGCATAATTGTAAATTCCGTCATTATACACTTCTTTGTGTAAGAACACAGGACAGACTTTAAAAAGAGAATAGCAGAAAAGATTTCTGTTTATAGTATTATCCTTCTGTGCGATTCGTTCCTCGGAATCATCGTTGAATTCTCCGTAAGTTATATAAGAATTCATTTCAGGGTATTTATCAAAAATGCTTAGATCGGGCACATACTTATAGTTAGCATAAGGTGGGTCACATACGGTAACCTTGTAGCCTTCATTCATAAATAGAACAGGCATAACCAAAAGAGCTTCGTTATGTTTGTCTTTGAGTGATTCATCAGCTCTGGCGTCAATCTCATAGGGCATATATTCGTATCCGCCATAGATCGGAGGAGCACCTACATTGGTGGCTTGTCCAAACGAAAAGGCGTTAGGATAGAAGGTGAAACCTGCAAATTGCTCTTTTAGCTCAGACCTTTCTTCCAATAAATATGGAACAAATGCGCCTATTGCTCTGTCCATCATTATTACAACAACGTTTTTGCCGGATTTACTGAGCGAGAATTCAGGCTTCTCTTGTTTCCTTTGATCGGCAAGTATTTTAAGTTCTGCTGTTTCGTTCTTGATCTTTATCACATTAATAAAGGACATTACTGCGATGGCAATGCATCCTATAATACATATAGCCTTTACTAATTCGCTTTTTCCCTTTTTCCATAAGAAATATATGGCTCCGGCTACAATGCCCAGAATAAGTAGGTTTATAAGATAGTCCTTGGCAGATATTTCTAAGGGAAGATCATATATAAGTAGTGATGAAATATTACCGTATCCCTTACCGAAAAACATGTATTCTACAATCGCACAGAATACCATGATAACAGAACCAAGGCTGAAAGCTTTCTTGGCCTTATCGGATGAGAGTTTATAGAAAACTATGAACCACACCATAAATGTTCCGATTGCCATAAGCGCTGTGCGGAATACATATCTTAAAGGTGAATGGAAATCAGTCAGTTCTATAAATTCTGTTGTTGACGTGCTGATGATAGCTGATGGGATAAGTACGCCAACGAGTATTGTCATAAGAAGACAGCACGCATAGAAAATCACCTTGGCTGTATCTGAACTTACAGTTTCTTTATCTTCGTTGAGCTTACTGTTTCCTCTCTTTATATAATTCTTAAACAGAGGGAACTGAAGAACCAGTGCTACGATCAGAGAAAGAGCCTTTCTTCTGATACCTGTAAAGAACATAAATCCTGCTATCAGAATAGCGATTCCTGTGATCGAGCATATGATCTTAATTACCTTCTTTGGATTAGGTATCTTATAGAATATATTTTTAACCAGTGAGAACAGGTTGTTTAATGTCCAATAGAATACAAGTCCCGCGGGTGATTCATATAACAGTACAAGGAAGATAAGGGCCATTCCGTAGAGCTGTATCTTGCTCTTAAGTGGCATTCCTTTTGTATATATGATTCCGGAGACAATATTTATAGCTGTCATTAATATAGGAAGCAGATGCAGGCTGATACTACCTATGGTGATCAGGTTGTCAGGTGCTCCCAAATCAGAGATGGGACCAAATGATGCTCCATTAAGCAGGTTTAAGTTAGAAAGATAATGATAAGCTGCTATAAAGAACGGGATCTCCAGAAGAAGTGACAAAGAGCCTTTAAGCGCATAATAAGGCTTGTAGTCATTCTGGCGATAGAATGTCTGCAGCATCATAAAGCGCTCGTCGCCTTTGAAAACTTTTCTTATATGATCTACGCCGGGCTTGAGCTTAAGCGACTGATCTCTTTCTTCCTCCTGAAGTGCATCTGCTCTGCGATAGAGGGGCAGAACCAAGAGATTGATCGTAAGGCTGAGGAAGATAAGGGATAACCCTGGGTTGCTCGTAGCCTTGAGCGCGATCGCGTAAACTACATCAAATAGTAGTTCGAGCGGTCCTAATACAATTGTATGCAAGATATTTAATATCGACATAGCTATTCTCCGTTGTTTTTTAATAAAAGACCAATAGTAATATTACCACAATCAAAACAACTAGCAAAAGGAAATTATTCAATGTATAATGTGATAGATGTTTTTTACTATAGATACATAGGAGAGGTGTTTTATAGATGAGTAAAACAGCATATACCTGTTTTAGCACGGATGTTATTCATGCCGGGCATTTGAATATTATAAAGGAAGCACAGAAATACGGAAAAGTAGTTGTAGGATGCCTTAGCGATAAGGCTTCTATTCGTTATAATCGCTTTCCTACCGTCCCTGAGAAGGACAGAATTGAAATGTATAATAATATAGAAGGTGTGGATTCTGTTGTGTTGCAGAATGACATGCTTTATGATGACGTTATCGAGAAGCTTCATCCTGATTATATTATCCATGGCGATAACTGGACCAAGGGCGTAGAATCGGCTATTCGCAGCCATGTAGAGAAGCTTGTTTCCGCATATGGTGGACAGATTATAGATGTTCCTTATACATACAACGAGGAAGTAAGTAAGATTGACCTTCAGCTTAAGGAGCGTCTTTCTATGCCTGAATATCGTAGAAAGCGTCTTCGCCAGCTTATTGAGATGACTCCGGTAGTAAAGGTTATGGAGGCTCATTCCGGACTTACAGGTCTTATCGTAGAAAAGACGGTTATCGAGGGAGATAACGGCAAGCTTGATCAGTTCGATGCTATGTGGATCTCAAGCCTTTGTGATTCTACAGCTAAGGGAAAGCCTGATATCGAGCTTGTTGATATGACTTCAAGATTCCGCACGATTGAAGATATCACTGAGGTTACGACCAAACCTATTATCTTTGACGGTGATACGGGCGGACTTACCGAGCACTTTGTATATACTGTAAGATCACTTGAGCGTCTCGGCGTTTCTGCGGTTATTATCGAGGATAAGAAGGGACTTAAGAAGAACAGTCTTTTCGGCACTGAAGTTGAGCAGACTCAGGCTACTATCGAAGAGATGAGTGATAAGATTACAGCCGGCAAGAAAGCGCAGCTTACAGATGATTTCATGATCATCGCCAGAATTGAGAGCCTTATTCTTGAAAAAGGAATGGATGATGCGCTTGAGCGTGCATTTGCTTTCGTTGAAGCGGGCGCAGACGGCATTATGATCCATAGCCGTAAGAAAGATCCTGCAGAGATAGTAGAGTTCTGCGATAAATTCAGAGCTAAAGATAAGACAACACCGATAGTTGTTGTTCCGAGTTCATTTAATGTGATCACAGAGGATGAGCTTGCTGCGCATGGTGTTAATATCGTAATCTATGCCAACCAGCTTACAAGGTCGGCATTCCCTGCCATGCAGCAGACAGCAATGGATATCCTTAAATATCACAGAGCTAAAGAAGTAGACGACAGGCTTATGTCGATCAAAGATATAATCACACTTATTGATGAGATTTAAAGAGGATTAGAGACAATTGGAAGATAAATATTTAATCCTATCGGATATTCACGGAAATGTGAGTGCATTTGATGCGGTACTTCAGGATTGCTCCGGAACAGATTTTACCGGAGTAATTCTTTTGGGAGATCTTATCGATTATGGCATGCGTTCCAATGATATCGTTCAAAAATTGATAGCATTGAAAAACGGAGCATGGAAAGATAAGATTCTTGTGAATATCTGGGGAAATCATGAAAAACTTGTAGTTGATAAAGATCTTGAGCGCCTTTCATCGGACAGAGGACGTGTTATGGCACAGTACACCGCTAGGCAGTTAACCGGTGAATCGGTAGATTATATCAACGAAAGCATGAATAAAGCAGGTATTCAGGAATTTGAACTTTACGGTCTTAAATGCCTTGCTGTTCATGGATCTTTGGAAGACAACTACTGGAAAGCAATCGGACCTGACAATCTGCGCGGTGAATATGCTGCGTATGATCTTGTTTTCGGAGGTCATTCTCATTATTCACATTGTTTCACACATTTTTATCCTATTGAGGATCAGGAGCTTAGAAATAAGAAGGCTGTTACGTTTGTTAATCCGGGATCGGTCGGACAGCCTAGGAATCAGAATCCTTGTGCACAGTATGCGGTTCTGTCGCTTCCTTCTAAGTCTGTAGAGCTTCGGGCGGTGGAATATGATATTGCCTATGAGCAATCTCTTTTTCCTGAGGAGATTGATGAGTTTTATAAGACAAGACTGACAAGAGGTGTCTGAAGATATACACGAAAGGTGGTTTTGGTATGAGTAAGTTATATGCGATCAGCGGTGTTACCGGTATGACCGGAAACGAACTGGTAAGACAGATTTTGATTGACGGAAGCACAGATCATATCCTTGGATTTGATAATTTTTATGCTTCATCAATCGATACGGTTGCAGACCATATTGATGATAACAGATTTGAGTTTTTTGAATATGACATAAACAATAAGGAGCAGATGAATGACTTCGAGAGTAGGGTAAAGGCGCAGGCGTCAAACTACGACGAGGTTATCTATATCAATTGTGCTGCGGTTGTTCACACAGAGCATTTCTACCATGTTTATGAGACATTTGAGACCAATGTTGAGGGAATGAATGAATTTCTTCAGCAGGCTATAAGAGTCGGAGCGCAGAAGTATATTAACTGCTCTACATCCGAGGTTTATTCCATGAACTCCTGGAATGAAAATGGTGGTGTCAAGGAGAGTGATTTCCTTACTATGGCGGTTGCCGAGCATAGCCAGAGAACTTCTTATGCTACAGGTAAGCTTCTTACTGAATTCTTTATGAAGGATGCCGTTGATGAGGGTAAGATTAAGGGGTGCAGCATTCGCTTTGCCAACGTTTATTCCAAGGATGAACGTTATCCCAAGCACATTATTCCTTTTATCATCAACAGTTTTAAGGATAACGGTAAGGTTGTGCTCCTTGAAAACAGCAGAAAAAACAAGAGAACTTTTTTGAACAATTATGATAGTTGCAGTGCGGTTCTTGCGCTTGCATCCACTGATTCGGCACTTGACGGAACTGTGTATAACGTTGCTACCGATGAGGAAATTTCTATTATAGATCTTGCAAAGTTATGTGCATCCAAGATGGGGATAGATAATCCTGTGATCGAGTTTGAGGGATATCGTGAGTCAGATCCCGAAAGAAGACTTTTAAGCACGGACAAGATCAAGACAAGAACCAATTGGAAGCCGGTTGTAGGTCTTGATAAAGGCTTGGAAGAGTGTATAAACAATTATCTTAAAGGATAATGTGATTAATTAGGGAAATGGGTGGATTGTTGTATGAAGATTGCGATAATCACAAATGCCGGGATATCAAGCAGGTTTAACGAAGGCGTTCCGGAAAGTGATAAAAAGCTGAAGGCAATATTTTATGAGAAAGACAGCAAGAGTACACTGCTTTATCATCAGCTTCTTAAGTGCTCGTATGCCGATAAGATCATTCTTGTGAGCGGATATAAAGCCGATTCGCTTGGTGAGTATGTAAAGACGCTGGAAGATGAGCTTAAGGATAAGATTACGATTGTATTTAATGATCATTTCAGCGATCTTGCTTCAGGCTACAGCTTGTATCTGGGACTTGAGGAAGCGTTTAAATATGAGCCTTCGGAAATACTTTTTGTTGAAGGTGATCTGGATATAGACGATAGCTCTTTTGCCCAAGTGATAGCTTCTTCAAAGAGCGTATTAACTTATACTTATGAGCCGATTTATGCCAATAAGGCGGTTGTGCTCTATAAGGATGGTGATGATAAATATCGCTATGCTTTTAATAGCAGCCACGGGATGCTTACAATAGATTCTCCGTTTTCATGCATATTGAATTCCGGTCAGACTTGGAAATTTACGGAGATAGATAAGCTTATACCGGCTAACAAAAAGTTTTTTGACGAAGCAAAAGGTGATACCAATCTAAAGATTATTCAGAATTATCTGGACTTTGGCGTTGATATTGAATTGATCCCGCTTAAGCGTTGGACGAACTGCAATACGCGGGATGATTATAGAAAAATAGTTTCATACTGGGAGAATGAGGAATGAGAAGTTTACAGGAAAGACTTAGTGTTGTAGAGAAGCACGTTAAAAATGATGATATTAAAATCATGATAATCGGACTTGGCAGCGTGGGAGCGTATCTTCTTGATTATCTTATCAGCAAAAACGATCCTGCCATCAATGTGGTCGTAGTCGGACGTGACGAAGATAAAATGCAGACCAAGGTTAATATCACAAGAGTAGCGGGGCTTATCCGCGGTGTCAATAAGAGTCATATAGAGGTTGAAGGCGGTGTTGATCTTAATGATATAGCTGCCATTCAGAAGGTTGTTGAGAAGTATAAGCCTGACTTTATTGTTAATTCAAGCCGTGCATATCCCGGACTTAAGTATGGAAGCATAAGCTGGGCCAATGTAAGAGCTTATGGAATATGGAGCCCTCTTGCAATCAGATTTACCAAGAATGTAATGGAAGCTTGCGACAAGGCTGACACGGATGCAATCGTTATCAATACATCATATTCCGATGCTGTTATTCCTTGGCTTAAGAGCGCAGGAAAGGCTTATCCCGATTTTGGATCGGGTAATCTCAATCACCTGGTTCCCCGTATGAAGTTTGCTGTTGCAAATATGCTTGGTGTTAAGGATTATTGGAATGTCGATGTTATGTTTGCAGCAGGACATTTCCATGATGTATGCATAAGTAAGGAAGGCCAGACTGAAGGCGTAGAACTTCCTCTTAAAGTTTATTACAAGGGTGAGGAGCAGAAGAATCTCAATGTAGATGAGATTTATAAGGCATGTCACATCGCTATGCCTGTCGATCAGACCAGAAATATGATGAATGCATCAAGTAACTATCAGATAATCACAGCGATTATTGATGCAATCAGAAGTGGTAAGAATCAGAAAGTGTTCACTCCCGGATTTGACGGAAATATCGGTGGATATCCAGTGCTTGTAGGATACAAAGACGGCAAGCTCGACGCTTGGATCGATGAGTCTGTATTTAGCTTTGAAGAGATGAATAAGGCTGACAGAGCATCTATGGCACTTGACGGTGTTGAAGATGTTGTAGACGGTAAGCTTATCTACACTGATGCACTTATAGAAAAGGCACAGAAAGCATTTGGAAAGACTCTTCCCAAGGAAGTTCCGTTCGCAGAGATTGAGAAGACGGCGCAGTGGATCATAGATGAGATAATTCTTCCACAGACTGAGAAAAAAGGATAATAGGTTATTGCGATGAAAGTTGAGAAATTAGTTGAAATTATTGATTCGGATTTTTACACGGGAGTACCTGATTCACAGCTTAAGGCTCTTTGTAATTATCTGATGGACAGATACGGAATAGATCCCAAGCATCATGTGATCGCAGCAAATGAAGGTAACTGTACAGCTCTTGCTGCAGGCTATCATTTGGCGACAGGCAAGGTTCCTGTAGTTTACATGCAGAACTCAGGTGAGGGTAATATTATAAATCCTGTTGCGAGTCTTTTGAATGATAAGGTTTACGCCATTCCGATGGTATTTATCGTTGGTTGGAGAGGCGAACCCGGAATTCATGATGAGCCTCAGCACATATACCAGGGAGAAGTAACCGTTAAGCTCCTTGAGGATATGGGAATAGAGTCTTTTATCATCGGCAAAGAAACTACCGATGATGAAGTTGTAGAAGCAATGGATAAGTTTAAGAAGGTGCTTGATGCAGGTAAGGATGTAGCTTTTGTTATTCGTAAAGGCGCGCTTACCGATGCTCCTTCCGTTAAGTATGAAAACAAGAATACTATGGTCAGAGAAGAGATTATACAGCATATCGTAAAGGTATCTGGTGAAGATCCTATTGTGAGCACTACAGGTAAGGCTTCTCGTGAGCTCTTCGAGACAAGAGTAGCCAATAACCAGAGCCATAAATATGATTTCTTAACTGTCGGTTCAATGGGACACAGTTCTTCGATTGCACTCGGAGTTGCGATAAATAAACCAAATCAAAAGATATGGTGTATCGACGGAGATGGTGCTGTGCTTATGCACATGGGTGCAATGGCTGTTGTCGGTGCCAATAAGCCTTCAAATCTTGTGCATGTCGTTATCAATAACGGAGCACATGAGACTGTCGGAGGTATGCCTACTGTTGCATCTTCGATTGATGTTGTTTCAATTGCTAAGGCTTGCGGATATACAAGTGCTGTTTCGGTAGATTCTTTTGAGGCGCTGGATAAAGAGCTTGAAAGAGCAAAGGCCGCCAATGAGCTTTGTCTTATAGAAGTTAAATGCTCTATCGGAGCAAGAGAGGATCTTGGAAGGCCTACTACAACAGCACTTGAGAACAAAGAGAACTTTATGGATTATATAAAGAGCCTATAATCTCATTGCCAATCCTGCCTTTGATAAATATAATATATCGGTAAACTTATTTTTTCTGATATAATAGGTAGTGATTTCAGATTTTTATGGAGATAAGGAATATAATGAAGAATTCGATTTTGGATAACAAGACAATATTGGTTACGGGCGGTACAGGCTCTTTTGGACATTGCTTTACTGAGTATGTCCTTCAGCACTACAATCCCAAGAAGATTATCATCTACTCAAGGGATGAGTACAAGCAATTCACCATGGCCAATGAGAAGATATACAAAGAGAACGCAGACAAGATGCGTTTCTTTATCGGTGACGTAAGGGACAGAGCGAGATTTGAGCGCGCGTGTGAGAATGTTGATTACATCATTCATGCGGCAGCACTTAAGCAGGTGCCTGCATGCGAGTACAATCCTGATGAGGCGATCAAGACCAATATCACGGGCGCGCAGAATGTTATCAACGCTGCGCTTAATACAGGAGTTAAGAGAGTAGTTGCTCTTTCAACGGATAAGGCGGTTAATCCGGTTAATCTTTACGGTGCGACCAAGATGGTTTCCGACAAGCTCTTTATTGCAGCCAATGCATATTCGGGAACCAAGGATGTGAATTTCTCTATCGTTCGTTACGGTAACGTTGCAGGCAGCAGAGGTTCTATCATTCCTTTCTTCAAGCAGCTTATTGAGAAGGGTGAGAAAGAGCTTCCTATTACGGATTATCGCATGACTCGTTTCTGGATCAGTCTTCCCGAGGGTGTTGAGCTTGTTCTCAAGGCTCTTGCTGAGGCTAAGGGCGGCGAGACATTCATCAGTAAGATTCCTTCATTCCATATCAAGGATCTTGCAGAGGCTATGTGCCCGGGCATCAAGACTGTTGAGGTTGGTATCAGACCCGGCGAGAAGCTTGATGAGATCATGGTAACAACAGAGGATGCTCCTTTTACATACGAGTATGACAAGCACTTCATCGTATATCCTCAGGTTACATTTAATGACAAGCAGGTTCCGGATCTTTCGGGTAAGAAAGTTCCCGACGGATTCTACTACAGTTCAGGTAATAACACAGAGTGGATGAGCGTTGAAGAGATCAGAAGAAGACTTTCGGAAGCTGTTGATCATTGAGAATAATATAATTGATAGATAGCGCCACGTATCTCGTGAAGAGGTACGTGGTTTTTTTGTTCACAGAGATATATTTGACGTGCGTCAAATAAAATGTTAACATTATATTATACATTTGACGTGCGTCAAATAAAACAAGGAGATCATGATGGCAACAATAATCAGAGAAACTCAAGATCTTACATATCTTAACTGGGCACATGCAAGGAATTCTTCGGGAACAGCGGGCACTTTTTTGAAATCAAGTGCTGTGATCGGAGGATATAAGAAGTACTATAAGCTTTCTAATTTTGATGCAGGTAAAGGTGTGATAGGACATGAATGCATAAATGAAATAATAGTGGATAGATTACTTGATATTTTTCATATTGAGCATCTTAATTATGAACTTATAAATGCTGATATAGAGGTGGATGGAAGAATTTATAACACATATCTTTGTGCGTCCTATGATTTTAAAGAGAGGGGAGAGAGTAAGGCTTCTCTGGACGATTACTACAGACTTAACGCTTTACCCGGTGAATCACACTATGATTTTTGCGTTAGAATGGGATGGCGAGATTACATTGATAGGATGTTGGTAGTTGATTATCTGGTTCTTAATAGGGACAGGCACGGAGCAAATATTGAAATTCTTAGAAATTCAAGAGCACAAACGGTGAGACCGGCGCCTTTATTTGACCATGGTCTGTCACTTTTATGCACTTGCTCTTCGGATGAAGAGGCTAAGGCTTTTGATATAATGGGCGATAAGCAGTGCAATAATTTTATAGGGAGCAGATCAACTTTTGATAATCTGTCTCTTTTAACTAAAGAAAGTGTCAAGTTGACGGGAATTCTTAAGCCTAAGCACAAGAAAGAGTTATTTGAGGGGATGGACGGAGTGCTTTCGGATGTGTTTATAGACAGGATCTGGGACATGATTTATGGAAGGTATAAAGTATATGAGAGTCTACCAAATATACGATGAAGAAAGCCAAATTGATATCGGAATTCTTTTGTATTATGAGAAAAGTAAGGATTACATAATTGAACTACGGCCTGAGCTGGATGAATGGACTGCGCCGCTTCTTTTTACTGCCTTTGTTAAAGCGGGAATATATACGATCCCGAGGGATGCAAGTCTTATGTGGGTTATGGAAAGAGTTATTCCTGTTGGCAGACAGAACATTGGCAGTATTCTGTCAACGCATAAGTTAAAAGAATATGATGAGATGGCACTCTTAGAGCTGGCCGGTGGGCGATGCTCGCAGGATGGGCTGTGCATTAGGCGGATAGAAGAAGTTCCTGAGTTTGTAAAAGAGCGAAGTGAACATAATCTGGTTGATTGCACTGCTCTTGAAGGTAATTTGCTTTTATGTTTTTTTGTGGATAAAACAGTGAAAAAGGTCTCGCTTAATGATATCAGCGATCATAAAAAAGTAGATAATGTGATCGCAAACAATGATCTGTATGAGTCGTGCGCATTGGGGCTTGGAG
Source organism: Butyrivibrio sp. INlla21 (assembly GCF_900116875.1). Taxonomy (GTDB): domain Bacteria; phylum Bacillota; class Clostridia; order Lachnospirales; family Lachnospiraceae; genus Butyrivibrio. The sequence continues at coordinate 16,070 of NZ_FPCC01000017.1, forward strand.
GATATTATGTCTCTTTTAATGATTCAATCGACATACCGGCGTGGCTTCTTTATGAGAAGGGTCGAACTGTAGATGTGGCCTATGATGACTTCCTGGCATTTGCCAAGAAGAATATCTGTGACACTACAAAGGCATGTGAGATACTTGAATGCACCAGGCAGAATCTTAACTATTTGGTGAAGAAAGAGGGCATAACGCCGATTATGACAGGTGTTAAGGGAAATTTGTATTTGAAAAATGAGTTGATATAATTTGCCGATAAACGATATTCCGTTAACTCCTTAAGACTTTCTTAAGATTAACGGCAGAAATTCTTAATTTTGATTCGAGACTATTTATTTCCCTCAAAAAGATGATACAATGATTTTGGTGTACAGCAAAAGACAGAGAAGGTGTACAGCAGATAAGAGGAGAAAAAGGAATGAGAAAAATATATACGAAGGCATTTTCTGTAATGCTTTCACTTACAATGGTTCTTACTGCGTGCTCTGCTCCGGGGAAGGGAACGGACACTGCGGAAGAATATGTTAACGAAGACATTTTAAATAATGGAGAGCAGGCGAATGACGCTGCATCTCAGGACGCTTCAATTGTAATGGCTGAGAATCTTACACAGCCTGCATTGGAGCAGGGAGCTGCATCAGCTTCAACTTCAACTGCCACACAGGAACAGCCTGCACAGGAGACACCTGAAGAGGAGAAGGCTCCTGACAGATGTTATATGGTATTCATCGGCGATAGCCAGATGGAGAACGGATTAAGTGAGAGAACGGACATTGCGCACTTGGTTGCTGAGAGAGTTCCTCATGCCAAGGTTTATAATCTTGGAATCGGCGGAACTACGGCTTGTGTTGAGATGTCTACTTCAGACACTAATCTGGACAACTGGGATTCACCTTCATTTAACGGAATCTGCTACGGCCTTGCAGGCAAGATCGATGTAGACGGCGTATTTGCCAACCGTGAAGACGTAAGACATGCTATAAAAGAAATTGATCCCGCTACAGTTGATTATTATTTTATAGAATATGGTGCCAACGATTTCTTCCAGAAGATGCCGCTTGACAATACTCAGCATGACGGCAATGATCTTCATACATTCTATGGTGGACTTGAGAGAGGTATTGCTACTCTTAAGGAGATCAGTCCCCAGGCTAAGATTGTTGTAATGACACCTTTCTACGGAATTTATACAGACGGTAACGGTAAGTATCTCGGTGACTCTTATATCGTAAGTAACGGGGTGGATACACTTGCCAACTACGCAAGAAAGGCACTTAATGTTGCCGATGATATGAAGGTTATCGATTTCGATTGTATGAACGATAAGCGTTTTGATCTTTACCTTGATACTGCAGATGAGTACCTTATGGACGGAACCCATCTTACACTCAAGGGAAGACAGGTGGTTGCAAGACTTCTTGCACATATTCCGAATTTCTATGAAGAAAATGAACCTTATGAGTATTTGGAACAAGATTATATTAAGATAGCAGATTTTGATCCCGAAGAATACTTCATGGTGCCCAATTCCGAGCTTAAGGAAGCTAACTTCAATAAACTAATTAGAGAAGGCGGATTCCCTTTGGCACGTGAGCATGGCGCAGCTGACGATAACTAAGTTTACGCACGGATTTCGCATCCATGCGTAAATCCTTCAACAAAATAACCAACAAAAGGAAAGCCCACAGACTCCCTCAAACGTCTGTGGGTTTTTCCTTGTCTAATTTAGGGGAATTCGCGTAATTCTTGAAGAATTTAGGCTCTTAGAGTATACTACTAATATTAGTGGTACTATGCCCACGGGGCGACCGCTTATTTTAAACTATAGAAGTTGAGGGTAAACAATATGAAAAAGGCTCTTATAATTGGTGCAGGTCCTGCAGGACTTACAGCTGCTTACGAGCTATTGACCAAGTCAAAAGATTATCAGGTAGTGATATTTGAGGAGACCGACCAGTTTGGCGGTATTTCCAGAACCGTAGAATACAAGGGTAACCGCATGGATATGGGCGGTCACAGATTCTTTACCAAGGTTCCCGAAGTTAACGAGTGGTGGGACAAGATGCTCCCGCGTCAGGGTAAGCCCACTTACGATGATATAGTTCTAGATAGACCGATGCAGATGAATGAGGGAGGCCCGGATCCGGAGAAGACGGACAGGGTTATGCTCAGAAGAAACAGAGTATCCAGAATCTTTTTTGACCGTAAGTTCTATGACTATCCTATTTCTCTGAAGGCTGAGACTTTCAAGAACATGGGACTTATCAAGACAATTGAATGTGGATTTTCTTATATAGGTGCTATGCTTTTCAAGCGCAAAGAGAATTCACTTGAAGATTTCTATATTAACCGTTTCGGTAAGAAGCTCTATTCAATGTTCTTTGAGTATTACACAGAGAACCTTTGGGGCAGACATCCTTCCGATATCGACCCTTCATGGGGAGCACAGCGAGTTAAGGGCGTTTCCATTATGGCGGTTCTTAAGAATGCTTTCCGTAAGCTTACAGGAAAGACCGGCGGCAAGGTTGAGACATCTCTTATCGAAGAGTTCAGCTATCCTAAGTTAGGTCCCGGACAGCTTTGGGAGGTGACGGCCGATGAGATCAAGAAACTCGGCGGTACGATCATCATGAACGCCAAGGTTACCGGAATCAAGAAGGACGGCAATCACATTAAGGGCGTATCCTACATAATGGATGGTAAAGAAGTTGAGATCGACGGCGATATCGTTATTAGTTCAATGCCAATCAAGGATCTCGTTGCAGGAATGAATGATGTTCCCGCTGATCCCGCAAGGATCGCCGCAGGACTTCCTTATCGTGATTACATGACTCTCGGCGTACTTGTTCCCAAGCTCAATCTTGAGAATAAGACCAAGATCAAGACAATCGGCAATATCGTGCCCGACAACTGGGTATATGTTCAGGACAGAACAGTTAAGATGGGAAGATTCCAGATTTATAACAACTGGTCTCCTTATTTGGTAAAAGATCTTGAGAACACTGTATGGGTAGGACTTGAGTACTTCTGTTTTGAAGGCGACAACATGTGGAACATGACTGAGGATGAATTCGCCAAGATGGCAATCGGTGAGATGGTCACACTTAACCTCATTAGCAGCGCCGACGAGGTTATGGATTATCACATGGAAAGAGTTAAGAAGGCATATCCGGCTTACTTTGATACCTATGAAGAGATGGATAAGCTCATCGAGTATCTCGATACTATCGACAATCTCTACTGCGTAGGTAGAAACGGTCAGCATAGATATAACAATATCGACCATTCAATGTGTACTTCTTTCGAGGTTGTAAAGAACATCATAAGCGGCAAGATAGACCGTAGCAATATCTGGAACGTCAACACCGAGAAGGAATATCATGAGACTGATGCGGCAGAGAATGCAGCAGAAGAAGAGGTTGAAGTAGACTAACGGGCGTAAAAACCCCAAGATATATTTGCAAACACAATGCGGTGCTTGAAAGAACATGGCACCGCATTTCTTTAAGTAATCACCAGATTTGGTATTTTCAAATCGTGGTGTACTACTTAGTTCTGGCGAGCGAATGCGAGAGCAGAACCTCATTTTTAGGAGTATTTATGAAAAAAATCAGCATTTTAATCCCTTGCTTCAACGAAGAGGAGAACGTCGAGGGAATATCGGCCGCAGTTGAAAAGGTTCTAGTAAATGACCTTTCAAACTACGACTATGAGATAGTATTTATAGACAACGCATCAACTGACAGCACAAGGCCCAAGATTGAGAAGATCTGCGAAGGCAACAAGAAGATCAAGGCAATCTTTAACGTGACGAATTTCGGACAGTTCAATTCGCCGTTCCACGGAATGTGTTCACTTGACGGAGACTGCGTGATCCCTGTTTGCGCGGACTTCCAGGATCCCGTTGAGATGATCCCCGTATTTGTAAAAAAGTGGGAAGAGGGACACAAGATTGTCAGCGGCGTTAAGTCATCGAGTAAGGAAAACGGATTCGTCTATTTCCTTCGTACGATGTACTACAAGATGATCAAGAACATGTCTAAAGTCCGCATGATCGAGCACTTTACGGGCTTTGGTCTTTACGATAAGACTTTCATTCAGCTTCTTCGTAAGCTTGACGATCCGGTGCCTTTCATAAGAGGTATTGTTGCTGAGTACGGCGAGGGCTTTAACATGACTACCGTCGAGTACGAGCAGCCTCAGAGAAGAGCCGGTAAGACTCACAACAATTTTTATACTTTATACGATGCGGCAATGCTCAGTATTACATCTTACACCAAGGTTGGTTTAAGACTTTGCACGATCGCGGGCTTTGTCTGCGCGCTTATCGATATCATCGTAGCATTTGTTTACCTTGTGCTTAAGCTTACTCACTGGTACAGCTTCCATGCAGGTTACGCGCCGATGATCATCGGAATGTTCCTTATCGGGGCTGTTCAGCTCTTTTTCATAGGACTTATGGGCGAGTATATTCTCAACATCAACACGAGAGTTATCGGTCGTCCCATCGTAGTCGAAGAAAAACGCATCAACTTCGATACAGAGTAGAAGTGATGCGTATCTAATAAAAATGTTCGGGAGAGAGTATGAGCTTTATTTCGTATGCGTTCATGGCATTTTTGCCGGTAGCAGTACTTATAAACTTCATAGTTCCAAGAAAATACCGCTACATCTGGCTTCTTATCGTGAGCCTTGCGTTTTATGCAACGGCGGGGATAGGGGCTGCGATTATTTTGGTTATCTCTATGACTTCCGTTTATGCGGCAGGTCTTTTGCTTGATAAGTATAGAGACAAGGCCAAGCAGATCTTTATCTCGTGCCTTGTATTTAATCTTGGAATTCTTTTTGTATTTAAATATCTTAATTTCTTTATGAGAATTGTGGGGCTGGTGTCATTTGGTGCTATTGATGACATACGCTTCAATCTGATACTTCCGATCGGGCTTTCTTTTTACATTCTTAAGTCCGCCGGATATCTTATCGACGTTTACAGAGGTGACATTGAAGCCGAGAAAGATCCGGTTATGCTGGCTCTTTTTATCTCATTCTTCCCTCAGATAGTTGCGGGACCGATCGAGAGAGCGGGCAATATGCTGCCTCAGTTTAAAGATCCTACGCCTGTTGATTTCGACAGATTCAGAAACGGATTTCTTCAGATTCTCTGGGGATATTTCTTAAAGCTTGTTGTGGCCGAGAGGCTTGCAATATTTGTTAATACAGTTTTTGACACAGAGACGGAGCTTGGCATAAACGGTGCTCCGGCGCTTGTTGCGATTCTTTTTTACACATTTCAGATATATACCGATTTCGCAGGATATTCGCATATATCGATAGGTGTTGCGAGGATTCTTGGAATCGATGTTATGAAGAACTTTGAATCTCCGTATCTTGCGATGTCGATCGCGGAGTTCTGGAGAAGGTGGCATATTTCGCTTTCATCCTGGCTCAGAGATTATCTCTACATTCCGCTTGGCGGAAACAGGAAAGGAACTATCAGGAAGTACATAAACATAATGATAGTCTTTGCGGTGAGCGGTCTGTGGCACGGCGCGAACTTTACGTTTGTTGTCTGGGGACTGCTGCACGGATTGTATCAGGTGATCGGAAAGGCATTAACTCCGGCAAGAGATAAGATCATAGAATTATTCAATATCGGAAGATACAGTTTTTCTCACAGAGTGGTAAAAACTGCGGTCACTTTTTTCCTTGTAAGCTATGCTTGGGTGTTCTTTAGAGCGGACAGCCTCAGCGATGCGGTGAGGATTATTAGGAGCTCTTTTTGCTTCACACCGTGGAAGCTGGTTGATAAAAGTTTGTACGGTTATGGGCTTTCGAGAGGAAATTTCTTGCTAGCTGTTGCAGGGATAGTGCTTGTGGTCATCGTAGATCTGTATAACTACAGAGGAGTTGTGATCAGGGAAAATATCTTAAAGCAGGGGCTTTGGCTTAGATGGATCATCATGATCACGGGCATCGTGCTGACTGTTATTTTGGGAATCTGGGGACCGGGCTACAACGTGGCCGATTTTATTTACAAGCAGTTCTAAGGGAATTATGAAGAGAAAGATTATAATAGCTTTAAAGTGCATATTTTTTATAATAACCGTGTTTGCCATCTTGTACGGCGCTACAATTGCGCTCAGGAGAAAAGACAGCTTGTATAAGTACGCGGACTTTTTTGAGCTGGCCAAAAAAGATCAGATAGACGTTCTTTTTCTCGGCTCGTCGCACACGATAAATGCGGTGAATCCGGCGGTTCTATATAATAACTACGGCTATACTTCCTACAATATGGGCGGTCACGGCTCGCTCCTTCAGGCGACTTACTGGGAGCTTATGGAGGCGCTGCAGTACGAGACGCCGGAGTGGGTGGTTGTAGATGCCTACATGCTTGAAAAGAACTATCGCTATCTTGATGACAGGGAGAATAATCCCGATGCGAGCGAGATCAATACTTCGATTGAGCAGCTTCATCTGAACATGGATGTCTGGCCGCTTAATAAGCTCAAAATCGAGGCGATGAACGATCTTGTCCTGGATAAAGACTTAAAGAGGGAATTCCTTTTTGATTTCATCGTGTATCACAACAGGTGGGAGTACATCACGGAGGATGATTTCAAGTCGATAGTGGGTAATGAGTCTAGGAACGAGCTCTTTGGCGCGGAGATGCGATACGAAGTTGATACGGCACCGTTTATTTGCCAAAGACCTGATGATGGCGAAGTTTTTGCTGATGAAACGGTGGGAATGCAGTATCTTTCCAAGATCATTGAGGAGTGCCGGGACAGAGAGATCGGGATACTTGTGACATTCAATCCTTTTAATCCGGAGACAAAAGATATTGTTGCGGCCAATACAGCAGGTGCGATATGTAACGCTTACGGAGTGCCTTATCTTAACATGCTTGATGGTGATGTTATCGACATTTATTCTGATCTTAACGACAGGGGTCACTTAAATGCCACGGGCGCTGATAAGACGACGAGAGCGATCGGCGACTGGCTCAAGGCCAATGCGGGTCTTGTAGATCACAGGGACGATGATGCTTACGCATATTGGGAGAAGCTGAGCAATAAGTATTATGATGAGCTTAGAGATAAGATACTTTCTGAGGATAAGCTTTTTACCAAGTTAAAGGATTTGTCCATCGGCGAGTATGGCTTTGTGCTTTATTGCAACGAGGGTTCGCAGGTGTTTACGGATGCGGCAATGAAGCATTTGATAAAAGAGATCGCGGGTTCAAATGTAATTTATGAGACGCCCGATGGTCCGTATATAATGATATGCGATCCCGGCTTTAACAAGGTTTATGAGGCTTCGGGTGGCTCGGTGCTTGATAATGTCGAGACGGCGATGGGCTTTATGAATTATCAGCCTGTTGAGAAGAATTTCAGACTTTTCTATGAGACGGACGACGAAGATACGAACTATTTATACGATGAGGATCATGTGGCTGAGGATGTTCAGCTTTTGATCTATGATAAGAATACCGGTGAAGTGATAGATCACGAGTACTATACTTCCAAAGGAGGCAATTATGGCAAATAAGGTCTGTATCGTGGGAATCGCGGGAGGTACCGCATCCGGCAAGACTACTATCGTTAGGAAGATAAAAGAGAGTTTTGGCGACGATATTGTTGTCATCAATCATGATTCATATTATAAAGCGCACAACGACCTTTCCTATGAGGACAGGACGAGACTTAACTACGATCATCCCGATGCTTTTGATACGGAGAGAATGATCGAGGATGTTAAAAAGCTCAAGAACAATGAGGAAGTCGATATTCCCATTTATGATTTTTCGATTCATAACAGGGTCGATGCGACGGTTCATATCATCCCTAAGAATGTTATAATTCTTGAGGGTATCCTTGTGCTTGAAAACAAGGAGCTGCGCGATCTTATGGATATCAAGGTCTTTGTCGACACCGACGCAGACGAAAGACTTATGCGCAGAATTATTCGTGATATGTCGGAGCGTGCAAGGAGTATCGAGTCGATCCTTACTCAGTACAGAGATACCGTTAAACCGATGCATGAGCAGTTCATCGAGCCGAGTAAAAAGTACGCGGACATAATTATCCCACGCGGCGGCGAGAACCTTACCGGTATCGGAATTTTGCAGCAGCATCTTAAGTTGATGCTTGGAGAGTAAAGCATGGTGCAGATCGCGTGGTCCGTGGTACGCCTCATCTTCTGGATGGTGGCAGTTCCCTTTTTTATCGGACAGCTATTTAACTTCATATTGCCAAGTGATAAAAAACGCAGAACCTTTGGTATCACGTATCTTTTGGGGCTTTTGATCTACTTCGCTGTGTTCGAAGTTATCTCGATTCCCTGCATGATTCTTATAAAGTACGACGCTTTTAAGTACTGTACGTGGATATACGGAGTGATTTCTGTGGTGCTTGCAGTGCTCGGTGCGTGCAGGTATTTCGGATTTCTTTTTACAGGAAAAGATGATGCGGAGGCTCGCGATATCAAGACTTCGCTTGATTATGTAAGTGATCTTAAGAGTATGAAGATTGATACCAAGATTTATTTTGGTATATTTATCGCACTGGTTCTTTTGCAGATGGTGATGAGCCTTGTCTATGCGCCGTTTGACGGAGACGATGCGTATTATGTGGTGCAGTCGCTTCAGGCACAGCAGCTTGATGTGATGAACACGGTGAATCCGTATCTTGGAAGGTCGAATCTTCTAAGCCATGAGTACAGACATGCTCTTGCCGTGATCACGATGTGGATTGGGTTTGTGGCCAAGGCTTCGGGAGTGCATGCGACGATTGTTGCGCACAGTGTTATGCCGCTCTTTGTGATACCGCTTGTTTACTTCGTTTATTATCAGATTGCGAAGGTTCTTTTTAAAGATAAAAAAGACGGAACGGGGAGAAAAGAGCTTGTTCCTGTGTTTATGATATTCATAACGCTACTTATGATGTTCGGAAATGTGTCGATCAACACGCCGGCGACGTTCCTTCTGATGAGGACTTGGCAGGGCAAGACGCTTTTCTGCAGCCTGGGACTTCCGATGATACTCTGGATTTTTTTACTTATGTTTGAGGATGTGGAGAAGGTGAGAGAAGTGCAAGGCGGCCTTAAAGAGACTGCGAAAGTCGCAGCGCCTTGGTGGATCATGCTGACTTTGGTGAATATGTTTGCCGGTATGTGTACGTCGCTTGGGGCAGGGCTGGGGCCGGTGTTCATAGCACTCCTTACGCTGATTCTTTTGATCGTATCTAAAAGAAAGACGGTTGTTTTGGGAGCGGCTGTTTCGGTGATCCCAAGCATTGTGTATGTCGGAATTTATTTGCTGCTCAAGCGCGGATTGCTGCATACGATTTTTAACTGATACGCAGGTGGCAGTGTGTGAGCACAGTTGGCATTGTGATGATGTCATTTATCGATTGAGGTTGATATGTACGGAATATTCAGAGAATGTTGGGTGACGCTTCGCCAGTACTTTGGCGGCTACGGCGAACCTTTAGACAATTTCAGAGCGTATTTGTATATAGTTCTTTTTCTTGCAGCGGCGATCTACATCGCAGTTCGTGAGCGCAATGTGGCAAGGAGAGTGCTTTTGGGATTTACGCCGCTTGTGGTGATTGCGGGATTTCTTTTTCCCTTGACGAAGTGGGTGTACGTCAGCAAGATCGATCCGCCGGTCGGGGAGACTTATTACAGGATCTTGTGGCTGGTGCCGGTGTATGTTGTTATCACTTATGCGGTGTGCCTGTTGATATCGCGCGCTAAGAGGTATACGGTGAAGACAGTGGTTGCGGTTGCTACGGTGCCGGTGATCGCGCTTTCGGGCTCGCTTATCTATACGAATAGGTATATGACCAAAGCCGAGAACATGTACCACATACCGCAGTATGCAATCAATATTTGCGATGCGATAAAGGATGCAAACGGCGAAGGCCAGGTCGTGGTCGCTTTCCCGACAGAGCTTGTTTATTTTGTAAGGCAGTACACGACTGACATCAAGATGCCGTACGGGAGGGATTATACGGATTGGACGGATAAGGATTATTTCCACCCGGTTTACGATGCGATGGAGAAGCCTGAAGTTATAAACGCCAAGGAGCTCGTCGCAGCAACGCGTGACCCTGAGGGCAACGGCAATGCGGATGTCCGCTGCAAATACATCGTCCTCAAAGAAGGTCGCAAGATCGACACTGACCTCACGACGCTGGGCTTGAAGCTCGTTGCGACGGTGGATGGGTATAATATATATGAGGATAAGTAATCAGCAGACTCAGTCCTTTTGAGTCGTGCTGTACTACTTAGTTCTGGCGAGCAAAGCGAGAGCAGAACATCATTTAAAAACTATATGGAAGTAAAATATATGAAACCAGAAGTACAGCAGTACCTCGACAGAGTGCATGAATCGGACTTTGCGATGCTCTGCGAGGTTGACAGAATTTGTAAGAAATATAATATACAGTATTATCTTCACGGGGGCACAATGCTCGGCGCCGTGAGGCACGAGGACTTCATCCCGTGGGATGACGATGTGGATATTCTCTTCCTCCGAGAAGACTACGAGAAGTTTTTGGAAGTTTATGAAAAAGAGGCGGATCCTCGCTTTAAGCTCCTTAGATTCGAGCAGTATCCGCAGTTCTTTGACTTTATTACAAAGATATCTGACAGCGAACTTACCTACGAGGAGACGACGTTCGGTGCGGAGGATTTCTATGATCACAGATATTCACACCCGACATTGGATCTTTTCGTGTTTGATAAAGAGGCGGACAATCACAAGTGGCAGCTTGTCAGGATGAAGCTGTTATACGCGCTTGCGATGGGCCACAGACCGTACGTTGATTACAGCAAATTCAGCGGCGCGATGAAGGTTGTTTCCTTCGTCCTCACAACGATTGGTAAGCTCGTGCCGTTTAAAGTGATCGCGCGCAAGTACATGAAGCTTCAGACCCTCGGCGGCGTCGCGAAGCGCGCGGCAAGCGCAGCGCAGGGCGGCCTGCAGGCGGGCGAGACTCAGGGCGAAGCGGTTTCATCAGAGATGAGCAGCGCGCCGAACGGTATTTCGGCGGGTACTGCCGCACAGGCAGCGGATGAGACGACTCTTTTCATCAGTAATGAGCAGCCTGATCCCAGATACTGGGGCCTCGACTTCGATGCGGAGCATCTGATCTACGGACCCGACACCGCGAAGATCCGCGGCAGGGAATTCCCGATTCCCAAGCACCACGACAGGTGGCTTAAGAAGACTTACGGCGACTACATGAGTCTTCCACCGGAAGACAAGCGCGTTCCGATGCACGTGAACGTGATAAAGGAGTAATTTATGAAAACAGTAGCACTTATAATTGCGGGTGGCACCGGCGAGAGAATGCACCAGGACATCCCAAAACAATTTCTTACGGTTAATGAAAAGCCCGTGATCGTGTACACGCTCGAGGCGTTCCAGAACCATCCCGAGATCGATTCGATCGCGGTTGTTTGCGTTGATGGCTGGGAGCAGATGCTTAGAGCCTACGCGAGACAGTTCAATATAGACAAACTTGACATTGTTGTGCCTGGCGGAGAAAACGGCCAGGGCTCTATCAGAAACGGTGTTTATGAGCTGGAAAAACATTTCGACAAAGACGACATTGTGCTTATTCACGACGCAATCCGTCCTATGGTCTCAGCTGAGATCATTTCGGATTGTCTTTTGAAGACCAAGCAGTTCGGAAATGCGATCACATCGATTCCCTGCGCGGAAGCCATGCTCACAACGTCAAACGGCGAAGACAGCGAGGAGACTTACCCAAGAGACAACCTCAAGAGAACCCAGACTCCTCAGGGCTTTAAGCTTGGCGAGATCTGCGACCTTCACAGAGAAGCGCTCGAAAAGGGCATCACAAGCTCAGTCGCTTCCTGCACGCTCATGATCGAGCTCGGCCGCAAGGTCTTTTTCTCTCAAGGCTCGGAAAAGAACATCAAACTCACAACGGTTGATGATATCGATATTTTCAAGGCGCTTCTTATCAGCAAGAGAAGTGAATGGTTAAAATAACATGTTGTTTAATTCGTATGGATTTGTGATGCTTTTTTTGCCAATCTTCATACTTGGTTTTTGTTTGCTCAGGCGGGCTCTTTCTGATTCCAATTCAAAAGAGCTTGCTCTTAATATATGGATTATCGCGGGATCGCTGGTTTTCTACGGCCTGTTCGGGCTTAGGAATCTTGCGATTCTTGTTGCGAGTATTCTTTGGAACGCCGCGATCGTGCGTGGACTTGCGGTTAAGAAGGATTGCGGCGCAGCCGGCCCGGCCAAGATTATTTTGGCGATCGGAATCCTCGCGGACGTCCTTCTTCTTTTGGTATTCAAATTTTCGGGGCTGATTTTGCCTATCGCGATAAGCTTTTACATTTTCAATCAGATCTCATTCATAGTCGATGTGTACAGGGGCGAGGCAGTGCTCGGATGTAACGCGGCTGACGGCGCGGGGGTTCAGGATTCGTCCGCCGGAGGCGGCGCGGCGCGTGGCGGTTTCTTCGGCCGCGACTTTCTTACGTACCTTTCGTACATTCTCTTTTTCCCTAAAATTCTTCAAGGTCCGCTCATGTCTTACAAGGACTTCGTAGCAGAGCAAAAGAAATCCTTCGTAGCTAAGGTTGATTGGGAAAACGTGATGCGTGCGATGCTTCTTTTGTCCATGGGTCTGTTTAAGAAGGTGATTCTTGCGGATACTTTCGGAAAGGCGGTAAACTACGGCTTTTCCAACATCGCGGTACTTGGACGATTGGAAGCTATTCTTTCTGCGTTCTTTTATTCGTTCCAGCTTTACTTTGATTTTAGTGGCTACTGCGATGTTGCGACGGCGGTCTGCATGCTGATGGGCTTTGGACTTGTCGTGAATTTCAATTCGCCTTATAAGTCAGTGAATATTATGGATTTCTGGAAAAGATGGCACATCACGCTCACGGACTTTTTTACCAAGTATATTTACATCCCGCTCGGCGGTAACAGAAAGGGCGCGGTTCGCACGTACGTCAACATTCTGATCGTGTTCCTTGTGAGCGGAATTTGGCACGGAACCGGCTGGACGTTCATCGTCTGGGGCCTCATGCACGGCGTGATGAGTGTGATCACACGCGCGGTGAAGAAGGCGCCGAAGACTCGCATAGGCCATGCGGCTGCGGTTCTCGCGAACTTCCTGTATGTGACGGCTGCGTGGGTTTTCTTCAGGGCGGAGAGCGTAAAGGATGCGATCGGCATTTTCGGCCGTATGATATTCGGCGGAATCAGGCCTTTCTACAGCACTTTTGCGGACGGCTTTAATCTTGATGAGATCTGGTATTTCATCAAAGTGACACCGCTTATGAAGCTAAGCTTTGCTTGGGACATTTGTTTGTGGCTGTTCACGGCGTTTGCAGTCATTATCATTTTCTTTTGCCCAAATGCTATTGAATACACGAGGAAATGCAAGATCGGAATTCGCACGACGCTCCTTACGGCGTTCCTGCTGCTGTGGTGCGTGCTGAGCTTCGGCGGCGTTGCGACTTATTTGTATATGAATTTCTAAGCGCGACGGCGCGAGGGCCGGGGCGCGGGCGAGCTTTGGCGATACAAAGAATCTTTTTACAGAGGTTATAGATGAAGAAGTATAGGAATCTTTTCATCAGTTTAATAGCGATACTTGTGGCGGCGACGGTGGCGGTGGCGGCGCTTGTTGTTTACGTGGATCCGTTTTTTCACTATCATGCGCCGATTCAGGGCTTCCCTTACATTGTCGACAATCAGCTGAGCCAGAATCCGGGCATGGCAAAGAACATGCTCTACGACTCATGCATTATCGGGTCCTCGATGACGGTGAATTTTGACACGGACGATTTCAAGGAGCTGCTTGGAAGGGATACGGTCAAGCTTAGCTACAGCGGGGCTTATCCCAAAGACGACAACAATATTTTATCAATTGTTTTTGATAGGAATACTTATGCGCGCAGGAACCGCGGCATGAAGGCGGTGTTCATTGCAGCGGACATTCCGACTATGACGGCGGACGTGGACGAGATCAAGTATCCGCTCCCCGAGTACCTTTACGACGACAATTATCTGAACGATGTTGAGTACGTGCTCAACAAGGATGTTTTGTTTGAATATATTTTGAAGCCCGTGATCCAGGGCAAGGGCTCCGATCTTTCCGAGATATACTTTAGCTGGTGGACGCCCGATTATTACAACATTCAGTGGGTTATGCACAACTACGAAAAGCCGGAGGCTGTGGCTGAGAGCGCATCCGAGGACTCTTTTATCCCGGCGACGGAGCGCAACCTTGAGGCAAATATCTTGCCGTTTGTTGGGGCCAATCCCGACACGGAGTTCTATTTCTTTTTCCCGCCCTACAGCATTCTTTATTGGAACAATGTGCTGTGCGAGAACACGTACGAGGCGACGATGAACCAGTACAGGTACGTGGCGAAGCGGCTTTTGGAATATGACAATGTGCGCCTGTTTTATTTTCAGAATATTGACGAGGTGCTGGACCTCAACAACTACGCGGATTACTCGCATTACAAGCCCGAGATTAATAGATTTATGGTAGAATGCTTTAAGAGCGGCGAGCACGAGATTCACTCAGAAGATGAGATGGCAAAAGAGCTGTCGAAGATGGACGAGATGGTGCGCGGATTTGATTTCGAGGCGCTCCTCTCGCAGGAGTGGTGAGCTTGCGCGGCGGCTGCGGGTGCGGGCTTAGGTTGAATCGGTTGGCACGGCCGAGGTTGCTCGATTTGTGGCGAGAGACTGCTACTTTCGGAGATTTGATGATATAGGCAGTTGAATTTCGGAGTGAAGTACTGCCACTTTCGGAGATTTGTTGATATAGGCAGTTGATTTCTGAGGCGAGGGACTGCCACTTTCGAGAATTTTCGGATATAGGCAGTTGATTTTTGAGGTGAGGGACTGCCACTTTTGAGGATTTGCCAATATAGGCAGAAAAGCACGGTGGAAAACAACTGCTACTTTTGGAGAATTGCAGATATAGGCAGATAATCACAGTGAAAAACAACTGCTACTTTTGAGCAATTGTGAATATAGGCAGATAAATTCCGGATAAAACATCTGCTAGCTTAAAGAAAATTGAAATCTGGCAGATAAATTCCGGCAGTTATGATAGGTATGAAATATATGAATTCAGAAAGAACAAAGAAAATTGCATCACGGGCATTGCTGATATTATCGGTACTGGCGCTGATTGTCATGATTGGCACGGTGCTGGTGACTTCGCTGTACACGGTGCCGATATCGGATGATTACTGGTACGCGAGGACCGGCATAGGCGCAAAGGGGCTGTGGCACAGGCTTATCGTTGCGGTGCAATTCTCTTATGAGATATATGTACATCACCAGGGAACATACTTCACGTCGTTCATCGGCTCGCTGTTTAACCCGCTTATTCACGGTGGTTTCCCGAAGCTTAGAGTGGTCATGTTCATCAATGCAGTGATGGCTTTTGCATCGATTTTATCATTTGTATATGTTGCTCTTGGCAAGTTAAAAGTAAACTCGGCTACCGCAAGGGTGTTTATTCTTGCAGTAGCAACCTTTGTAATTACAGGCTTTGACGCCTTTCAGGAGATATTCTACTGGTTCGTTGGCGCGTGCGTTTACGGCTTCCCGATGTCACTTGGGATGTTTGCGGTGACGCTCCTGCTTCTTGCAAACGACCGCGAAACCGCGCGGAAGTCGGAATTCGGAGCCGCAGCACCAGAAGGCAGAGTATCCGCAGTACCGTCGGATAGGATGACCTCAAAGGCAAAGCTCCTCTACATCGCATCCGCGATCCTTGGGTTTTGCGCGGTCGGAGCTTCACTTGCGATCACGGGAACCGTGTGCTGGCTTGTGCTTAGTATAGTTGTGTTCTACGCGGTAAAAGACAAGAAACTTGATAGGAAGAATATATCGGTATTTCTTGCTTGCTTTGGCGGAGCGTTGATAAATGCGGCGGCGCCGGGCAATTTCATTCGTTTGGATCTTGAAAGCGGCGAGTCATTCACACTTATCGACGGAATCAGCAATACATGGGGCTATTTCATCTACGCGCTTAGATGGCTCTTTATAAACAAGAACTACGGCTGCGTATTTCTTGCGCTCATCATCACGGGCTTCGCGATTTTCCGGAGAAGCAGAACCACAGCAACAGCCAAAGACAAGCAGCCGCATGACGACGCCGGGGCGCCGGAGGAAAGCAAGTGCTTCACCCGCGCCTACGCAATTCTTTCCGCGATGCTTTTGTTTACGCCGTTCGTGACCGTATTCCCTGTACTTATGGGCTACGGCGTAGGCTGGATGCCGAACAGATGCTTCTACATCTTGATCGTGGTCATGGATATCGCACTTGGAAACCTTGCGCTTGCGGTTGGAGCTCTTTTGTCTGACTTGTTAAAAGAGAAAGCTCAGAAGCCTGTACTTATCGCATTGGCCGCAGTATTACTTGCACTATTTGTCACAACACCGTATAACATAAGAGAGTACATCTTTTTAAAGATGGACAAGCAGCTCTACTTGGGAGAGTTCCAAGAAAACTACGATAAAACAAAAGCGATGATCGACAGCTTTGCGGATATGGAGGGCGAGGACGTTGAACTTGACGTGCCGACGCATCCGGAAGAGATCAGGAATTTCTATTGTTTTTACCTGACGGAAGATCCGACAAGCAATTTTAATAAAGACATTGCCAAGGCCTACGGCCTTAAATCTATCGTTAATACTAGGAAGGAGGACTGATCATGGGAGAGAACGAAATGAATAAGGGGAATATCAATCCTGAGATCGAAGAGAATGAGAATTACGACGTTGAAGTAAACGAGAGCAGAGATGTCGTTGAAGACGAGAATTACGACGCAGACTATGACGCTGATTACGGCGATGATGGCTACACCGACGCAGACTACGACGAGGAGGGCTACGCCGAGGAAGATTATGACGAAGAGGACTATGATGACGAGGAAGACTACGTTGAACCCGCGGAGCGTCCTACAAGAAAGATTCCGATCTGGGCGCACCTTATTGCAATAGGTGTTATCGTTGCTGTGCTTGGAGGTTCAGCAATTGCGCTTTGGAAGTGGAATCAGGGAACTGCGATCATCGAGGGAAATACAGGTGAGAGTTATGAGGTAGAGATCCTTGATCAGATTTTTCTTTTACCCGATGAAAAGAAAGCGGGACATACATTTGACGAGGAGGAGACGATTCTTTTCCTTGGTAACGATGCGATCACTTACGATATGAAAGAGTCGGGAGTTGTGGGACAGGTTCAGCAGAAACTTGGCGCAACATGCATAAATGCAGGCTTCCCGGGAACAACGATCGCAAATAAAAACAAAGAATACAGCGAAGAATATCCGCTTGATGCTTTCAGCTTTTACAATGTTGCCAAGGCGATAGCGGACGGAGATTATTCTAATCTTCTTTCTTCTGCCGAGAAGTTTGAGGATTCGACGTACGATAAGAGCGCGGAGGCACTTGCGGCGCTTGATTTTGACAAGGTTGATACGCTTGTTGTTTTCTACAACGCGCAGGATTATCTGAACGGCAGGATCGGTCTTAACCCCGATGACAAGAGCGATGTTATCACTTACAGTGGTGCGCTTTATGCGGGAATTAAGATGATCCAGGAGAAGTATCCTTACATCAGGATCGTGTGCATGTCATTCCCGATGTGCTATGCGTATGATTCGACGGGAGCGCTTGTAAGCGGCGACAGAGTTGATTTCGGTAACGGTAAGCTCACGACATACCTTCAGTTTATGATCGATGTGTCCGGCGACACCGGTGTTTCTTTTATCGACAATTATTACGGAACGATCCACGAGGACAACAGCTCGGAGTGGCTTCTTGACAACGTTCACGTCAACGCGGCCTGCAATAAGCACATGGCTCAGCATTTTGTGGAAGCCATCTATCCTGCGGACACAGCTGACGAAGCTGAGTAATCTTACTTGTATAAGAATTATTTGGGAAAAAGAGCCGGCTCTTTTAGCCGGGAGGATGTGTTATGAAAAAGAAGATTGGAATTGTAGACATACTGCAGATCCAGAGCGCGGTTGTGATTTACTCGCTCTCGACAGTTGCTGCAAATCTTGCATCCAAGCATGCTTTTTTGTCTTGGAAATATATTTTGTTTTTTGGCCTGGAGTTCTTTATTCTGGGCGTTTACGCTATCGTCTGGCAGCAGATGATCAAGAAATTCCAGCTTTCGATCGCATATGCGAATAAAGCGCTGACCCTGATGTGGTCTATGCTTTGGAACTTTGTAATCTTCAGTCAAGGTATCACGCCTTGGAAGGTTGTGGGTGTCGTGCTTGTCGTGATCGGTGTTATGGTCATGAATCTGAGCGGTGAGGAGGAAAAAGAAAATGATAAATAAGTTCTTTTTCCTGATGCTGCTTGCAGAGCTGATTGCCTCAACGTCGCAGGTTTTATTGAAAAAAAGTGCGGAGAAAAATTATCCGAATATAATCCGAGAGTATCTGAACGCGCTTGTCATCGGCGGTTACATGCTACTCGTGCTGTCTATGGTGATCTCGATTTTTTGCTACGACGAAAAAGCGCTCGGCTACATGGGCGTTGTTGTCATGGAGCCTGTCGGTTATATCATCGTCATGATCATGTCGAGGATCTTTTTTAAGGAAAAGATCAGTGCGCGCAAGCTCGTGGGCGTTGTGCTGATACTCAGCGGAATCGCGGTATTTAATTTACTTGGGTGAGTTATGGTAAATACTAATATAGATGCGAAAAAAAACAGAATACAGAGCGTGGCTCGTCACGTGGCGCTGCTGCTTCTGGACACGGTGTTGGTGCTGATCTTGTGGACTTATGCAACCGCAGACATTGGGCACTACACGGCGAGGATGGACGCGGATATCGCATCTGAGACGCTTCTTGGTGTCAGGATTTTTGAAAATGGCTTCAGGCAGCCCGATACGTGGGTTGTCTCGACGCATAATTATGTGATAATGGCGCCGAATCTGGCTTCGTTTATTTATCCCATCGTCGGAAAAAACATGAATCTTGCCATGGGACTTGCGATAGTTATCTTGTTTCTTCTGATGGCATGGCTTATGTATGTCTGCCTGAATGAGGTCGGATTGTCGCATGTCGGCGTGATTTCTGCGATGATCCTGTCGTTTTCGCTTATGCGAACGAGTGACGACATCCAGCAAATGATCTTTCTGTACGCGGCGTACTACGTCGTGCATTTCATTACGCTGTTTCTTTTGCTGATCCTCTATAACAGGGCAATTAAAAAAGACAAAGTTTCGCTGTGGGTCTTTGGGCTCACGCTTTTGCTGTCGTTCCTTAACGGGCTTCAGGGCATGCATGCCGCGCTGTTTTGCTACATGCCGCTTCTCGGAGTCGAGATCGTAAGAAGATTTGTTTCGTTCATAAAAAAAGAAAAGCAGAGCAATTTCAAGATACTTGGCTGGCTCTTGTCTACTGCGTTTTTGTCGGTATTTGCGACCAAGATCGTCGGCTCATACACGCTCGGCGCAAGCCGCAATATCAGGCATGCCGGCGAGAAGTTTGTAGAGTATGTGTGGCCTTTTTTCCTTGATGTAATCAGCTTTGAAAATATGCCGGTGCTTGTTGCACTGTTTTGCGTGCTCGCCGCGGTCGGATATTTCTTCATGGTAAAAGAACTTTTGACGGGCGGAAAAGAAAGCTTGGCCGGCGCGGAAGGTGGCGCGGGAGCCGCAGCGGAGGGATTACCTTCGGCGGAGGGAAAAGAGCTTGCGCCTGCGTGCGCGGGAGCGCCCGCAAGTTCTCCGTTCTGGAGCATGCTTGCGTTTCCGTTCGGAGTTATCGTGTGTATGCTTTCTTCGACATTCACTACGGCCGAGGCCGCGCCTCGCTACTATGTTATGATCTTGTTTGTGGTCGGCATCGGAGTCGCGCTGTTTATGCATTTCTTGAAAGAGTTGCTTGAAAAGAGAAATTGCAAGCTTGCGGAATCGAAAGCCGGAAACCGCATTGGAAAAGGCGATGAATCTGAAGCCGGAAACCGCAGTGGCAAAAACGGCATGATGATTGCAAGCTATGTTGCGCTCGCGGTGGCTGCGCTTGTTATAGTCTACGGAACGGATAAGGCATATATTTTCAACAAAGATCTTATCGTGAACGACAATTCTTCTGATTGGGCTACCGTCAAGGTTGCCCGCTGGATGGAAGACCATGGTTATGAGTATGGTTATTCTACTTTCAACCACGCCAATCCGATAACGGTTATGAGCAATAACAAGGTCAAGGTTCGCGCCGTCAATTCTATGAAAGAGATGCAGGGCGCCAAGTGGCTTTCCGACAAGACATGGTATCCGCCGTACAGATCAAGCGAAGGCCCGACCTGCTATATTGTCAGCGATTCAGGCGATGAGGACTTCGCGGAATTCCTGGCTGCGCAGCATCCCACGATTATCGAAGAGGATGATGTCGAAGGCTATTCGATCTACGTCCTTGACCACGACTACACGGTGTGGGTGGATTGAGAAAAGGCGAGGAAGCCAGGCCCGGCACTTTCGCTATTCATGCGGCTGCAGGCCGAGTTCCGTGCGTTGCGGGAGTGATGATGAATTGTGTACTGACGCGACAAGTCATACGGCTACAAGCCGAGTGCCATACGTTGCGGGAGCGATGAGGAATTGTGTAGTGACGCGACAAGTCAAACGGCTACAAGCCGAGCGCCATGCGTTGCGGGAGCGATGACGAATTGTGTACTGACGCGACAAGTTTAATATATGTGGAATTTTGGTAGTATGTACCGCCTGCGAGAGGGTTTGAGCCCTTGCGGCGGTACTTTTTTGCTGGGGCGTACCGCCTGAGAGGAGATTTTGCTGTGTGGGCGGTGTCTTTCTGCTGAGGCGCACCGCCTGAGAAGAGATTTTGCTGTGTAGGCGGTACTTTTTTGGTGAGGCGCACCGCCTGAGAAGAGATTTTGCTGTGTGGGCGGTGTCTTTCTGCTGAGGCGCACCGCCTGAGAAGAGATTTTGCTGTGTAGGCGGTACTTTTTTGGTGAGGCGCACCGCCTGAGACGAGATTTTGCTGTGTAGGCGGTACTTCTTCCCGAGGGCATACGGGTGGAGGAGAAAAAATGCGCCGAGCACCGTAAAAATTGCTGGGGCTTTACGGGTGGATGAAAGAATTGCGCTGACAACCCGTAAAAATTGCCGGGGGCATACGGGTGGAGAAAAGAAATGCGCCGAGCACCCGTAAAAATCGCCGTGCACTTACGGGGGAGATGAAGTTTACGCCTGAGAACCCGTAAGCAAGCCTTCAGGACGTTGTGCAACACATGTTTTGTGATTCTTTTGTGAAGGGCTTGTCTATTCAGTACACTGATGATACAATCACAATATATAGTGTATTACTAGGACTAATACAGTGAAACTGATCACGACAAAATACAGGTTTCAAGCCTTTTTGTAATGGCACTTGGGTAAATGAGGAGAATATGCTTCGTCAATATATGGCGGGCAGGGTTAGGTAGAGAGTATGAAAAAGAAGAAATTTGGGTTGTTCGCCGGTAAAAAAGCCGGTGCAAGACGTAGAGAGAAAGTAACCGACTTCAAGGATTACAGAGACTCATATTACGAAGATGAAGACTTTGAAGACGAATATGACAGAGACGACTACGACGACAGAGACTACGCTGAAGATGATGATTACTACAGTGATGACTATGACGATGTAGATCGCAATTACAATAAAGACGACGCTCGTTATGATGACGAGCGTGATTATCGTGACGATGATCGTTACTATGAAGATGACAGACGCCGTGACGACCGCTACGAAGACGACGTAGATTACCGCGAGGATGACCGCTACGAGGATGAAGACGGCGATTATCGCTATGATGACGATGCGGATTACCGCGACGACGATCGTTATGCCGATGAGGAAGATTCGCGCTACGAGGACACTGAAGGTGATCGTTATGCCGATGATGAAGACTATCGCGCTGACGAGGATGATCGTTACGAGGACGCCGATGATGAAGACTATCGCGCCGACGAAGATGACCGCTACGCCGACGATGAAGACTATCGAGACGAAGACGACCGCTACGCCGATGATGTAGACTATCGAGACGAAGACGACCGCTACGCTGATGACGAAGACTATCGTGACGCTGATGACCGCTACGCCGATGATGAAGACTACCGTGACGCAGAAGATCGCTACGAGGATGAAGACGACGATCGTTACGCGGACGATGACTACGACTATGACCGCTATGCGGATGATGAATATGAAGATGATTACGATTATGACAGGTATGACGAGGATGACCGTTATGCCTCTGCTTCTGCGCGCGGAAATAAGGGCGCTGCATTTGCGGGCAGATCGTCTAAGAGCAAGAGTTTAAAGAGTTCCAAGAAATCTGCGAAATCTCGCAAAGATTCAAGAAAGAAAAATAGAAAAGACAGAGATGACAGAGACAACGCTTTTGCGCGTTTCCTTTCATTTGTAAAAGGAACGAGTGCGGTTGAAAGAACTGCTGCGGCTGTCGGAGTTGTTATTTTGGCAGGTATCATTGCAGCTGTATCTTTCTTTAGCACAGTGGTCGGCAGAAATAAAGAGATAGGCTCTTTTGCCGAAATTGGTTCAAACATGGGCGATTCACAGGTGGTCGGTCAGAGTGGACTTATTGCTATGGCAGACGCTGAGAAGGCTAAGAGCATGACAGCCGAGATGGTAGAAGGTGACGAGGAAGAAGAGGAAGAAGAGGAAGAAGAGGAAGACGACGCAGCAGGCGTTAAGATCAACATGAGCCTTACTACCATCAAGAGCGACATGAAGATTAAGTTTGTAAATTCCAAGACCAACAAGCTTGTTGCCAGCGTACCTTTCAAGGTTGACGTTGTAACTCCCGACGGATCAAGCACGACTTTCGAGGATGACGACAAGGACGGAATCATTTATAAAAAAGAGCTCAAGGCCGGCAAGTACAAAGTTACTCCCATTGCGCTCACAGGAGACTACGCCAAGTACGATCTCGACACCACATCCAAAACTCTTAATGTAAAAGACACTGTGGAGATGAAGGCAGTCGATGTCAGCAACGAGATCAAGAAAGAGTCTCAGGTCAATGCTGCAAAAGAGGATACGGCTGTTCAGACACAGGTTGAATCTGTTTTAAAAGATACGGTTGAGTGGGTAGAGAGCACAAAAACTCCCATCGGTGACGGTGAAGGCGACGGTGAATACGAAAAGATTGATAATGATGAAATTGATCTTAAAAAGTATAGCAAGAATGATGCTTTATTTGCCCCCGGAACTTTTGTAAAAACAGCGCTGTTCGCAGCAGTTGGAGATGATTCATCACTTCCGGAAAACAAAAATAATTCTACGGACTCAGGTGCTTCAACCGGCACTACCGATAATCAAAATGAGAAAACAGACGAAGAGAAGGCGGCTGAAGAAGCTGAGAAGCAAAAAGAGATAGAAAAGCAGAAAGAGGCGGAGAGACTTGCTCAGGAACAGAAAGAGAAAGAACAACAAGAGGAGCAAAAACGCTTAGAAGAAGAGAAACAGAAACAGGAAGAACAAAAACGCCTGGAAGAAGAGAAGCAGAAGCAGGAAGAGCAAAAGCGCTTAGAAGAGGAGAAAAAGAAGCAAGAAGAACAGAAGCGATTAGAGGAAGAGAAGAAAAAACAAGAAGCCAATAAACCCAAGAAAATGGCGCTTAGCTGGAATAAAAAGTTGACTGTAGGACAGACAATGACAGTAAATGTCACTGATCCCAAATCATATTCACTGGAATTAAAGGATGCCAATGATAAGAATTATGTTGAAATCAGTGGTAAAAATATAAAGGGACTTAAAGCGAAGGCTAGCGTTGAGATTTTAGTTAAAGCAGATGGATACGATACAGAAACTATTGCCATCAGTATTGAAGATGCCAAATTAAAGAATATGGCATTAAGCTATAAAGATAAACTTACTGTTGGTCAGACAATGAATATTAATGTTTCAGATCCTAAAGATTATTCATTGGAACTTAAGAACTCTAAGGATTCAGAGTTTGTTGAACTAAGTGGAAAGAATATAAAAGGTCTGAAAGCGAAGGATGGTAAAGTTGAGATTCTTGTAAAAGCATCCGGATATAATACTGAGACGATAGCCATATCAGTAGTTGGTAAGGGCAAACTTATAAATACCGATAAGATAACCCTAAAGAAAGATCAGAAATATAATCTTACTGATGCAGGACTTAACAAGGACCTCAAAGTAAGTATTAAATCTGACAACACCAAGATTGTAGATATAGATGGTAAGACTCTGATTGCTAAGGGCGCAGGTAAAACAAAGATAACTATTTCTTCAGACGGATATGACGCGGCTACAATAGAGGTTACCGTAGCAGACAATGAACCACTTAAGGATAAAGACGGAAATATTCTGTACATCAAGAATTCCGACGGAAAGTATGTAGAAGCAACATATGCAGACTATCTGGCTGATCCTAACAGAAAGTTTTACAGAAAAGCTAAGGCAAAGGAATACAAATACACCGGCTGGCAGACGATTGACGGAAAGACTTACTTCTTTAAGAAGGATCATGAGTACGTTACGGGAGAGCAGGTAATTCAGGGTGCGAAGTATACGTTTGGCGCTGACGGTGTTCTTTCAAGCGGTTCGGGATCGAGAGGAATCGACGTAAGTAAGTGGAACGGTTCGATCGATTGGAAGAAAGTTAAGAACGAAGGAATCGATTTTGCTATAATAAGATGTGGATACAGAGGTTCATCTGCGGGTGCGCTTATTGAGGATCCTACTTTCAGGGCCAACATGAAGGGGGCGCAGGCAGCAGGAATCAAAGTTGGAGTATACTTCTTTACTCAGGCTGTCAACGAAGTTGAGGCGGTTGAGGAAGCATCAATGGTTATCAACCTTTGCAAGGGATACGGATTGTCATATCCCGTATATCTTGATGTTGAGGGCTCTAACGGACGAGGCGACGGAATCAGCACGGCTCAGCGTACAGCCAACATCAAGGCGTTCTGCGGAACAATTCAGAACGCAGGCTACAAGGCAGGTGTATACGCAAACAAGACTTGGTTTACAAGTAAGATCAATACAAGTCAGCTTACAGGCTACAAGATCTGGCTTGCACAGTATGCGGCAACTCCGACATACAACGCCACAAGATACGATATGTGGCAGTACACATCCAAGGGCAAAGTATCCGGAATTTCAGGAAACGTAGACATGAACACTTGGTACAGGTAATGCGATACAGCCCTGCGCACTCCGCTGCGCTGGGCGTGAGAAAATGAAACAGGAGTGAGGGGCGATTTTGCGAAGCAATTTCATTATCGCCCCGAATCTATTTTCCGGAGGAAAATATGAGCAGACGTAGTATGCGAAGATATGCGTCTTTCGAGACGTTGTCCTTTGTTTTGCCATTTATTTTTTATACGGGATTTGCATTGTTCGACGGGCCTGTTTGGTGCGTCGATTCTCCCAGTTATACGAGTATGGATTTTTCAAGGGAACCGGTTTATCCGTTGTTCCTTTTGCTGTTTAGAAAGATATTTGAATTATTCGATTGGTCCGGAAAAATGTACGGCCTTGATTCATATCTTTTCCCTGTGATCCTTGTCCAGACTATGCTCTGGGTGCACGTTACAGCCAGACTCGGAAAAGAAATTTATGAGGAAGCCGGAAGATTTCTTAACGAAAAAAAGGCATTGTTCCTGGGCTACACTGCGATCGCGACGCAGCTCGCGGTTTCTGCGCTCAACAGATTAATGGCAAACAGAGGCTCGATGTACTCTGAGTGCATTATGACGGAGGCACTTGCAATGCCGATTCTTGTGATGTTCGTCATTTATCTGTGGAAGCTTCTTAGGAATTTCAGTAACGCCAATCTCATCAAAACATTTTTGCTTGCGATCCTTGCTGCGAGCATAAGAAAGCAGATGCTGATCCTACTCATTGTTTGGGGCGGTACGGCGCTTGTGGTTTATCTTATGTCGATCAAAAACAACGGACTTCACAAGCTTTTTACCACGATCCTTATGATTTTTGCTGCATATGTTTGTATCAGCGGTGCGGACAGGATCTACAATTATTGTGTGCGCGGCGAGTTCGCGGAGCACATCGGAAACAGCAAGGGCGGGCTTGATACGGTTCTTTACACAGCGTCCGCTGAGGATAAAGATCTTTTTACCAAGTATGATGAATCCGAGGATTATCCGAATCTTTCCGGGCTCTATGAGGAGATCTACAATACTTTGCAGGAAAAAGAGCTGACGATAGATTTTGCACCCGGCTATGAGAAAAAAGAAGAATCGACAATCTTTAACAGCGATTGGGCAGCTATGGCTTCACATTATGCGGACAGCTACGATGTGATCGGTTTTGACGTCGTGCAGGTTAAGTGCGATGAATACGTGGCGGAGAACTTCCCGGAGCTGGAAGGTACCAAGGCTCAGTTAAAAGAAAATGCGGTAGAGGGAGTTCTTTTTAAGACTCTTTTGAAAAAAGACATCAGTGACGTTTTCCATAAAAAAGGCGGCGCGGTAAAATACGTATTTACCGCAAATGTACTGAAGGCCTTTGTAATATCGGCGGCAAACATGAGACCCGCGGCACTTATAAAAGCTTCGTTTTTGATCTATTTCTTTTACCTTGCGATATTTATCATGTTGGCTTTGAAGGCTGCGCAGGGTGCGGGCACAAATGTGACGAACGGCCGAAGAACTTTTTTGCTTTTATCGTTTATAACTTTTGCGGCAGTCGCCGTAAACTGCGTGGTTACGGGCTCTATGATATTTCCGCAGCCAAGATATATGTGTTACACAATGGGACTCTTCTACTTGACTCTGACTTGTGGTATACTGTGCTAGTGTAATTGTCAAAATTATGCTTTCATGACAGTTTCATTGTGATTTTATCTTTTTTGAAAGGACAATAAGAAGGAAAAAGAAATGAGAACTTATCTTGTGACAGGTGGAGCCGGATTCATCGGTTCTAACTACATCCATTACATGTTTAAGAAGTATGACAACGACATCCGCATCATCAACGTGGATGTACTCACATATGCAGGCAATCTCGAGAACCTCAGAGATGTTGAGAATCGCGATAACTACACATTCGTAAGAGCCGACATCACAGACAGAGAGGCAATCGACAAGATCTTTGCAGAGAACGACATAGACAGAGTTGTTCATTTCGCTGCAGAGAGCCACGTTGACAGATCTATCGTTAATCCCGAGATCTTCGTTCAGACCAACGTTCTTGGTACAGCTACAATGCTCAATGCTGCCAAGAAGGCGTGGGAGCTTCCCGACGGATCTTTCAAGGAGGGAAAGAAGTTCCTTCACGTTTCAACTGATGAAGTTTACGGAACACTTGATGACGATCCGAATGCTTATTTCTATGAGACAACTCCTTACGATCCTCACAGCCCTTACTCAGCAAGTAAGGCAGGATCCGATATGCTCGTTAAGGCATACATGGACACATACAAGTTCCCTGCTAATATAACAAACTGCTCTAATAACTACGGACCTTACCAGTTCCCTGAGAAGCTTATTCCTCTTGTTATCAACAATGCACTCGCAGGAAAAGATCTTCCCGTATACGGCGACGGTAAGAACGTTCGTGACTGGCTCTATGTTGAGGATCACGCCAAGGCTATCGACATGGTTCAGGAACAGGGCAGACTTTTCGAGACATACAATGTCGGCGGACATAATGAGAAGCAGAACATCGAGATCGTTAAGACTATCATCGACGTTCTCAAGGAAGAACTTGACGATTCAGATCCCAGAAAGGCACACCTTTCTTACGACCTTATCAAGTACGTAACAGACAGAAAGGGTCATGACAGAAGATATGCGATTGCGCCCGACAAGATCAAGAGCGAGATCGGCTGGGAGCCTGAGACAATGTTCAAGGAAGGCATCAGAAAGACAATCAAGTGGTACTTCGAGAACCATGAGTGGATGGAGCACGTTACAAGCGGTGACTACGAGAAGTACTATGATGCAATGTATTCAAACAAATAATGTATGAATTGCGGTGGCGCAGTGATGCGCCAACCGTGGAATTATAGGAGATTACACAAATGAAGGGTATTATATTGGCGGGTGGCTCAGGAACTAGGCTTTACCCCCTTACAAGAGCGATTTCCAAGCAGATCATGCCTGTTTATGACAAGCCTATGATCTACTATCCTCTTTCAACACTTATGCTTGCAGGTATCAGAGATGTACTTATCATCTCAACTCCCAGAGACCTTCCTATCTTTGAAGATCTTTTCGGAACAGGCGAGCAGCTCGGCATGCACTTTGAGTATGCTGTTCAGGATCAGCCCAGAGGACTTGCGGATGCATTCATCATCGGCGAGAAGTTCATCGGAAGCGATTCTGTAGCACTTGTACTTGGAGACAATATCTTTTACGGACAGAGCTTTTCTAAGCTCCTTAGAGATGTTGCCGCAAGAGAAAAGGGTGCGACTATCTTCGGATACTATGTTCGCGATCCCAGAGCTTACGGTGTTGTAGAGTTTGATGAGAACGGAAAGGCTATCAGTATCGAGGAGAAGCCCGAGCATCCCAAGAGCAACTACGCGGTACCCGGACTTTATTTCTACGACAACGATGTTGTTGATATAGCCAAGAATGTTAAGCCTTCTGCTCGTGGCGAGATTGAGATCACAAGCATCAACAATGAGTACCTCAGAAGAGGAACTCTTCACGTTGAGACAATGGGACGGGGCTTTGCATGGCTTGATACAGGCAATCACGATTCCCTTCTCGATGCGGCTGATTTCGTATGCGCATTCCAGAAGAGACAGGGACTTTACGTTTCATGTATCGAAGAGATCGCGTATAAGCGCGGATTTATAGATAAGGAGCAGCTCCTTAAGCTCGCAGAACCACTCATGAAGACCGACTACGGTAAGTATCTTGTAGAGGTAGCTAACGGGCTGTAAGCTGTGAGAACTTGGCTGTGAGCACTTGACGACGTATTTTGGAGTCTAGTGCGAACGTCTTCCACAGAGCAACGCGATGTGGAAGTTCCTTGTGAAGGGGGCACAATAGTGGACAAACGTGTATTCACCATGGCGATCCTCACGATCATAAGTGCCTTTATCCTTGTACTGGTGATCGTATACGCCACTAATGCAGATAAAATAAACAAGCTCACGGGCAAAGGAAGCAATGATGATGCGGACAGCGCAGCGTCTTTTGTATCCGGGAACGGAATGCTTGAGGGTGATCAGATAGGTGACAATCTCGACGCTTTCATTTATGATGACGAGTTTTTTGACGAGAACGACCAGGTTCCTGCCATCGTCGTGATAAAAGAAAACGAGTCCGATGCCGCAAACAGTGTATCATCGGGAGCATCTTCGGAAGATGACGGCTCCGACAAAAAGCGTGTCGGTATGGGCAAGGTCAAGGGCGGCGAGCTTGAAAATCCCAATCCTATAGATGAAGACGAGCTTCCTTTGACAGGAAGTACATTACCTCCCGTTGAGGGAACACCCGTTGGATCTGCAGCGGGAAATTGAAAAACCGGGGGACCGGTAGAATTCGGAGAACGCAGCTGCTGTGCGGCGTGAACCGATCAAATAAATAACATATCAATCGGAGATGTAAAATGGGCAAGATAACAGTAGAGACATGCGAAATTGAAGGACTGAAGGTTATTACTCCGCAGGTTTTCGGAGATGCCAGAGGTTATTTTGTAGAGACCTACAACAAGAATGATTTTGTAGAAGCAGGAATTGATGTTGAATTTGTTCAGGACAATCAGTCGGCTAGCAAGCAGGGAGTATTAAGAGGACTTCACTTCCAGAAAGAGTTTCCTCAGGATAAGCTTGTACGCTGCATCAACGGTGAAGTATTTGACGTAGCCGTTGACCTCAGAAAGGGCTCCAAGACTTTCGGTAAGTGGTTCGGAGTTACTTTATCTGCCGAGAACAAAAAACAGTTCTTTATTCCCAAGGGTTTTGCCCATGGATTTTATGTTTTATCGGAATATGCCGAGTTTGCTTACAAGTGCTCGGATTTTTATCATCCTAATGACGAGGGTGGACTTATTTGGAATGATCCCGATATTGGAGTAGAGTGGCCTCTTATTGACGGCGTAGAGCTCAATCTTTCCGACAAGGACACTAAGTGGGGAGGAATTAAGGAATATTGAATAAGGGATTAAATCTTAGAAAGCCCCCCAAGAAATTCTTCTTGGGCGTTTTCTATGTAATGGCGGTTATATTCATGCTGTTACTGGTAATGCACAAAAATCCTCTTGCAGACCAACACTCAGAGCACCTTAAAAAGATATGCGGATGTCTTTTACTTACGGTGGGCTGTGTACTGGTCTCGTTTTGGTATGATAAATTGACCGTTCTTCCAATTGAGCTTTGGCACAACAGAAAGCTTATCTGGAGACTTTCAGTAAATGATTTTAAGAAAAGATATGCAGGCTCTGTTATGGGTGCTGTCTGGGCTATGGTACAGCCTGTTGTTACGGTTATGCTGTATGCTTTCGTTTTTGGATATATATTTACTCAGAAAGCGCAGTATCTCGCAGGCGGAGTTAAGGTTGAGTATGTTCTTTTTCTTACCGCAGGTCTTGTTCCGTGGTTCTTCTTTGTTGAGGCGCTCACCAACGGAACTACCGCACTTCTTGAGTACAACTACCTTGTAAAAAAAGTTCTTTTTAAGATAAGTATCTTGCCGCTTATCAAGATAATCGCGGCTATGTTTATCCATATTTTCTTTTTGGCAGTGCTTCTTATTATGGCATGGTGCATGGGATGTCCGCCGAGCATTTACTGGCTTCAGCTTATATATTATGTTGGCTGTGAGTTCATACTTGTTTTGTCCATCAGCTATGCTACCAGCGCGCTGGTTGTCTTTTTCAGAGATCTCCTTCAGATCATAAATATCGGACTTCAGTTGTTCCAGTGGTATACACCTATTCTCTGGAGCTTTACGGATATCATGCAGACTCATGTGCATGACAGTGACAGATTAAGACCTTACGAGGATCTCATAAAAGTCTTCATCAAGATCAATCCTATGGCTTATATCGTTGAGGGCTACAGGAATTCGATCTACGGCCAATCATGGTTCTTTGAACACTTCTACTCATCCACTTATTTCTGGATGTGTGTTGTAGTTCTTTTCTGCATAGGAACGCTTTTGTTTAAGCGACTTAAGCCGCATTTTGCGGATGTGCTTTAATAAGCCGCGGCGCCCACAGTGGCGTGGCATGGAGATTTATACATGAACAAAGACATTGCTATCGAGGTAAAAAACCTCACTAAATCATATAAGCTTTACGACAAGCCGATGGACAGGATCAAGGATTCACTCGGACTTGCCAAGAAAAAGAAGTTCAAGGAAAAGCTTGCCCTGAACAATGTTAATCTTACGGTCAAAAAGGGCGAGACTGTCGGAATTATCGGAACAAACGGTTCGGGTAAGTCGACTATCCTTAAGATCATCACAGGTGTCCTTACACCGACATCGGGAGAAGTCAACGTAGACGGCCATATCTCAGCTCTTTTGGAACTGGGCGCAGGCTTTAACATGGAATACAACGGAATCGACAACATCTACCTAAACGGTATGATGATCGGTTTTTCCGAAGAAGAAATAGAAAAAAGAATGGATGCGATCCTTGAATTCGCAGACATCGGAGATTACGTATATCAGCCGGTCAAGACTTATTCAAGCGGTATGTTTGTAAGACTTGCGTTTGCTGTTGCGATAAACATCGATCCCGAGATCCTCATTGTCGATGAGGCGCTTTCTGTAGGAGACGTGTTCTTCCAGGCCAAGTGCTATCACAAGTTTGAGGAATTTAAGAAACAGGGAAAGACAATCCTCTTCGTGTCACATGATCTTTCAAGTATCAGTAAGTACTGTGACAGAGCGGTTCTTCTTAACCAGGGCGTGCTCCTTGGAGAGGGAACACCGAAGAAGATGATCGATATCTACAAGCAGGTTCTTGTAGGACAGTATCCGCTTCCGAGCGGTGACGAGGGCAATCTTCTCGATGACGAAGATATCCGAAATGCCGCAGCTAAGGCAGATGAAAGAGCTGATTCCAAGGTTAAGAGTTCGGCCAAGAACTCCAAGAATGCCGCAGCCAAAAACGCAGCTTCAAATGCTCAGGCATCACAGTCCGGCTCAGTCAAAGCCCCGGCCTCAGATGCACCCACCGCGCAGGCAGGAGCCAATCCCGACACTCTCGAGTACGGTGACGGAGCAGCAACGATCACGGATTATTACGTGACCGATTCAAACGGAGTGCAGTCCAATTCGATCGTAAAAGGAACGGAGTTTACGGTTCACATGAAGGTTAAGTTCAATGAGGACGTTGCGGCGCCCATTTTTGCTCTTACTTTCAAGAATATAATGGGTATCGAGATCACAGGTACCAATTCAATGGTTGAGAAATCATTCCTTGAGCCTGTCAAAAAAGGTGATGTAAAAGAAATT
Source organism: Butyrivibrio sp. INlla21 (assembly GCF_900116875.1). Classification (GTDB taxonomy): domain Bacteria; phylum Bacillota; class Clostridia; order Lachnospirales; family Lachnospiraceae; genus Butyrivibrio. The sequence goes on from NZ_FPCC01000017.1 coordinate 48,563, forward strand.
TCTTTTACCCAGAAAATGTCTCTCCAGGGCGGCGAATACCTTCTAAGCTTTGGTGTTACGGGCTTTGAACAGAATGATTTTACCGTATATCACAGGTTATATGATGCACTAAATATCACGGTAGTTTCCGACAAGAACACGGTAGGCTACTATGACATGAACACAACATGTAAGGTGAAAGACGCAGATGCAGGAACAGATTAAGATCGGAAGCGTTACGCTGAACTTCAAACATTACTCAGGGGTTGATCTTTATAGCGACGGTGCTATAGAGAACGACCTTCTTGACATTGTAAAAAATCATACAAAAGACGAGTATCAGAAGATAATCGAGGAACGCGCTAGCTGGCCTATTCTCTATCATCTTTCGGATCAGAGAGCAAACATCGTAGAGTGGATCCCGATGAGCAAGGACGCCAAGGTTCTTGAAGTCGGATCGGGCTGCGGCGCCATCACGGGCATGCTCTCAAGCAAGGCGGGACAGGTCGTGTCCTGCGATCTTTCAAGAAGAAGATCCGAGATCAATGCGACAAGGAACAAGGACTGCGACAACGTTACCATTCATGTCGGCAATTTCCGCGACATCGAACCCGACCTCGATAAGGATTTTGATTTTATCTTTTTGATAGGTGTGTTTGAGTACGGACAGGGATACATCGGCACCGAGAACCCTTACGAGAAGTTTCTTTTGATGCTTAAAAGACATCTCAAAAAGGACGGACGTATCGTAATCGCAATCGAGAATCGCCTCGGACTTAAGTATTTTGCGGGATGTACGGAAGATCACCTCGGAACGTACTTTTCCGGAATCGAAGGTTATACTGCGGACAGCGTAGCCAAGACCTTCACAAGAGGCGGTCTTATCAATATATTCAAAAGATGCAGGATAAACGATTATCATTTCTATTATCCTTATCCCGATTACAAGCTGATGACGCTGCTTCACTCGGATTCGTATCTTCCGAAGTTCGGAGAGCTTCAGGACAATGTAAGAAACTTCGACAGAGACAGGCTTGTTTTGTTTAATGAGAAGCACGCTTACGAGGATCTTGTTAAAGACGGCTTGTATCCTGAGTTTGCAAACTCTTTTGAAGTAATAATCGGACCCGGATTTGACACCATCTACAGTAAGTACAGCAACGACAGAGTTGATGAATTCAAGATCCGTACGGATATCGCGATCGGCAGAAACGGTCGCAAGGTTATAAAGAAATTCCCTCTTACGGAAGCTGCAAGAGAGCATGTATACAGTATCAGAGACGCCTATGCGGGACTGAAAGAGAAGTACCACGGCGGCGATCTGGAGATCAATGACTGCCAGATAGACGAGAACGAGGGCTGCGCCGTATTTTCTTTTGTCAACGGTGTACCGCTTGCTTCCGTTCTTGATGAGTGCATTGATAAGGACGATATGGAGGGCTTCAATGCTCTTATCGCCGAGTACGTCAAGAGGATCAGGCACAATGAGGATTATCCGGTATCCGACTACGACCTTATCTTCAGCAATATTATGGTTAACGGTCCGATCTGGACTATAATAGATTATGAGTGGACTTACGGTAAGTGTATCCCTGCAAAAGAGCAGGTGTGGAGAGCACTTTACTGCTACAGACTTGAAGACAGGAAAAGAGAGAAGTTTGATCCCAAGCCTATCTTCAAAAAACTCGGTCTTTCTGACAAAGAGATGAAGGTGCTCCTCGAAGAGGAGTATGCTTTCCAGAAGTATGTGACCGGTAATCGCAAGTCCATGGTAGAGATCTGGAAAGATATAGGACGCAAGGTCATCGTGCCAAAAGAGCTTGCGATGAACCCTGAGGCAGCAAGAGCTGCGGATTGCATACAGATATATATGGACGAGGGTACAGGCTATTCCGAGGATGATTCGATCTTCCCCGAGGAGCAGTACGATGAGAAAAATATCGTGACACTTAATATCGAGGTGCCTTCTTCATGCAAGACGCTTCGTGTGGATCCGGCTTTTTCACCTTGTCTTGTGACTATACTTGATGCGACTTGGAATGATGATTCGATTGAGGACGGAACGGCTGATATTTCGGTTAATCCCGGCAACGGCGAGTGGCTGAGCGATGATTCTTTTGTCTTTAATTCAGACGATCCGAATATCGAGTTTGATCTTACAAGCAGCAGACTTTCCGTTAAGGAAAACAATAAGCTGGTGCTTAAGCTTCTTACGACGCTTGTTCCCAAGAACGCCGCGGATGCGGTCGCTGCGTCGGTTAAGTCCAATGAAGATAACGATAAGGAAAAGATCAGTATCATCCGCAAGATCGGAAGAAAGATTAAGAATAAACGTAAAGAGCGCCGCGAAGACGCCGATTACGATGAGCTTGACGACTATTTAGACGAGGAGTAATCCCTGACAGATGCTTAAAGATTTAGTTAAGAAATCTCTTATTCTGAAGAGGACAACTAAATACAATAGGGTTTTAAACAACAAATCAGGCGCATATGACAAGTGGCAAAAAGAAGTCGAGAAACAGCCCGTCATAACCGCCGAGGCTCCCGTATCCTACGAAGAGGACGAGAACGGCGAGCTTGTACCGCATAAGCTTCCTGCACCAAAGGTCAAGGTTGTTCCTTATGCCAAGGTCTGGGAGATGACGGATGCCAAAAAAGATGAGAATGTGGTCTATCTTTTTGTAAGTCCCAAAGGAAAGCTTACAAAGAGGGCTTCCGAGGTTGTGAAGCAGTATTTTATCGCTCATCCCGAGCACAATGTTGTTTACGGAGATGAGGATGAGCAGGGAAGCGGTGGAAAATACATTCATCCGTATTTTAAGCCCGATTGGTCACCCGATGCTTATCTCAATGCTTTTTATATCGGCAGCTTTTTTGCCTGCAGAGCGAGCGCACTTCATGCGGCTACTCCTGAATACGACAATGCTGTAAAGATGCTCGGAGGAACAGCCAACAAAAAGAATTCTCCCGAACAGGTGGGGCTTGAGGCTTCTCTTTTATCTGCGGATGTTCTTTTCTGCATGCTTGCTATAAGCGAAAGAGCTTTCGCAAAGAGAACGGGAACCGAGCTTCCGATCGGACATATAAAAGAAATCTTGTATCACAGAAACGCGGGACAGGATGTCTTTTACGGAAGACCATTTCATAATTCCAAGCATATGCTGCTTAAACCTACGACGGTCAGCATCATCATTCCGTCGATGGATCACCCTGAGATCTTCAGGCAGTGCCTCAATTCGATAATCGAGACAACGAAGGATGCGGGTATCACCTACGATATCGTTGTTATTGATAACGGAAGCAGTGCGGCAAACAGAGTTAAATACGGCGTGTATGCTTCAAGAGCAGAGCGAAAGAACGGTCTTACCAAGATCAATTACATATATAAGAATCAGGAATTCAATTTCTCTTCGATGTGCAATCAGGGTGTGAGAAATTCAAACGGCGAGTATCTTCTTTTCCTCAATGACGATATTGAGGCCGTTTCAGACGGATGGCTGACGGAGATGGTTTCACAGGCGCAGCTGCGTCACGTGGGCGCTGTCGGAGCCAAGCTCATTTATCCCGACACGGATCTTATCCAGCATGCGGGAATAGCGAACGTGCGTCGCGGTCCGGTGCACAAGCTTCAGAAGATGCACGACGGAAAGAGCCATTATTTCGGATATAACAGAGGTATCCACAACTGCATCGGTGTGACTGCAGCCTGCCTTCTCATCAGCAGAAAGAAATTTCACGATGTCGGCGGCTTCCCGGAGGAGCTCAAGGTTGCATTTAACGACGTTGATTTTTGCTACAGTGTTTTTGAAAAGGGTTATTACAACGTTTGCTGTAATCACATATATCTATATCATCACGAGTCGCTCACAAGAGGGCTCGACAATCTCGATCCCAAGAAGATGGAGAGGCTTGCGGTTGAGGGCGATACGCTGATGAGGAGACATTCGTATCTCTACAATGTTGATCCGTTCTACAGCCCGCACCTTACCGAGGATGAGACGATATCAGCGATCATTCCGAGAGAGGACTACACACCGGTTGAGGATATTCACTTCGCGGCTGTGTCGGTTCACGATAAAGGGATCAAGGGCGCGAGAGAAGATCAGTGCCTGAGAGTCGGTTGTGAATACAACGGAACCATGGATAACTGGTTATACGGCGTCAATGCGACGGGCAACGAGGAAGGTTATTTCCTTAAGGGCTACAGCTTTGTTATCGGTTCGGACAATGCTCTTTATGAAAAGAGATTGCTCCTTCGCCTGGTAGAAAGATATGAAGACGGCGCGGGCCCTGTTGATTCTAAGGTTTACAGCTTCCCAATCTACGTTTGGTACAGACCGGATATCAGAGTAAGACTTCAGGATCAGGTGAACGTCGATCTTACGGGATATAAGCTAAGGATAAGAAAGGGCGACCTTACGCCCGGCTTTTATCAGATAGGAATGCTTGCTGTTGATAAGACGGGCAGAAACAAGCTTATCAACTGGGTTCCCAATATTTTACATATTAAGAATTAATGGATTTTGATTATGTCAGAGCAAAAAGATTTTGATTTTAAAGCCGCATATGAGCGGGAAAAATTAAAGAGCGCAGACCTTGCGGAGAGGATCGCGGAGCTTGAGGACAAGAATTCGGAGCTTGAATTTAAGCTCAATCGTATCAAGAACAATCCCATCTGGAAGGCAAGTACACCCATGCGTAATACCATGCACTGGGTTATCAGACAGCGCGACCGTATAAGAAATCAGGGATCTCTTCGCGGTGTTATCGCTAAGATCAAGTACAAGCAGATCGAGAAAAAGGCGATGACTCACTACGGAACGGAGAGTTTTCCCGATGAGAACACAAGAAAAGAGCAGGAGAATGCTGTTTTTGCCAACATGGTAAAGGTCTCGATCCTCGTGCCTTTGTATAACACACCCGAGAAATTCCTTCGCGATATGATAGGGTCTGTGCTTGACCAGACCTACGCAAATTGGCAGCTGTGCCTTGCGGACGGCTCCGATGAAGCGCATATCGAAGAGGTTTCAAGAATAGTTTCAGAGTACATGAAGGATGCACGTGCGCTTGATAAAAACGGTGAGTGCAAGATCTCATACATGAAGCTTGAAAAGAATGAGGGAATCGCGGGCAACACCAATCACTGCCTTGAACTTGCAACGGGCGAGTATATCGGTCTTTTCGACCACGATGATATTCTTCATCCAGAAGTTCTCTACTGGTATGTGAAGGCTATCAATGAAGAGAATGCGGATTACATCTACTGTGATGAAACAACCTTCAAGGGCGATGATATCAACAAGATGATAACCATGCACTTCAAGCCTGATTATGCTATCGATAATCTAAGAGCCAATAACTATATCTGTCATTTCAGCGTGTTCAAGAGAACGCTGCTTGAAGGAACGGAGCTCTTTAGAACTAAGTTTGACGGAAGTCAGGACCATGATATGATACTTAGGCTTACCGACAGTGCGCAGCACATCGTGCATATTCCGAAGCTTTTGTATTACTGGAGATCGCACGCTGCTTCCGTTGCGTCTGATATAAGCGCCAAGCCCTATGCGATCGAGGCTGCCAAGGGCGCTGTTGCGGATCACTTAAAGCGCCACGGCTACGATCACTTCAAGATCACCAGCACAAGGGCTTTTGAGACTATATTTAAGATTACTTACGAAGTTAAGGGAACGCCCAAGATCAGCATCGTTATCCCTACCTGCGAGCATGCGGAGGACCTTAGAAGATGCATTGATTCGATTTACGAAAAGTCTGTTTACGACAACTACGAGATCATTGTTGTCGAGAACGGAAGCAAGGCTTCCGAGACTTTGGGCTATTACGAGGAGCTTAGAAACGGCTCGTTAAAAGACATTGTTAAGGTCGTTGATTTCTACGCAGATCCGGCTAATCAGCCCGCTGCGGGAGAAAAGAGATCTTTTAACTATTCAAAGGTTGTAAACTATGGCGTGTCACAGTCTACGGGTGACTACATCATCCTTCTTAATAACGACACGCAGGTTATTACCGTAAACTGGATGGAAGAGCTTCTTATGTATGCACAGAGAAGCGACGTCGGAGCGGTAGGCGGCAAGCTCTACTTCCCTGACAGAAAGATCCAGCACGCGGGCGTAGTTCTTGGGCTCGGAGCTCACAGAACTGCGGGACATTCGCATTACGGTCAGGCCGGAATGAATCTCGGATACATGGGAAGACTGTGCTATGCGCAGGATGTGAGTGCTGTTACGGGCGCCTGTCTCATGGTTTCAAGAGCTAAGTACGACGAAGTCGGCGGTTTCGATGAGTCTTTTGCCGTAAGTCTTAATGACGTGGACTTCTGCCTTAAGCTCAGAGAAAAAGGATATCTCAACGTATTTACGCCGTTTGCGGAGCTCTTCCACTATGAGTCGCTTTCAAGAGGACTCGATCTTGAGGGAGAGAACGCCAAGCGTTACGATGCGGAGTCCGATCACTTTAAAGAGAAATGGAAAAAAGTTCTCGAGAAGGGAGATCCGTACTACAACCCGAATTTCTCGCTCGACAGAATCGATTATAGCTTGAATGTTGAAGGATATTCGAGTTTGAGAGTGCAATGAGACTGTTTCGCTTAGCGAGGTATTTTCGAGCTTAGCGATAAGGCTACCGTAATTCTTAGTGAGGTACTTTCGAACTTAGAATTATGGTATAATTCTTACGATTATACAGAGAGGAGTGTTATTATGAGCACAGCAACAGATCAGCTTAACTACTGGTTAAATGATTCTTACTTTGACGATGCCACCAAAGAGGAGCTTATGGCTATCCGCAATAACGAGGCTGAAGTTGAAGACAGATTTTATAGAGAGCTTGAGTTCGGTACCGGCGGACTTCGCGGAGTTATCGGAGCGGGCACCAACAGAATGAACAAGTACACTGTAAGAAAGGCTACTCAGGGTCTTGCCAACTATATCAAGAAGAACGGCGGCCCCGATGCTTGCAAGAAGGGTGTAGCTATTTCTTTTGACTGCAGAAGATTTTCTCCCGAGTTTGCGGATGAGACTGCGCTTTGCCTTGCAGCTAACGGTATCAAGGCTTATGTCAGCGATATTCTTCGTCCCACACCCGAGCTTTCTTTTGCACTTAGAGAATTCGGATGTATCGCCGGAGTTATGGTTACGGCTTCTCACAATCCGCCCGAGTACAACGGTTACAAGGTTTACTGGCAGGACGGCGCGCAGGTAACACCTCCTCACGACACAGGTATCATCGCAGAGGTTGTTGCGATCACCGATTATCACGATGTTAAGACAATGTCCAAAGAGGATGCCATCGCTCAGGGACTCTATGTATCTTTCGGAACAGAGATTGACGACAAGTACATGGTTGAGCTCAAGAAGCAGATCATTCATCAGGACGTTATTGACGAGATGGCTGACAAGTTCACCATCGTATACACTCCTTTCCACGGAACAGGTAATCTTCCGGTAAGACGTGTTCTTAAGGAGCTTGGATTTAAGAACGTATTCGTAGTTCCCGAGCAGGAAGCTCCGGACCCTGATTTCACTACACTTGAGTATCCCAATCCCGAGGATCCCAAGGCATTCAAGCTTGCTCTTGAGCTTGCAAAAGAAAAGGATGCTGATATCGTCCTTGCTACAGACCCCGATGCGGATCGTCTCGGAATCTATGCAAAAGACCTTAAGACAGGCGAATATGTTGGATTTACAGGAAACATGTCAGGTATGCTCATCGGTGAGTATATCTTAAGAGAGCGTCAGGCTACAGGCACAATGCCTGCAAACCCTGCGTTCGTAACCACTATCGTTACAACCAACATGGCTAAGAGAGTCGCAGATAAATACGGACTTTACTATACAGAGGTTCTCACAGGCTTTAAGTACATCGGTGAGCAGATCAAGATCTACGAAGAGAACAATCAGTCTCACAACTATGTATTCGGCCTTGAGGAATCTTACGGATGTCTTGCAGGAACACACGCAAGAGATAAGGACGCTATCGTAGCTGTTATGTGTCTTTGCGAGCTTGCCGCTTTCTACAAGAAGCAGGGCAAGAGCGTATGGGATGCAATGATCGACATGTACGAAGAATACGGCTATTACAAAGAGGGTCAGTACTCAATTACCATGAAGGGTAAAGAGGGTGCAGGTCAGATCGCAGCTCTTATGGAGAGACTCAGAAGCAATCCTCCCAAGGAGTTTGGTTCATTCAAGGTTGAGCAGTTCAGAGATTACAAGACAGGCAAGACTCTTGATATGGCTACAGGAAAAGAGGGAACAACAGGACTTCCCGAGTCCAACGTTCTTTACTTTGCACTTGATAACGATGCTTGGTGCTGTGCAAGACCTTCGGGAACAGAGCCCAAGATCAAGTTCTACATGGGTGTAAAAGGCAAGAACCTTGAAGATGCCGCTAAGCTTGAAGATGAGCTCACAGAGGCTGTGAAGAAAGCCATTAGCTAAGAAATACAGGCTGTGGCTTTCGGGCCACAGCCGAATAATATAAAAAATATGAGGAGCAATCCACATATGGGTATAAAGAACGCAGTCTCAAAAACAATTGCATATGCTGAGCGCAATGGGATAAAGGCTGCTTTTTACGCTGCAATGGAGCGTATCAAGATTAATTCTTCGGAGAAGTATTCGTATCGCGAGCTTTCCGAGGAAGTTTTACGCGAACAAAATCAGGAATACAGACTTTTGGCAGAAACAGGGGACGCTGTGCGTTTTAGCATAGTTGTGCCTCTTTTTAATACTCCGGAAGTTTACCTTAAGCAGATGATTGATTCCGTTGTGAATCAGTCCTACGGAAACTGGGAGCTGGTGCTCGCCGATGCGTCGGAGAAATCTCTTGATGTCGCGATTTCTGCGGCTAATGATGATCCGAGGATCAAGTACTATCACTTGGATAAGAACGCAGGGATCTCGCACAACACCAACAGAGGGCTTGAAAAGGCGACGGGCGATTATATCGGTCTTTTAGATCATGACGATATCTTAACTCCCGATGCGCTTTACGAGGTTTCAAGAGTTATAAAAAAGAGTATGCAAAAGAATAAGCTCTCAAGGTTCATCGATTGCCCTATAAGGCTTATTTATTCGGATGAGGATAAGTTTGAGGATGAAAAGGGCGTTCGCAAGTTCTTTGAACTTCACGAAAAACCTTCGTTTAATATGGACCTTCTTTTGTCCAATAATTATATCTGTCACTTTGCGGTAATGAGAGCTGATATAATAAAAAGACTCAAGCTTCGCGCAAAGTTTGACGGGGCGCAGGATTTTGACTTATTCCTAAGATGCTGCTCGGAAGCGGCTCTTTCAATGGATATGGCATCGGGTCATATAGTGCACATCGATAAGGTGCTCTATCACTGGAGATGTCACAGAGCTTCGACTGCGGCGAATCCCGCGAGCAAGACATATGCTTACGAAGCGGGACAGGCGGCAATTGCCGATGTTCTTAAGAGCAACAATATAAACGGCGAAGTGGTTCAGCTTCCGCACCTTGGCTTTTACCGAGTTAATTATGAGCGCGGTATCTTGCAGGAGCGTGACGATGTTGCCTGCGTCGGCGGTAAGCTTGTTAATAAGAAGGGCAGAGTTGCCGGCGGCATTTATAAAAAAGATAAGACGGCACCTTTTAAGAATATGCCTGTTTCATACAGCGGCGGACTTCAGCATAGGGCTGTCCTTACGCAGGACTGCTACGCCGTTGACATAAGGTCGATGGCGATAGATCCTTTATATAAGGATATCTACAAGGATGTTGTGGGAATCGATTATGTTGATACATTCACCGATCCCAAGGCTGATACGACAGCTCTTTTTACAGGGATGAGTGAAGATGAGATAATTGATAAGAGCGTTCGCTTCTGCGAAGAAATTAAGAAGCGCGGCAAGCGAGTTGTTTGGGATCCGCAGATCATAAAGCGCGTGTAAACGGCGTATGCACAGAATCTGCGGGAAATTCCGTGATTGAGGATGACATATGAGTAAAGTCAGCGTGGTAATTCCGTGTTACAACAGCATAAAGTTTATCGGAGCATGTATTAAGAGTCTTAGGAAGCAGACTTTTAAGGATTTTGATGTTATTATTGTCAATAACGGCTCGACGGATGGAAGCGCGGATTATGTTCGAAGAGAGTTTCCTGAGGTTAAGCTTATCGATCTACCTAAAAACACAGGTTTTTCGTGTGCGGTAAATACGGGAATCAAGGCTTCGGATTCGGAGTATGTTTTCCTTCTTAATGATGACACGGTCTGTGATGAGCACGCTATCGAGGCTCTTGTGGCTTCCATGGAAAAGAACAAGAGAGCTTTTGCGGTTCAGGCCAAGATGCTTCAGATGAAGCATCCGGAGCTTATCGACGACAGCGGAGATTATTACTGTGCGCTCGGATGGGCGTTTTCACCAGGGCGCGATAAGGATGAGAGTAAATTTAAGAAGAAAGCTCTTTTGACAAGTGCTTGCGCAGGGGCGGCTTTATACAGAAGATCGCTTTTTGCGGAAGATAAGGTCGGGCTTTTTGACGAAGCGCATTTTTGCTATCTTGAGGATGTTGATATCGGCTACAGGGCTAGGCTCAAGGGCTATGAGAATATATGCGAGCCCGGGGCGGTTGTATATCATGAAGGTAGCGGCAGCAGCGGTTCGAGGTACAATTCTTTTAAGGTTGAACTTACAGCCGCGAATAACTTATACTTAATGTATAAGAACATGCCGTTTTTGCAGATACTTATCAATCTGCCGCTTATTGTCATAGGCATTTTGATCAAGCATGCTTTTTATACGAAGAGAGGGCTTGGAAGAGCGCATCTTAAGGGATTACGTAAGGGCGTTTCCAAGATATTTAAAAATACAGAGAAGAAAGTTAGTTTCGGGAAGAAAGAACTGCGGGGGTGCGTGAAGATGCAGCTTGAGCTGTGGATCAATATCGCAAGGCGGTTTGGAGCAACTGGTGCATGATAAAGGATAATCAGGTACATCTTAACAGAGCGCATGTAATAGTCGACGCACTTTTGGTGGCGGCTTCTTATATTGTCGCATATTTTTTGAGATTTGAAGTATTTTGGGGCGACAGGCCAAAGACCGGTATTCTTCCGATGCGCACATATTTTATGGCGCTGTATTTTTTGGTGCCGGGCTATATCTTTATTTACTACATGGTACAGCTCTACACTTCGAGAAGAGCGCGCAGACTGTGGAATGAGATCGTTGATATCGGTAAGGCCAATATCATCGGAATGATCGCATTCTGGCTTGTTTTGTTCTTTTATAAGCAGGTTCATTTCTCCAGAGGAATGATGGCTATCTTCTTCGTGCTTAATACGACGACAACTTCTTTTGCGCACATGATGCTGCGTAAATTCCTGCGTTTTATAAGAAAACAGGGCTATAACCTCAAGCATATCCTTCTTGTCGGCTATTCAAGGGCTGCGGAAGGCTATATCAGCAGGATCTTGGATAATCCTCAGTGGGGCTATGTGATCTCCGGAATTCTTGATGATTTTGTGCCGATAGGAACCAGCTATCATGGCGTCGAGGTAATCGGAGAGATCAATCAGCTAGCACAGTATCTTGAGAAGCACAGCTACGACGAGATCACCATAACGCTTCCTCTTAATGATTACGACAGACTTGAGGAGCTTGTTGCGCAGTGCGAGAAGTCGGGCGTTCACACCAAGTTCATTCCGGATTATTCATCTCTTTTCCCCAGCAATCCGTTTACTGAGGATGTTCAGGGACTTCCGGTTGTTAATATCAGATACGTGCCGCTTACCAACTCGTTTAATAAGCTTTGTAAAAGAGTTGTCGACATCATCGGTTCCATTATCGCGATCATTATTTTTGCACTTCCGATGCTCGCCGCAGCGATTGCCATCAGGCTTACAAGCAAGGGACCCGTTATCTTCAAGCAGGAGAGAGTGGGACTTGGCGGTCAGAACTTTATGATGTATAAGTTCAGAACCATGGAGGTTCAGTCGGAAAAAGAGGAAAAGAAGGGCTGGACGACCAAGGGTGATCCGAGAGTTACCAATGTCGGAAGGTTCCTTAGAAGAACGAATATTGATGAGCTTCCTCAGCTCTTTAATATATTATTCGGTCAGATGTCCCTTGTCGGACCAAGACCCGAGAGACCGCAGTTTGTCGAGAAATTCAAGGAGCAGATTCCTCGCTACATGGTCAAGCATCAGGTTCGTCCGGGACTTACCGGTTGGGCGCAGATCAACGGATACAGAGGAGATACTTCTATCCGCAAGCGAATTGATTACGATATTTATTACATTGAGAACTGGTCGATGGCATTCGACATAAAGATAATAATAGGTACGTTTTTGCACGGTAATAAGAACGCATATTGATGATATTTTCAAGTGCTGTAACAGTAATACTGTTACAGCACTTGTATTATTTTGGGTTTTGTGGCAAAATGTATGGGGTGTGCGCTGCACTTTAAGCGCAAATATTAGGAAAGTTGGGAATAGGAGAAAATAAAAATGTCAAATCGAGACGATGAATTTTATGGCAGAGATGGCAGAAGACCTACTCGAAGAGATGACAGATATAGAGATGACAGACCTGTAAGAAGATCGTCAGACAGATATGATGATTACGAGGATAGGCCCGTTAGAAGAAGATCATACGATGAGCGTGATGATTACGCTTCATCTCGTAGAAGTGCATCAAGAGCAGGCGGTTCTGCATCAAGAGGAGGCGCTCGCAGAGGCGGCTCAAGAAACGGTTCAGGTAAAAAGAAGAACAACAAGGCTCTTGTCTTACTGGTAGTTGAAGTACTTGTAGCAGCTTTATTGGTTGTTTTTGCTTACAGCTTCTTTGTAAAGATGGGTGCTACCAAGGTTGGTAAGGTTAACCTTGATGAGGAAGCAATTTCCAAGTCAATCAGTGAGAACGTTGCAACCAATAAGCAGATGAAGGGTTATACCAATATCGCACTTTTTGGTGTTGATTCACGTGAAGGACAGCTTACCAAGAAGACAAGATCGGATACGATCATTATCGCTTCAATCAATAATGAGACAGGCGATATCAAGCTTTGCTCTGTTTACCGTGATACTTATCTTAACCTCAGTAACGATTCATATACCAAGTGTAATGCGGCATATGCAGAGGGTGGCCCCATGCAGGCTATCTCAATGCTTAATATGAACCTTGACCTTGATATCAAGGACTTTATTACAATCGGATTCAGAGGACTTACTGATGTAGTTGATGCTCTCGGCGGTGTCGAGATCGAGATCACAGAGGATGAGATCACTCACCTTAATAACTATCAGGCATCAATGGCTACAGAGCTCAAGATGGATTACAAGCCCGTAGAATCAGCAGGTATGCAGACACTTAACGGTCTTCAGGCAACAGCTTATTGCCGTATCAGATATACAAAGGGTGATGACTTTAAGCGTGCCGAGAGACAGAGAACAGTGCTTATGGCTTGCCTTGAGAAAGCTAAGGGTATGAGCCCCGACAAGCTTGAGGAAATAGCAAATAAGGCGTTCAATGAGACATATACTTCACTTGATCTTGTTGATATCATTGCACTTCTTAAGAATATTACCAAGTACAATGTTGTAGACAACAACGGATTCCCTGAGGAAAGCATGCGTACTACAGGTACTATCGGTAAGAAGGGTAGCTGCGTAGTTCCCAAGGACCTTGACAGCAACGTTAAGTGGCTCCACGAGTTCTTGTTTGAAGACTCTGCTTATGAGATATCTTCTGATGTTCAGAAATACAGTGATAAGATTAAGTCAGATACAAGTGCGTACGTGAACTGAGAATAATTAAACTCATGGTTATTGAGGGGCGGGTTCTGTATGAGCACGCCCCTTTTTTATCCAATATCATTTGCGTTCGAGGTTAGCGATGCAAACAGTTGATGTAATTATACCTACTTACAAACCTGATATATCTCTTTTTACCCTGATCGAGGATCTCGAGAAGCAGTCACATTCTCCCGAGCACATCATCATTGTGAATACGGAAGAGAAGTACTGGAACGAGTTAAAAGAAAAATCGGGTGTTGATATTACTGCGAAATTTGACAACATCATAGTGAGGCATGTATCCAAAAAAGAGTTTGATCACGGCGAGACGAGAAATCTCGGAGTCTCTCTTTCAAATGCAGAGTTCTTTCTCATGATGACTCAGGATGCATTTCCAAGGGACAAGGTACTTATATCGAGTCTCGTTAAGTCTTTTGACAGTGATTCGGCTGCGGCTTATGCAAGACAGTATCCCAAATCGGATTGCAATCTTGCCGAGAGATATTCGAGGAAGTTCAATTATCCGAACGAGCCTATGAAGAAGACTCAGAAGGATGTTGGGAGGCTTGGGATCAAGACATATTTTTGTTCCAATGTATGTGCCATGTACAAAAGAGAAGTCTATGACAAGATAGGCGGATTTACCCATAAGACTATTTTTAACGAGGATATGGTGTATGCCGGAACGGCTTGTCAGATGGGATATGCGATCATGTATGTTCCTGAGGCGGGTGTCATTCATTCTCACAACTATACGTACATGCAGCAGTTCCACAGGAACTTTGATCTCGGTGTTTCACAGACGGATCATCCGGAGATCTTCGGTGCGATCAAGTCGGAGACTGAGGGCAAAAAAATGGTCAGACAGACCATCGATCATTTCAAGAACATCGGTAAGCCGTATCTTATACCCGATTATGTGATCATGTGCGGTTTCAGATGGCTTGGATACAAACTGGGAAGAAATTATAAGAAGCTTCCCCGGAAACTGGTAATTGGTTTTTCAATGAATAAAGAGTACTGGAAGTAGTACTTGGAGAAAAAGATGGAATTGGATCTTGCGGGAAGCAATATTAATATATCTGATGATATAAACTCCTGGGAAGAAGTTAATCTTCTCTATAATTCTGCGCTTAAGCAGATAAGGACCAAGATTGAGATCCTCAATGAGGAGTTTCAGGAGGTTCACAGATATAATCCCATAGAGCACATTAAGTTCAGGCTGAAAGAGCCTGAGAGCATAGTTAAAAAACTCAGAAGGAACGGATACGAGTCGACCATAGCCAATATGGTGCGTTATGTCAATGATATCGCGGGTATTCGTATTATCTGTTCATTTACTTCCGATATATACAGGATTGCCGAGATGATCAGCAATCAGAAGGATATCCAGGTGCTTACCATCAAGGATTATATTATGAATCCCAAGGCGAGCGGATACAGAAGCTATCATATGATAGTTTCCATTCCTGTTTATCTTTCGGACAGGATAGTCAACGTCAAAGTTGAGATACAGATCAGAACCGTAGCGATGGATTTCTGGGCTTCACTCGAGCACAAGATTCAGTATAAATTCGAATCAAAGGCTCCGGCCCACATCAATTCAGAGCTATACGAGTGCGCAAGAATGGTAGCGGATCTCGATGCACGTATGTTGTCGCTTAATGATGAAATTCAGGCGATATCTGAGGGAAGAAAGGAAATGTGAGACGGACTCTTTTGAGTCAAGACTCGAAATGGGGCATAAAAAAATCCCCATAACATGAGGAGTGGGTAGACACGTTTCCGCACCTACCCTATTATGAAAAAATCTATCTTTTGTTTTAGGTTTGCCGCTTGTTCATCGGCTGTAAGAATAATATACATGGAGAATGTGAACAAAGTATGAACGCGGTATGAATAAAGGGTAAAAGTGCATAATGAAGCTCTTTTTTCTAATATCATCTTGTCTAAATTGCACAATAAATGTTAAGCTATATTGTACGCTAATGAGGGGAGATGTGCTTTGTGTTTGGAGGAAAAGTCATGGATAGCATAATGGACAAAATCGCAGAAAAGATCAGTGCTCAGGACCTTATCAGAGCCAATTCACAGGCAGAGACTGCAGAGGCAGCGCGTATTAAGCAGGAAGCCGAGCAGTACAGACGTCAGCTTGAAGAGATCAGGAATAATGACAAGGATTACAGACAGCAGCTTGATGAGTATATGAAGCAGAACAGGGATTATTCCGAGGATTTCGAAGATATCAAGGACAAGATTTCGCAGAATGATCAGAAGATTCATGATATAGGTGTTCAGACCTATCGTAATGTTCAGGCCGTGGTTGAGAAATCAGGCAACAAGACGATGGAAGAACTTAAGGAAATAGAGAGAAGAGTTGAAACGGTTACCGCCATTTCGGAGAATAAGAACGGCGGTCTTATGCCCGTTGTTATTATCACTCTTATTATTTCAGCAGCGGATCTCATTATTAATGTTTTGAGACTCCTGGGGATTATTTGACTAAATTAGGAAAGATTTTTTTACTGTTATGAAGTTTGGAAATACAGTTTTTCACAATAAGATTAAAATATGGTTTTTGCACAGCGCTCTTTTTGTAATAGTGCTGTGGATATTGTTCATGCCCAGCATGGTGACTTATCGCAAGGGTGGCAACAACTACTTTACCGTCAAGCTTAATGACGTTGTTGTAGGACACGCAGGCTCCAAAGGTGATGCGTATGCCGCTTACAGAAAGGCGAGAAGACTGTTCGCGGTCGGAACAGAGGAGCTTACTCTTTCAGACTCCGACATGACTATCGAGGGCAAGAACGTCACCTGGGGCGGAGTGGATTCCACGGATTCAATGGCTCACAAGATGGTGGACATTCTTAAGAAGAACAAGAAGTCTACCCTTAACAGGGCTTATTCTATAAAGATCAATCAATTTGCGATCAATCTTTCAAGCATAGAAGAGGTTATGCAGCTCCTTGATTCGTCTATTACCAAATACGACGAGGAGCAGAAGTTTGACGTCAAGCTTATCTTGGATCCCACCAGAGAAGTTAATGTCCTTACTCCGCAGGTTGTCAACAAAGAGGAAGCGCAGAAGGAAGAAGAAAGTGCCGAGAATCAAATGCCTGAGGCAGGTTTTTCATCCTTTGTTACCGAGGAGTTCAACAAGGCTGCGCCTCTTGCGTATGATAAGGATTTCTCTGATTACAAGCTCGGTCTTATTGACATTGATTTTGGAGACAAGGTTGAGATCGTTGAGAGTTATCTTCCCGATGAGGAGATCAGCGATCTGAATACAGCGATAGAAGAAGTTACCAGGGATAAAGAGACACCGACGATCTACGAGGTTCAAAGAGGTGATGTACTTGGAACAATTGCGGAGAAGTTTAATCTGTCGGTTGATGATCTCGTTAAGATGAATGAGACTCTCAATGATGAAAATACTATGATCCGAGACGGCGATGAGCTTAAGGTTAATGTTCCTATGCCTTTGCTTTCCGTCAACTATACTATCGAGGAGTACTACGAGGAAGACTACGAGGCAGAAGTTCAGTATGTCGATAACGATTCCTGGTATACGACAGAGACCAAGGTCCTTCAGGAACCTTCTGCAGGACACCGTAAGGTTGTTGCTAAGAGAAGCTATACAAATAGCGACGTTACGGGCACCGAGATAGAAAAAGAAGAGATTACATATAAGGCAGTTCCCAAGATCGTTGAGAGAGGAACAATTGTGCCTCCTACATATATTAAGCCTATTTCCGGCGGACGACTTACTTCCGGATTCGGTAAGAGAAACAGACCTACCAAGGGAGCAAGCTCTTTCCACAAGGGAGTCGACTGGGCAACACCTGTCGGAACAGCAGTCATGGCATCTTCATCAGGTACGGTTACGAGAGCCGGATGGGGAAGCGGATACGGATACTGCGTATATATCAGACACCCTGACGGAAAAGAGACCAGATACGGCCATCTGTCCAAGGTACTCGTTAAGGTGGGACAGAGTGTCGATCAGGGACAAAAGATAGCTCTTTCCGGTAATACCGGTGTATCGACCGGACCTCATCTTCACTTTGAGATCCTGGTCGGCGGATCACAGGTAAATCCGCTTAATCTTCTTAATTAAAGGTATTTGATCGGTATGGGCGGTCTTATGGCTGTTCATACCGACTTTTTTGACAGGGGTATGGTAATGTGCTATTAATATATTTTGGTTGAGTATGTTTTTTCTCATACAATACTTAGACCAAGCAGAGAGGCTGCATATGGAAAAATATGTGATAAAAGGCGGCAATTCTCTCGTTGGTGAGGTGGAGATAGGCGGAGCTAAGAATGCTGCATTACCTATCATCGCTGCTTCACTTATGACAGATGAGACCGTTACTATAGAAAATATGCCTGATGAAGCTGATACCAATGTCATGCTTCAGGCCATAGAGAGCGCCGGTGCCATTGTTGATAGGACCGGAGCACATTCCGTTAAGATCAATGCTTCACAGATCAAGGGATATACCTTCGATAACGAATATATCAAGAAGATCAGAGCTTCTTATTATTTCCTTGGAGCGCTTCTTGGTAAATGCAGAAAGGCCGGAGTTGTTCCTCCCGGAGGATGCAGTATCGGTCTTCGCCCTATGGACCAGCATATCAAGGGCTTTAAAGCGCTTGGTGCAGAGGTCAATATCGAATACGGAATAATTGATGTTCACGCCGATAAGCTTGTCGGAAGCCATATTTATCTCGACGTAGTAAGTGTCGGAGCTACCATCAATATCATGATGGCGGCTTGTATGGCAGAGGGTAAGACCATCCTTGAGAATGCGGCTAAGGAGCCTCACGTAGTTGATGTGGCTAACTTCCTCAACAGTATGGGTGCCGATATCAAGGGCGCAGGTACTGATGTTATCAGGATTAAGGGTGTTGAGAAGCTTCACAGCACGGAATATGCGATCATTCCCGATCAGATCGAGGCAGGTACATTTATGCTTGCTGCGGCTGCAACAAAGGGTGATATTACTATAAAGAACGTAATTCCCAAGCACTTGGAATCTATCAGCGCCAAGCTTGTTGAGATGGGATGCCAGATTCATGAGTCTGACGATGCGGTCAGAGTTGTGGCGACCAAGAGACTTAACAATACTCATGTTAAGACGCTTCCTTATCCGGGATTTCCTACGGATATGCAGCCACAGATCGCGGTTGCGCTCGGACTTGCAAGTGGTATCAGTATTGTTACCGAGAGCATTTTTGAGAACAGATTTAAATACGTTGATGAACTCACACGTATGGGAGCAAGCATCAAGGTTGAGGGTAGCACGGCTATCATAGAAGGTGTAGATAAGTACACAGGAGCAGCTATTTCGGCTCCCGACCTTAGAGCAGGTGCTGCACTTGTTATCGCGGCTCTTACAGCTGAGGGTATCTCAACGGTTGAGAATATTCATTACATTGAGCGAGGCTATGAAGACTTTGATCTTAAGCTCCGCGAACTCGGTGCTCAGATCGAGAAGGTCGACAGCGAGTATGATACACAGAAGTTTAAATTAAAAAATGCCTAATAAGGTCAGAATAAAATGGCGTAAAGATACCCCGGCAGGATTACCTGTCGGGGTTTTGTATTTGAAAGTATTTAGATGATCTCTTTTATATATACTCCCAGGCATTTGGAAAGGTCGATGTAGTCATCGCCCACCTTGATCGTCGGGCGTGAGAGCTTCATCTTGTTGATGAAGATGATCTCACCGACTTCGCCGGTGTTGAGCTTTACGGTGTTAAGGATATAGGTATTTACTATGTTTGTCAGGAAGGCAAGTATCATTTCCGCATCATATTTCTGGAAGCCTTCGTCTTCAAACATTGATATAGCGATGAACGGACACAGCGGTCCGCGGTAGTATCTTGCGCTTGTCATTGCATCATAGACATCTGCGATGGCAACGAGCTTGGCGAACTTATCAATCTGCGGTCCCTGAAGATGATAAGGATATCCGGAGCCGTCGCATCTTTCGTGATGCATGAGGCAGGCATTCTTTACATGAGCGCTGATATCCAGATCTTTTATGCTTTGATAGCCCTGTATCGGATGAGTCTTTACTATTGTGTATTCATCCTGTGTGAGCTTGGCGGGCTTTGTTATGATCGCTTCGGGGATCAATATCTTTCCGATATCATGGAATAGACCTGCCTGAGTTGCAACCTCTATTTCTGTATCACTCCACCTTAGCCACTGTGCAAGTATGTTTGAGATAAGCGCAACGTTTATGCTGTGAGTAAAAGTTGCGTCATCGTAGGTCCTTAGGTTGTGGAGCATATCGAATACGCCCGATGCCGTGCGTTCTTTTTCAAGAAGACCATAGATCGGAGCTGTCATATCGCTTATGTTGAGGTCTTCGTTGTTGGCCAAAATATCTTTTATCGTGTGCTCGAAATTGGCGGCACACTCTTCAAAGTCGTGTTTAAATTCAATAAATTCAGGGGATTGTTTGATGCGCTCAGAATAAGAAAGCCCCGCGTTTGGAGTAGAGTCTTCGGATGAAATTTCAACAAGGTCATCTTCAACAAGAACATCGATAACGGAATGAAACGCAAGTCTTGCAATTTCTTTCTCGTCAAGAACGGTTCCTTTTTCCAAAAGTGTAGTAGTGGAGTCAAAAGTATGAACATCATTTGCCAGCACCATTCCGGGTGCAAGCTGCCTGGTAAGAATTCTCTTCATATAATCCTCATAGCGGCACATTTCTACAAAATAGTGATAAGTAAATTATAGTTTTGCACACAGTGTTTGTCAAACAATTAGCGGTTTTTCGACTGTCAAAAAAGCTTGCGAAATTGAGAAAAATTTGATTGACACTTTTGGCTATTGGGACTAACATAACTCTAGAAAAAATAATTCTTCGGGGCAGGGTGAGATTCCCAACCGGCGGTAAAGTCCGCGACCCGCTTAGGCGGCTGATTTGGTGAGATTCCAAAACCGACAGTACAGTCTGGATGAGAGAAGAATGCAAGATGTTTGCTATGCTCGATTATTGTCCCCAAGTCTTTTTGGCTTTGGGGATTTTTCTTTTTCCTTCCCCGAAAAAAGGAGAATGTATGAAACTTATAACCAACATCATGACCGACTTCGCGCGTTTTGGTGCGCTTATGGTCATTATTCTTTTGACTTTTGTCATTGCTTATCTTTTTGAAAAGATCGCAAAGATAAAACAGGGTGATAACACAAGAGTCCTTGATGTAAGGAAGCTTGCAATCATAGGTGTTTTCTCGGCTATAGCTTTCGGACTTATGCTTTTTGAATTCCCGCTTCCGTTTGCACCTTCGTTCTATGAGTTTGATTTTAGCGATATCCCCGCACTCATCGGTGGATTTGCGGCAGGACCTCTTGCAGCAGTCATGATCGAATTCATCAAGGTTCTTATGAACTTGATCTTCCAGGGAACCAATACAGCTTTTGTCGGAGAAATAGCAAACTTTGTTGTCGGTGCTGCTTTTGTTCTTCCCGCAACGATCATCTACAGATTTAAAAAGACACGTAAGACGGCGTTTCTCGGTTGTCTTTGCGGTGCGCTTTGTATAACAGTTACCGGCTCTTTGCTTAATGCTTATTTCCTTCTTCCTACATTTGCGGCTATGTGGGGAAGCGGTATTGATACATTTATAGGTATGGGTGCGGAGATCAATCCCGCCATCAACAATCTGCTTACGTTCTGCCTTTTCGCAGTTGCTCCTTTTAACCTTTTAAAGGGAGTTGTTGATAGTATAGTTACTTTCTTGGTATACAAGAAACTCAGCCCGATACTTAAACACGGTTTCAATAAGCCGGCACAGAATAATAACAAAAAAGAAGCCTAAGCGGCTTCTTTTTTTTACATGTTTTTGCCATACACCACTAACAATGGTATATTAAAAGTGGTGTATTATGATAAGCGAGAGGACATTATGGAGATAGTTACTAGGCACGAGACGTTCAGTGCGCAGGAAACCTTTGATATAGGTAAAAGAATCGGAGAGAATGCAACTCCCGGAATGGTCTATACTTTGATAGGCGATCTAGGCGTAGGAAAGACGGTTCTTACGCAAGGTGTTGCGGCGGGACTTGGGATACACGGACCTGTTAGCAGCCCTACTTTTACAATATTACAGGTGTACGACGAGGGCAGAATTCCTTTTTACCATTTTGATGTATACAGAATAGGTGACGTCAGCGAGATGGATGAGATCGGCTATGAGGACTATTTTTACGGAGACGGCGTCTGCTTCATAGAGTGGGCGAACCTCATTGAAGAGATCCTTCCCGAGCACTACACCGAGATCGTGATAGAGAAGAACCTTGAAAAAGGCTTCGACTATCGCCTTATAACAATGACTTCCAGGTGAAAAATGAAGATACTTGCAATTGATACATCGGGACTTGTGGGAGCTGTCGCAGTTTCGGACGGCGACATATTGCTTTCACAGTTTTCGATACAATATAAAACTACACATTCAGAGATACTTATGCCGATGCTTGATGACATCAGGGAAAAGGTACACCTTGATCTTAAGAGCATCGATGCTATAGCTGTGGCGATGGGGCCCGGCTCTTTTACGGGACTGCGCATAGGAAGTGCAACAGCCAAGGGACTTGCGCTTGCGCTCGATAAGCCGATCATCCCGATACCTACCGTTGACGGCATAGCATATAATCTCTACGGAGTTGAAAAGATAATATGTCCTATGATGGATGCCAGAAGGGGCCAGGTGTATACCGGCCTTTATACTTTTGTGCCTTGCAAGGGTGAGGGCGAAAGCTGCGAGCAGACCTTTGAGATGCAGGTTATAAACGAGCAGATGGCGACATCAGTTGAAGATATTGCGGAGAAGATCAATGCGATCGGAAAGCCCGTAGTTCTTTTAGGCGACGGAGTTCCTGTTTACAGGGACAAGCTGGATAAGCTTATAAAGGTTCCGTATTCACTTGCTCCTTTCCATCAGAACAGGCAGAATGCGGCAGCTCTTGCTGCACTTGCGATTCAGTATGCAAATGAAGGTCGGATGATAAGCGGAGATGATTTTGCTCCCGAATATCTGAGACTCTCTCAGGCAGAGAGGGAAGCAAGCGAGAAAGGAACCAATTCTTCCGCTTCGGAAAAGAAATCCAAAGAGCGGGGGAACCCGGGAATAATCAGAGTCAGCGAGATGACGGCGGAAGATGTTTCCGATGCCGCGGCTTTGGAAGCTCTTTATCTCGGAAAAGAGGCATGGTCGGAGAAGCAGCTTCTTGAAGCGCTTTCTCTTGATGACACGATATATCTTGTTGCAAAGAAAGCCGGCAGAGTAGTGGGACTGTGCGGAGTTCGAAATGTGTCGGGTGACGGTGAAGTTACCAATGTGTCCGTTTCGGGCGACTGCAGAAGAGAGGGCGTCGGCTATAAGATGGTCAAACAGCTTCTTGAAAGAGGAAAAGGGATCGGCATCGAGAACTATACTCTTGAAGTAAGAGCAGGAAATGCCGCTGCCATAAGACTTTATGAGAAGCTTGGATTCGTCAGCGAGGGCGTGAGACCCGGATTCTACGACGAGCCAAAAGAAGACGCTGTAATATATTGGAAAAGGAACTGATTTATGATAGATGTTTGTTTGCTTGGAACCGGCGGAATGATGCCGCTTCCAAACCGTTTACTTACTTCGCTTTTTGTTAAGTACAACGGACGAGGAATATTGATAGATAGCGGAGAGGCTACCCAGATCGCGATGAAGAAGAAGGGTATCAGCTCCAAGCCCATAGATGTTATCTGTTTTACTCATTACCACGCAGATCACATCAGCGGCCTGCCGGGACTTCTTTTAACAATGGGAAATGCCGAGAGAACGGAGCCGCTTTTGATGATTGGCCCCAAGGGACTTGAAAGAGTTGTGAATTCGCTCAGAGTCATTGCTCCCGAGCTTCCGTTTGAGATTAAGTTCAAGGAACTTACGGGAGACGAGGTCTCTTTTGAACTTGAAGGAAATCCGGAATTTACGATTAAAGCGTTTAAGGTTAATCACAACGTTATCTGCTACGGCTATACTATGAGCCTTAGAAGACAGGGTAAGTTCAATGTTGAGGCCGCAACCGAGGCCGGAATTGACAGGAAGTATTGGAATGCGCTGCAAAAGGGTGATACGGTAACGCTTGATGACGGCACAATCTATACGCCCGACATGGTGCTCGGCGAAGAGAGAAAGGGCATCAAGCTTACTTACACGACAGATACAAGACCTACGGACAGCATAGTTAATAACGCGAAAGATTCAGATCTTTTCATATGTGAGGGAATGTACGGAGAGAAAGACAAGATCGCGAAGGCACGTGAGCACAAGCACATGACGTTTTACGAGGCAGCGGATCTTGCAAGGAAAGCGGGCGTAAAAGAGCTGTGGCTTACGCATTACAGCCCGTCGCTTGTTAATCCGAAGGAGTTTTTACCTGAGACCAAAAAGATATTTGATAAGACGGTTGCCGCTAAGGACGGCCGCAGCGTGACACTTAGATTTGAAGATTAAGGCTAGAGGGGGAAATGAGATGAACGGTACAAAATCAGCAGTTATCAAGTCGGTGGTATTGATCTTTTTTGCAGCTCTTATCGTTCTTGGAATGTATCTTCTTTTAACAAGAAACAAGGAAAAAGAGCCTAAGTATGACGAGAGTTATGCGCTTTCATCGGTGGATGAGATAACAACGACCAATCTTGATAAGAACTATCCTGCCAATCCCAAGAAGGTTGTTGAGCTCTATGCCAAGACCATGCAGATTCTCTACAGAGAGACTTATTCCGCAGATCAGGAGCTTAAGATGATCACTGTTCTTTCGGGGCTTATGGACGATGAGCTTCTTGCCAATCAGGCCAACTTCACTCAGTCCATGAGGAATGAGGTTCAGGAGAGGAAAAAAGAAGACTACTCGATCTCAAATTATGTCGTGCTTACCAAGGATATCGATGAGACCACGGTAGACGGCAGAAAGATGTGCCATGTCGATCTTATGTATTCATTAAGAAAAGGCACTTCGGGAACTTCAATCTTAAAATATCGTTATGTCATGAGACAGGACGATGCGGGAAACTGGAAGATCATGGGATGGGATCTCGCACCAAATGATGAAGACGATAATTGACGGGAGAATTTTATGACAGAATATCATGCTGACGACTACGGGCTTTTTCCCGAGCAGAGTCGCCATATCATAGATTGCTATCATACAGGCGCGCTTAACGGCATCAGCATCATGCCTAACAGCCCTTATTTATCCGCTTGTATGGATGAGATAAAAGACATTAAGGATAAGCTTCTTATCACGGTGCACCTGAACTTCGTGGAGGGAAAGCCGATCACGGGCAGCAATGCGAGCAGACTCACCAATGCTGCCGGCAATTTTGACATCGGATTTTTGAAGCTTCTTATAATAAGTTATATTCCGGTGATCAGGCTCTTTTACAAAAAGCAGCTTGCGACCGAGATAAAAGCACAGCTTAAGGCTTGTGAGCCATATATGAATAACGGAGAGTTCAGGATCGACGGGCATGTTCATTATCACATGATCCCCGTTGTGTTTGACGCTCTTATGGATGTGCTTGGCGCCGAAGACTATAAGGTTTCTTATATAAGATTCCCCAAGGAAGTGCTTGGTGTCTATTTAAAGGCCTTTGGCAAGGTAAAAGACATTAAGCCCATAAATGTAGTCAAGTCTCTTATTTTAAACGTTCTGAGCGCGAGAAATGAGAGAAAATACGGCGAAGAGTTAAGGCGTATGGGAGTTAAGAGTAAGCTCTTTATGGGAGTTATGCTCTCGGGTCACATGTTCTATGAAAATGTGATGGCTTGCCTTCCTTATCTTGGCGATGTGCTTGCGGATAAGGGCGAGAGTGAGGCGGAGCTTTTGTTCCATCCGGGAGACGTGTCTGTACCCGAGGATATAAAGTGCCTTACGAGCAAGGACGACTATGAGTTCCTTACTTCCGCAAACAGGGAAAAAGAGGCGAAGGCTCTTAAGAAGCTCGGAAGCAATTTAAAACGCTGAGAGATGCTTTAGCGAATCAGATTTGGCGTTTTGGTATTTAAATGAAGGATAGATATGGAAATAAACAAGAACGTTGAGGATGACGGCGTCATCTTCATGTCGATAAAAGATAAAGATAAAAAAGAAGATATTAAGGTGGACGATTCGGTAGGCGATGAGGATGTGACGATCCTTGCGATCGAGAGTTCATGTGATGAGACTGCGGCGGCTGTCGTGCGAAACGGAAGGGAAGTTTTGTCTAACATCATTTCTTCCCAGATCGCGCTTCACACGGTGTATGGCGGCGTGGTGCCTGAGATTGCGTCCAGAAAGCATGTTGAGAAGATGAACGGCTGCATTCGCGCAGCGCTTTCTGAGGCGAAGCTTACTTTGGATGATATAGATGCAGTTGCCGTAACTTACGGGCCCGGGCTCGTAGGTGCGCTTTTAGTCGGCGTTTCTGAGGCTAAAGCAATCTCTTTTGCCACGGGAAAGCCTCTTATCGGCGTGCATCACATTGAAGGTCATATCAGCGCCAATTTTATCGAGAATAAAGAGCTGAAGCCTCCGTTCATGTGCCTTGTCGTATCGGGCGGACATTCTCACCTTGTGGTCGTTAAGGACTACGGCGAGTATGAAATCGTCGGACAGACCAGAGACGATGCGGCGGGAGAAGCTTTTGACAAGGTTGCGAGGGCGATAGGACTCGGATATCCCGGCGGCCCCAAGATCGATGCGGCGGCCAAGAAGGGTAACCCCGATGCGTTCACTTTCCCTCAGGCTAAGATAGCCGATGCGGAATACGATTTTTCTTTTAGCGGACTTAAGTCGGCGGTGCTTAATTATATAAACCAGGCCAAGATGCAGGGACAGGAGCTTGATGCAAATGATGTGGCGGCTTCTTTCCAGAAGGCTGTTGTCGAGGTGCTGGTAGGTCACGCCATCAGAGCCTGCAAGGAGTACAAGATAAACTCTCTGGCCATTGCCGGAGGTGTTGCGTCCAATACGGCGCTTCGCGAGCTTATGGAAAAAGAGTGTAAGGCTAATAATATAAGTTTCTACAAGCCTTCGCCCGTTCTTTGCACGGACAACGCCGCAATGATAGGTGCTGCGGCTTACTACGAATACAAAAAGGGAAAGCGCTTCGGGCTGAATCTAAACGCTGTTCCGAATCTTCCGTTGGGAGACAGGGAGAGGCGTTATCACGCGGGAAGGTGATCATATGAAGACTGTAGCTATAGTTCTTGCGGCCGGCAGCGGCAGCAGGATGAAATCCGATGTAAAAAAACAATACCTTGATATCGGCGGAAAGCCGCTCATCTACTATTCGTTAAAGGCTTTTGAAGAGAGTATCATAGATGACATCGTGCTTGTTGTATCAAGGGGCGATGTTGATTATGTGAAAAAAGAGATCGTGGAGAAGTTTGGCTTTGACAAGGTAAAAGCCGTTGTCGAGGGCGGACTTTACAGATATCACAGCGTGCGTCTCGGACTTGAAGCGGCGGACGCCGACTGCGATTATGCTTTTATCCACGACGGGGCAAGACCATTTATCGACAACGATATCATAATGAGGGCGCTTCATGCGGTGAAGGAATTCGGCGCGTGCGTAGTGGGTATGCCCGCAAAAGATACCATCAAGATCGCTGACGACAAAGGCTTTGCGGAGTCAACGCCCAACAGGGATAAGGTATGGATGGTGCAGACACCCCAGGTCTTTTCATATAAGACGATACTCGAGCTGTACAGACGCCTCGACAGGGAAGAAGGCGAGCTCATGGCAAAGGGAATAAACATAACCGACGATGCCATGGTCTGCGAGTATTATTCCGACCAAAAGATAAGGCTGGTAGAGGGTTCGTACAACAATATCAAGATCACAACGCCCGAGGATATTGCGGTTGCGGAAACGATATTGGGTAATAAGGATAATTAAGGAGAACCGAAATGGGGAAGTTTATAGAGAAACATGAGAAGCTTTTTAAGTTTCTTTTGATAATAGGAATAGCTTGTGTGATTGTGCCGATCTTGATCGCATGCAACTACACATATCTGTGCGAGGATGATTTTAGTTTTGAAGGCGGAGCAAAAGACCTTGTGAGGGACTACGGATCATCGCTTGTCGGCGCTGCGGTGAGAACGCGCGAGTACTACAATACCAATCAGGGAACATATCTTTTCACCTACTTGGTCAGCTTTATCAGGGCTTATTCCAGATGGGGCAACCCCGGCTTTCATGTTTTTATGACGCTGAATGC
Source organism: Butyrivibrio sp. INlla21 (assembly GCF_900116875.1). Taxonomy (GTDB): domain Bacteria; phylum Bacillota; class Clostridia; order Lachnospirales; family Lachnospiraceae; genus Butyrivibrio. Next base: position 76,585 of record NZ_FPCC01000017.1, read on the forward strand.
TCTGTTGTTTATGATTATGCTGTACAAGCTTATTAAAGCGGTTGTGTCGGATGAGCTTGCTTCGTACGGAGTATTTTTGGCGGCTACGACGATGATATTTGCGATGGGCAATACCGATTGCGGTAAAGAGCTTTTTTTCTGGTATACCGGCGGCCTTAACTTTACGCTGGAATATTGGCTTTCTTTTGCGACGGCTGCTTGTCTTATAGCATATATGCGTATGGAGAAGGGCATTAAGAAGAATCTTGTGCTGGCGCTCAGCTGCTTTACAGCCATTCTTGCAAGCGGCGGATCTCTTAATCTGACTTCTTTTAACTGTTCCGTTATTCTTGCTGTTCTCATATTTTCTTTTGATAAGGTAAAAAAGAATGTGTTGACGGCGCTTCCTTTTGTATTTGCACTTATCGGTGCGATCATTAACGTTGTTGCACCCGGTAATTTTGTCAGATCTGAGGACGGCCTTAAAGAAGGACACAGCACACTTGCAGACGGAATCAGAGATACGTTTACATGTTGTTTATCCGAGGATAAGGTTCTTTTTACAAGTAAAGTCTTTCTTATAATGCTGGCGTTTGTGTTTGCGGTATGTGTTATCAGAAAGGTCAAAGTAAAAAGAAACGGTGAGATGAGTCATGTTTGGCTTATTGTCAGTCTTTTAGGAACAGCGGTTGTCAGATTCTTTACCATGTTTCCAATTGCGTACGGCTATCATGAGGGAACAATGGTCAACATGCGTACAACATGCGCGTATGAGATTACGGCTAAGCTGATGTATATCTTGTTTGTAATGTGTTTGGCGCAATGGGTGTGCGAGCATTTTGAGAAGAAGGCAAATCTTGTATCTTATGTTGCCTTGGCGGCGTGTGTGCTGGTTGCACTTATCGGATATCCTTCGGTAAAGGCCGAGCTTAAAGAAGGACTGAGTTATTTGGCGTATTGGGATATCAGAAGCGGTGATATGAAGGATGCGTACGCAACAAGAGAATATCTGCTTTCATCAATGGAGCTTGCGCCCGAAGGATCGGATCTTGTAATAACGGTTCCTTTGAAAGGAGCTGAATCCATGTACGGTATGGGGCTTGTAGATGATCCCGGAGATTTTAGAAACATATCGGCCGCAGGACTTTTTGATCTTAATTCCGTTTCTGTTGTTTACACTGATTGATACATCGGAAAAAAAGTTTGAAAAAGTTTGAAAACATGCTTGACATGGGAACTAAGCTTTGTTAATATAATTCTTGCGCTGCGCGAGATGCGATAGCAACTTGCACAGAGCGTTATCTCATCTGAGGTAAGATATAAGTTAACTCGGAGCGATATCGAAGCGGTCATAACGAGGCGGTCTTGAAAACCGTTTGGCGGCAACGCCACAAGGGTTCGAATCCCTTTCGCTCCGCTTTAATTATGAACACGCTGTTAATAACATACTTATGTTGTAATCAACTATTTTGCAGAAGTACTCAAGTGGTTGAAGAGACACCCCTGGAAAGGGTGCAGGTCGTTAATAGCGGCGCGAGGGTTCAAATCCCTCCTTCTGCGTTGCCTTACGCAATCAGTAAGGATCATAATTAACAAGTACCTTGACAAATAAACAGTAATGCAACCCTGAAAAATTCCAAGAGAATAATTCAGAACAAATTAGTAAATTAACGGACAGAACAAAAGCCAAGCTTAGTTTTGACCGGATCAACAATCATTATTTTAACGTGAGAGTTCGATCCTGGCTCAGGATGAACGCTGGCGGCGTGCCTAACACATGCAAGTCGAACGGAGAATTTACGCTGACGAGACTTCGGTCAAATCTTGTAAATTCTTAGTGGCGGACGGGTGAGTAACGCGTGGGCAACCTGCCTCATACTGGGGGATAGCAGTTGGAAACGACTGATAATACCGCATAAGCGCACAGCATCGCATGATGCAGTGTGAAA
>NZ_FPCC01000005.1 GCF_900116875.1 Butyrivibrio sp. INlla21
GAAAGGGATTTTAATGAGTGTGACAGGATCCATGCTGGGCCTGCCCATATCTGATGAATACTTATCTTCAACAAGGTCATATATGAATGACCAGTCAATTGCTTTATCAATAAGCCTGAGCATGTGATCCTGAGGTACCAGATCATCCATGCTCACAAACTGCATCTGTTCACGCTTTCTTTCGGTATTAGAAGTCATCATAAAGGCTATCCCCATCCACAACTTTGATACTTTTATTATACCATAAAAAGTGCCTCAATCCCAGATAAATACAGGGCTTGTGACACTTTTTAAAAGAAAAATCCACAGCATTTGCCGTGGACTTTGTCTACAGTCTGAAAGCCACGCATAAAGCGTGGCTTTCTATTATCAATCTCAATTTGTTGCAGTTGCAACCGCTGCAACTCTTACGAAAGCGAGAGGTCCGTGCTGTGTAAGGTTTACGGTTACGTGGTTATCTGTAATGGATGTAACCATTACCTGAACCCAATTCTTGCCCTGAAGCTGGTATACTGCAATTGAGTCGTTTGCACTTACGCCGGTAATAGTGAAATTTACTACCGCTGTCTTAAACGAAACTCCGGGTGAGCTTGTTGTTACGCAGTGAAGAAGTGTTCCGCCGACACTGTTTGCATACTTGTTTGCAGAACTCAGAACACCTGCTGTGGGAGCTGAAAGTGTAAATGTAACATTGCTCTTTCCGCCGTTGATCTGAACATGTCCGCCCTGAGCAACGTATCCGCCGTCTCCGTCACCGACAGCGTTATTTCTGCTAAGCACCTGTTCTCTTGAAGGAGTCTCTCTTCTCTTGGGAGCGGCTGTCGCATTTTTATATTTTTCTTCGTATTTTTCCTTTGCTGTAACAGCTGCGCTAAGACTCTTATTTGTTGATTCAAGCTGCTTTGTCAGTTGTGCTTTCTTCTGTTCGAGTTCTTTATTATCATTTGCGAGAGTGGCAAGTTTCTTACTAAGTTCCTCTTGTACTGATTTAAGCTCACCAATCTTCTGATTTAGTTCGGCTTTGTCCTTTTCAGCCTTTTCCCTATCAGCCTGAGCCTGTTCTTCTTGTTTTTTGAGCTTGTCTTGTAACCCCTTTATAGTCGGGCTGGGATCCACGTCAGAATTTGCCTCCGTAACTGTATTCTCACCGGTAGTATCCTCCGCAGCAAAAACACATACGGAACTCGTCACCAAAAGTGTACCTGCAACTGTAAGAGCCAGAATCTTTTTCATAATTTTTTTGCCTCCGTTCTTTTATCTAAACAACATTATCCTTCTGTTACCATTCAGCCTGAATATTAATGTCGTCTTCATCTCCGTAATCAACATCTCTGTCAATTTTCCCGGCTACGTCCCCCATCAGACATCCGATAACCACCGTCTGCTTTCCCGGTTCATCGATGCTGTCCGTAGTAAGCGTAATAAGGAAATGTTCGGGTTTAAGCCCCGTCTCGCAGCCATCCCTGATAATCTTAGAATCATCTCCTTTTCTGTAGATCTCATTGATAAACTCCATACATCCGGAAGCATATGTGAAATCATACTGTGCAAGAAGCTTTGTATCATCACGGATATAAGCGGCAATTATATAATATATAAGGGAGTTATCCTCCATATATACATGTACATACTCGTGCTCATCAAAATATTCTTTATCCAAAAAATTGTTGAGCTGCGCAAATCCGGTTCCATCCTTAGGCGACGATCCGTAAATGACTTCATTAAAGTCACACATGTCATTAAGATTTGCAGCCTCGATATGGATAGCCCCGTTTTCATCAGGCTCTTTGTACTCGTTATGACTTTTGTAAAAAGAATCATCACCTTCAGAATCCTGAAGAATGGGACAATTTATATCCGTCCCCGGAATGTATAGCCATGCAAAAGCATCCTCATTTAAGCTCCTGATGTCTTCAAATCCGGTTTTCTGCTCCGTCGGAAGAGCACTTTTTTCATAAGCGGTGTTACGTCCGGCATCTGTATCCTTCCGTGAACATCCGATAAGAAAAACTACCATCAGCGGTAAAAAGAGTCCTTTTACGGCTATCATCTCTATTATTCTATATCGTCTTTTCGTATACATTTCATTAGCCTGCTTGATCAATTTTTTCATAAAAAACATCTATTATAGTCTCATAGAGGCTTGCATCATCAACTCTAAACTCCTCATACTTGCCATCTCTGGAAGTTTCACCGTCAATTGATATGATGTCATCTGCATTAAACGTATACGATACAAGATACGGAGCAAGATATGAGATCTCATCAGCGGATATATTCGTTACCATCTTACTTCCGATCGCCGTAAAAAGCTCCACTGCAGCATTATTATTTTCACTGCACTTAATTCTGGCAGCATTTATAAAAGCATTTATATACTGTTTCTGCCTTTCAAGCCTTGAGCTGTTTGAGCCCGATATGTGTATATCTCTGCTCTTTATGTAATGATATGCCGTCTTTCCCTCAAGATGAACTTCGGCGCCCTTTTTCAGTGTCTTATCAAACTTTGTGAGGTCCTCGAGAACAACAACATCAACTCCTCCGACCTGATCGTTTATCGTAGGAATCGCGCTCATATTTATAGCAGCATAGCCGTGAATCGGAAGCTGGTAAAAAAGACTGGACACCGCCTTCACCTGATATTCACAGGATTCTTCCATTCCGTCACCGAAACCGTGTTGCAGACAAATCTGCGCTTCTACCGTAGTCTGATATCTTCCGTATTCATCATAAACATCCACATCGGTCATTGTATTTCTGTTGATGCCTATAATGCTTATCTTCTGAGTGTGCGGGTTGAGAACAAGAAGAAACAGCGCATCTGCCTGTCCTCCTTCGCCTCCCTCAGATACCTTCGAGACAACTTCATCATCTTTGTCTATTCCCATTATTAAAAAAGTAATTATATCTTCATTGTAATCATATACATCACCGTTATATGTGATCCAGTCATCCTGCCATTCCGCGCTTGCATTCGAAACAACATTGGGATCTTGCTGTCCCATCATCGGCGCCGATGTGGCCGATTTGGAACCCAGATTTGCTTTTCCCATTACTCTCATTATCTCAAATCCGACAAGTCCACCCGCAACAAACGTCATGAACACTGCCCAGATAATGAGAAAAACTTTTCCTTTTCCCCTCATTTACTGCTCCTGATCATCTGTAGAGGCGCCCTCTGCACTCGCGCCTTCAACAGCTCCTTCTCCTTGTGTTCCGTCCGGGACCATATTGGGAAAAAGAGGATCCTCCATAGTCTCAGATGAATCTCCGTTAAAATCTATATCTCTGATGTCTGCGGGAAAAACACGTGACTGTTTGGCAACATTGCCGCTAAAGTCCGCTACCGCATAGTAAACAACCGCTGTCTCCGCGTCTCTGTTAAGAACAACCTTTTCGACAACGATCCTGCCTGTCATGTCTCCGTCCTTGGAATCGTAGGCGTTGACACCCTGTATCAGATCCTTGTCTGTTGTCTTGGAATCATAAACAAATCCAACCGCGGAAAATCTAAACTCAGGCGCTAGTTTGTCGCTTCTTCCGTAAGCGATAACGATAAGCGCCGCAAGAACCCCGCTTAATATTGTAAAAAATATTCCGAGAATATTTCCTCTCACTTGTCTCCTCCAAATCAGTCTTTCCTCGTAACTCCTGCGAGGTAATTAAGCTCATCAAGATCATCATCGTCAAGTCCGATATCGGGTTCCGGTGCCTTGGGTCTTGTCATTGAACTACTGTCACTGTCACCGCCGTTGCCATAATATTTGCCATAATACTTACCATAGTACTTGCCGTAATAATGTCCGTAGTGACCGTAATAACCTTTACCGTTAAGATCGACCTTATTAAGCACAACGCCAAGCATCTTGGCTCCCGCTTTATCAAGCTGATCCTTAACTCTCTGAGCAAATCTGTAGCTGATAGCATTGTTCTCAACGACCATGATCGTGCCGTCGCACTGCTTGGCAACAACGGCTGCGTCAATAACGCTTCCGAGTGGAGGCGTATCAATGATTACATAATCAAATACCTGCTTCATATTCTCAAGGACCTTACTGAAGATCCTTCCACCCAAAAGCTCACTGGGGTTGGGAGGAACAGGTCCGCTGAATATCACATAAAGATTGGGTGTGTCGGTCTCGCAGATGACGCTGGAGAGCCTCTCTCTTCCAACAAGACAATGTGTAAGTCCAAGCCTTACGGAGCCTGTCTTGTAACGTCCGACAAGAACTGACTTACGCATATCGGCGTCGACAAGTATCGTCTTTTTGCCAGCCTCGGCAAAAGCTCTCGCAAGAGCCATGGCAACCGTAGTCTTTCCTTCACCCGGAGTACAGCTCGTGACCGAGATAACCCGTACGTTCTGTCCGCTGAACTCAACGTTACTGCGAAGGGTCTTATATGCTTCTTTTACCTGATAATTGTTTTCCGCCTGACTGAAATGAAGCTTCGCGCTCTGCATAGAATCTCCGTTTCTGTTTACCCAACAAATTTACTTTTTCTTAGATTTCTTTTTTCCCTGCTCTTCAAGAGAAAGCGGGATAAGGCCTATCGTGCTGAGTCCCAAGTATCTCTCGACATCATCGGAACTCTTGATCGTATCGTCGAGAAGGTATCCGAGCACAACAAAGAACGCAACAATGACCGCGCCCAAAAATCCCGAGATAACAGTCCATCTTCCGACTCTGGGACTAGCTTTCTTGGTAGGAACGTTAGCAGTCTCCGCAACATTGATGGCATCGATATCCATAACGTTGGTGATGTGCTCACTCGCAACTTCTCTGATACAGTTCGCGATCTTCATCGCCATCAAAGGATCCTCGTCCCTTGCGGTGATCGAAACGATACGCGTATCCGAAGGTGTATCTACTTTGAGAACGTCCGCGAGATCTTCATAGGTTATGTCCACGAGATTGAGTCTCTGCGCAACCTCTTCAAGCACGTATCTGCTCTTAATGAGCTCTGCGTAGTCCTGTGTGAGCTGCGTTGAAATCTGAACGTCCGAATAAGTAACGGTCTGATTTTCCTCTTTATTCAATATGTAAATCTTGGTGGTCGATTCATATGTGGGGTGAAGAACAAACTTACTGACAAAAAGACCTGCCAGCGCAAAAAACAGTCCGGCGCTGATGATCAAAAAAGCTCTTCCCAATATGACAGACAAAAGCTCGCCAAGATTAATTTCAATTATGTCTTCTTTTCTGTCCATGCTCCTCCATGCTTGCCGCGCACCGGGCCTGCGCAGTGCCGCTCTAAGCTATATTATCCGGCCGCGGATGACGCTCATAGGGTTCTCATAAAAGATCCTGTCTGCATAATCCTTGCCGTATTTTCTCTGAATATATGATCTGCAATCGGCCATGTACGGTGCTCTTCTCTTGGTATCATGAGCATCCGTAGCGACAAAATGCACCAGCCTGTTCTTGAGAAGTTTTTTTACAAAAAGCTTTATTCCAAAGCCGTACTTACCCATGACGGATAAGGCGTTAACCTGAATATAACAGCCTTTGTTTATAAGCTCTTCCACATAAGCAGGGTGTGACACTATATCGCTGTATCTCTCAACATGCGCTATTATCGGAATAAAACCGGCGCCCTGGATCTGATAGACCGCATTGCTTATAGCTCTGTATGGATTGGTGGGATGAAACTCTACAAGAACATACTCTGAATCTGCGAGTGTACATATCATTCCTTCTTCGAGTTGTCTCTGTGTCTCATCGCTGTAATATATTTCATTTCCGGAATACAATCTGATGTCGATGCCGGCGCTCCTTACCGCTTCATTAAGCCTCTTGGTATAGATCTTGTTGCGCTCGACACTCACGTTGTGATGCAGTGGCTTATGGTGAGGCGTAAGAATAACGTCCGTGATGCCTTCCCTTGCTGCTATCTCCAGCATCTTTAAACTTGTATCCATATCCCGAGAGCCGTCGTCAACTCCCGGCATTATGTGACAGTGTATATCGACAGATGCTTGCATTTCATTCTCTCTTTGCTATTTTTAGGCAATAACTCACATTTATTATACACCTTAAAAATGAGCCGTTTCAATATAATGTGGTAATAAAAAAACATTCCCAACATCTTGGGTTTTGGGGTATAATGATTTTATGATTTAAAAAAGAAGCGGAGCAGTCCGCTTATCACACTCCCGGAGGTGGAAAGATGCCGGAAGATCCGATCATGTTATTCAGTTTTTTGAACATGAAGCTAAGAGACATGTATAGCAGCCTTGATGCGCTTGCCGACGATATGGACATAAGCGCACAGGAGCTTGAGAATATTATAAAAAAGTTGTCAGACGCAGGTTTTACGTATGACGAGAAAAGAAATCAGTTCGTTTGAGAATTCTTTTCACCTAAACACGAAGCACTTTAAACCAACATAAACCCAAAAACGGGAAATCCCAAGAGCATTTAAGCTTACCCTCTATAAGCTGCCCTTGGGATTTTTCGTTTTTCTTATATTTCGCGAGCTTTTTCTTTATGCTCTGCTGCTCTTTGCTACGAGTTCTCCGTTCTCCACGCCGAACTCTATCGTATCGTGCGGCTGAACCTTATCTTCAAGAATAAGTCTCGCCGACAATGTCTCTACGTACTTCTGAATGTATCTCTTAAGCGGTCTTGCGCCGTAGATCGGATCGTACGCGTTGTCTATAACGTAGTCCTTTGCTTCCTGTGAAAGCCTTATGGAAATCTCTCTGTCCGCAAGTCTCTTGTTAAGGTCATCTATGATAAGCTCGATGATTCCGCCGATGTTATCTTTTGTAAGAGGCTTGAACATGATGATCTCATCAAGTCTGTTGAGGAACTCGGGTCTAAAGTGTGCTCTAAGATCCTCCATTGTCTCTTTCTCGGCTTCCTCACTGATACTTCCGTCACTACTTATTCCGTCGAGCAGGTACTGCGCACCGATATTGGAAGTCATGATAAGGATCGTGTTCTTAAAATCTACGGTTCTTCCCTGAGAATCCGTGATACGTCCGTCGTCAAGCACCTGTAACAGGATGTTGAAGACATCGGGATGTGCCTTTTCAATCTCATCAAAAAGAACTACCGCATAAGGTTTTCTTCTTACGGCTTCCGTAAGCTGTCCGCCCTCCTCATAGCCCACGTATCCGGGAGGTGCTCCGATAAGACGGGACACACTGTACTTCTCCATGTACTCACTCATATCGATACGTACAATATTGTTCTCATCGTCAAAAAGAGACTGTGCAAGGCTCTTTGCAAGCTCTGTCTTTCCGACACCTGTGGGTCCGAGGAACAGGAATGAACCTATAGGTTTTCTCGGATCCTTGATTCCCGCTTTCGATCTCATGATCGCTTCGGATACTTTTGTAACCGCATCGTCCTGGCCAACTACTCTTTCGTGAAGCTCGTCCGCAAGGTGAAGTGTCTTGTTTCTCTCGCTCTCAGTAAGCTTATTTACGGGGATTCCGGTCCATCTGCTGATGATACCCGCGATCTCTTCATCTGAAACTCGCTCATGAACAAGAGTTGTGTCGGCTTCTTTCTTGTGAGCAGCTTCCTCGGCTTCCTCAAGCTCTTTTTTAAGAGCAGGGAGTTTGCCGTACTGAAGCTCTCCGGCCTTCTCATAATCACCGTTTCTCTGCGCGATGGCGATCTCCGAATTTATCGTATCGATCTGCTCACGCATTGCCGCAAGCTTATCAACCGCCTGCTTCTCGTTCTCCCACTGAGCTTTTCTGGTATCAAAGTCTTCCTTGAGATCGGCAAGCTCTTTTTGCAGGTTGGATAATCTCTCTTTACTGAGGCTGTCGTCCTCTTTCTTAAGAGCGGCCTCCTCGATCTGCATCTGCATGATCTTACGATTGAGCTCATCGAGCTCCGCCGGCATCGAATCCATCTCGGTCTTTATAAGCGCGCACGCCTCATCGACAAGGTCAATCGCTTTATCGGGAAGGAAACGATCGGAAATGTATCTGTTAGACAAAACTGCAGCACTTACAAGCGCACTGTCCATGATCTTAACGCCGTGGAATACTTCGTATCTTTCTTTTAAACCTCTAAGGATACTGATGGTATCTTCAACCGTAGGTTCATCAACCATTACAGGCTGGAAACGTCTCTCAAGCGCTGCGTCTTTTTCTATGTACTGTCTGTACTCGTTGAGCGTTGTTGCACCGATGCAGTGGAGCTCTCCTCTTGCGAGCATGGGCTTAAGCATGTTTCCCGCATCCATTGCGCCGTCTGTCTTTCCGGCACCGACTATCAGATGAAGCTCATCGATAAAAAGAATTATCTCTCCGTCCGAACCTTTTACGTCTTCAAGAACGGCTTTAAGTCTTTCCTCAAACTCGCCTCTGTACTTGGCTCCCGCTACGAGAGCGCCCATGTCGAGTGAAAATATCTTTTTATCCTTAAGAGCCGAAGGTACGTCACCGCTTGCGATTCTCTGTGCAAGCGCCTCAACAACCGCTGTCTTACCGACACCGGGCTCACCGATGAGCACAGGATTGTTCTTGCTCTTTCTTGAAAGGATCCTTATAACGTTTCTGATCTCGGTATCACGTCCGATAACAGGATCCAGCTTCTGGTTCTTGGCCTTCTCGACAAGCTCTGTTCCGTATTTGGAAAGCGTATCGTAAGTAGCCTCGGGGTTATCCGTCGTCACGTTCCTGTTACCTCTGACCTCGGAAAGCACCTGAAGGAATCTGTTCCTGTCGATACCGAACTGAGCAAAGATCTCTTTTACCTCTTTATTGGCATGCTTAATAAGCGCAAGGAAGAGGTGTTCCACGGAAACATACGCATCGCCGAGTGCCTTGGCCTCATCCTCCGCAGACAAAAGAGCTTTATTAAGCTGCGCTCCGATGTAAGGCTGGCCGCCCTGAACCTTGGTTCTCTTGCCGATTCCTTGCTCGATTCTTGTTAAAAAAGAACCTGTATCAACGCCCATTTTCTCTACAAGCTTAGAGATAAGGCTATCTTCTATTGTCATAAGAGCGTAGAGCAGATGCTCTTGTTCAATCTCCTGATTTCCGTATTCAACGGCGATCTTCTCGCATCCGCTCACAGCCTCTATGGACTTTTGTGTGAACTTCTGTATATTCATAATTTCCTCCTCAAAAGATGAATATGCGCTTGTTTCGCCTTTTTTACGCGCAGACGGAACTTAATTCTATTTGTTCTACTACAACTATAACACGATTATTTTAAATGTCAACACATAAAAAAGCAGACCGAATTGCCTTTATACAGCAATCGGTCCGCCAAAGCATCTTCAATATTCAATTCCGCGCCTTGCATCAATTCCCTTATCGTACGGATGACGTATCTTTTCCATGTAGGTAATGTAGTCCGCTTTCTCGGAAAGCATCTCATCGGCGTTTCTTCCGGTCATTACTATTTCCATGTCATCCGGCTTGTTGTCGATAATATCTTCAAGCTTCTTTTTATCTATAACACCGTAGTTAAACGGATATGTAATCTCATCCATAATGAGCACGTCGCACTCGCCGTTCTGAATTAGCTCTGCGATCTTATCAAGTATCTCGTTATGAACCACGCGGAACATCTCGCACTGCGCCTCGTCGTCTCGTTTGAGCCAGCCAAGCTCCTTCTCGCTTCTAACTATCGTAATTCCCGGAATCAGCTCAAGGCTGTTAAGCTCGGAAGTTTTCCTGCCTTTCATAAACTGTGAAAAGACAACCTTCTTTCCCGCGCCTGCTGCCCTAACGGCAAGTCCGATCGCCGCCGTGGTCTTTCCTTTTCCTTCTCCGGTGTAGAGATGGATAAGACCTTTTCCGCTCTTGTCATCATCCTTGGAAGCCGCTATTTTCTTAGCCGGCTCTTTTCTCATGGGACAGCTGACCGCGCTGCAATTCTCGCAGTCTGAATGCTTCCTGCTTCTCTTTTTATGAAGCTTTGCGGAAAAGACAACGCTCTTTTTCGGAACAAGCACGAAAGATTCGTTGCACTTTACAATCTTCTGTCCAAGCTTTTTCATTACTGCGGCAAGCTCTTCAAGCGGCATCTTATCGCTGCCCGCAAAGACATAGCTTCCCACGTAAAGTCCGGTCTTTTCGAATATCTTTTTATCAACCTCTTCGTAAGCAATCGAGAGCATCTCCGTTCCGAGACAGTCGACGATAAACGCCTTTTGGATCTCACCTTTTTGCAAAAGAGAATCCTGAAAGCTATCGAAGGCATCTCCGAGCGTAACGACAACATAGACGGTCTCGCCCTCGATCACATGGTGAAAGCTCGCATGCACTCTCGGATGAAGCTGCCTATATAGCATCACAATATCTTTTTTCTCACTTGTCTTAAAATGGTAACGCTTGATAAAGCCTGAAATCCCGCTCTCATCAAGCTCAACCGCCAGAGGTTCAAAGGTCATGACCGTTCAATCTCCATTACATCTTTTTACAGGTTCAAAATAAAATTACAACTATTTTCGCCTTTTTACAACTACTTACCGGTTTTTACAGATTTGGATTTATTAACTTTTTATAACTAATATTTCGCACGTCTTTCACCGATATATAATAGAGGTATCCACTGATTCAATTATGAGGGTTATGTATGGTAATACAGCACAACATGGCATCGATGTTTGCACATCGCCAGCTGGGAATTACAACAAATACAAAAGCAAAATCCGCCGAGAAGCTATCGTCGGGTTATCGTATAAACCGTGCTGCGGATGATGCGGCAGGGCTTGCTATCAGTGAGAAAATGAGAAGGCAGATTCGCGGACTGGGGCAGAACATGCTGAACATCCAGGACGGAATCAGCTTTATTCAGGTTGCGGACGGATATCTCAACGAAGTTCACGACATGCTTCAGAGAATCAATGAGCTCTCTGTAAAAGGTGCCAACGGCACTCTTACCGACAAGGACAGAGAATTTGTCAATGAAGAAGTTCAGCAGATAAAGGACGAGATTGAAAGAGTCTTCGGTTCCGCTACTTTTAATGAAATGAAGATCTTTAAGGTGCCCTATGCACCTTCTGTTACTCCCAATACAGAACCGTATGATATCCAGGTCTTTTACAGTGCGCCGGGCACTATCGGAGGTCTGGACTTTAATAATGTCAGATACAATCTTGATGAGCTAGCCGCAAAAGGTCTTGAGCTGGACGGAAACGGCAACTCGACCAAAGATCAGACTGTGGAATTCGATCTTTGGGACGGTGAAAAGGTTCATATAAGCCTTAAAGAGGGAGAATCTCTTGATAAAGTCGTAAGAAAATATGAGTGGAAAGCCGATGAGACAGGTATAAAAGTCAACAATGTAGACGTTGCCACATGGGCGGATCTCGGAATAAGCGGAAACGGAACAGACGCAGGCACCTACTCTTTTGACTATCACGGAACCACAGTAAGCTTTGATGTAGAAGAAGGCGACGATCTTTCTTCAATAATTGAAGGCATCAACGGTAACAGCATCACCGAGCCTTCATACTGGAACATATCGGCTTCTTCTGCAACATCAAAAAGGATCTTTACACTTCCGAATGGTGTTAATAGCGTTACTGTTACCAACGCCAACAAGAATGTTGCGGATGACAAATATGAGATACTTGCCACTACCGAAGGTCTTTCTGTCAAAAGGACCGATAGAAATGATTCGACCGAAACATCAACGACAGGAGTAACCTCATGGGGCAGCTTTAAAAACATTTCAAGTAATCCTGTTCCGAGGACTCCTGCAGAGAGTACAGATTATCCGATTTCCAACTGGGGTCTTGAAAATGATTCCAACAACTCAAGCAGCATAACTTTTGATTCCGATGCAAAATACAACTATAACAAGACACTCGATAACGTGAGTATCAACTATAACTTTAAGCTTGCCGATGTTTCGAGTAGAGATGAAGTTATAAGCGCCATAAACGAGACCAATCTTGGCGGAAGTGTAACTCCGGGAAATTCATCTCTTACAAACGAAAACAATTTGGGATTCAGCATCAGTAACAATAATAAAAACATCTCGGCAAACAACTACAACGCTTTTGTTCTGCAAAGAGCATACGGTCGTAACTTCGATCAAACAGGTTCAAGTATTACCGGTGAGATCAGTTGGGCCAGCACCAAGACTAATGAAACAGAGCATGAACTGCGTACGGGAACTCCAAAATCCATAAGCAGTAACACAACTTATTCGGATCCGACAAGCTATTATTACCAAACAGATGACGGAAAAGTTTATCTTAGATCAAATGAAATGACTGTAACCAGAACCGACAATATGCAAAGGGTTGATACTTATACCTGGCGTGAAGATTATAATGTTGCTTTCAGCGGTTCTCTCGGAGACAGCACAATGGATGGAGAAACTCGTAATATCAGTTCTAACTATACTCAGACCAAAACATATAACTACACTGTAAAAAGCTATACATTTTCTTATTCGAGCGACCGCTTGATCACAGGTGCCGAGCTTGACGAACTTAGGCAACGAGTTGACGAGGGTAACGCCATAATTGAAAACGGTGCTCACCAGATCCCAGCAGAAGAATCAACCACTCCAACCCTTGCAAGTGACACCACTTCTCATACAAGCGGTACATTGAGCTTAAGCTCAAGCTATGTTGACAACAGCAAGTCCAATCTCAGTGCTTTTGATTACAGATATGATGTTTCTTACAACGATATAATAAATAAAGCCGGTGCGGCTAAAGGCGACAGCGTAAACCTTAACCTTACATTTAACCAAAACGCCACAAGAAGTTTTAATCCTTCGCTCAGAGGAAATAGTGTCAATGAATACGACTTCATGAACATTGTGATCGTTCCTCCGAGAAAAGAAATGATCATACAGGCAACCCCCGATGGTGTATTGGGAGAGCAGATTCCTATAAATTGGAGTGCACTCAGTCTTTCCATTATCGGAATGACCGGCGCAAACACTCTTACACAGGAAGCATCTCAGGGATCGATCGATCTCACCAAGGCGGCGCTTGATAAAATATCACTTGAAAGATCCGGCTTTGGTGCGGCACAGAACAGACTCGAGCATGCGTACAATTACACCGCAAATGCTCAGGAAAATACTCAGCACTCGGAATCTATAATCCGTGATACGGATATGAACGCCGAGATAACAAGACTTCGCAATCATGAAATCCTTCAGCAGGCCGGTGAAGCAATGCTTGCTCAGGCCAACCAGTCCAAGCAGGGCGTTTTATCATTATTACAATAAAAAGGAAGTTCAATGTATGGATCGCATTGAACTTCTTTTTTATTTCCTTTTTTAAATCTTTCCTTTTATAGCACTTTTTCTTAGATATTACTTACCGCTTTCCTTGTATGCCTTAGATATGTAATTAACATTGCTGACCTTATCGTTTTCGTTTATTACGAAGCCAAGCTCAAAACCATCATATTCATATGTGAGGATCGGTTTGCCACTATCTTCTTTTGGCTCACCGTATGAAGCAATGACATCGTCCTTACTGTCTCCAACACTAATTCCCTTTGCTGTTTCCGGGCCCTGAATATTGAAGTCAATCTGTGCGGCAGACTCTTTTCCATTGTCCGTATATGTAACAAAAAGGATGCCTTCGTCCACCGTATCTGTGTGGGTACCGTAATCATAATAATTCATATCACCGGCACCTGAATTCTTTTGCTCAGGTTCTCCAAGTGCAGCAAGGATTGTAGCTACATCATCAAGAATTGATACCTTCTTGCCGTTATATGCAAAAGCATCATCGGTCATAGAAGATAAATCCACGGATGTCTCTGTAGCTGCTCCCTCCGTAACTTCAGAGTCTGCGGAATCCGCCGCATCGGTCTTGTCTGCATTGCCGGTATTATCTGCATCACTTTCCGAAGCATCGATAACGGCTTCAACAGAAAGCTCTGTCGCAGAAGTATCCGATGTTCCGGAACCACACCCCCATAGCCCGCACATCATTACAGATGCCGTCATGATCGCCAATACATTTTTTGTTTTCATTGTGCCTCTCTCCTTTCGTTAGCTGATATATACATCAAGATATAAAGAGCTTTTGCTCTATATCAGATGTTCTCATTTCTGATCGTTTCAATCGTATTTTGCTTCTTTATTTTGCCGATTGAATAATTCATGATCAACGAGATAAGGAAGAATACCGCCAATACAGCTATTATTATGGGGATGATAGGTAAGCTGTATCCATGTGCCGTACCGGAGGTATTTGAACCATACATGGCACGATACATTGCAAAAGATAATGCTGCTCCTAATATTGTTCCGAAAAACAACGATTTAACACCCATAAAGACGGTTTCCAAACGGATCATTCTGTTAAATTCTTTTGTAGTCATACCAACGGACCTAAGCATGGCAAATTCAGGTTTCCTCAGTTCCATGTTGGTCGTTATGGTGTTAAAGATATTAGTAACACCAATCAAAGAAATAACTATAATGAATCCATATAAGAAAATACCAACAAGGGTAACCAAATCTCTGCTCTGTCTTACACTCTCTTCAATATTTCTCAAAAAATAATGTGTTTCGGTACTTAATAATTCTTCTATATCATCCTGTAATTTATCAGCATCAGTGGAGTGATAGTAAATAACCATTATTTCAGCCGGTTGCTGTGGCAACAGTTTGTCAAACAATTCATCACTGATGATCACACATGGAGTATCTATATCTCTGACTCCAAAAGGTTTTTTATCTGTTACATACCCGATCTGCAGTGTTTCATCAAAAGTTTCGCTCTGTACCTTGTCTCCGACCTGTCCGTCTCCTATTGAAATTCCTTTTTCTTTGATATCTTCATAATTTAAACCAAGTTCTTTTATATATTTATTGTATTGCTCTTCTCCCACAGCGTAGATATTGTCATAGTATCCCAGTGCTCTAAACACCGTGTACTCATCGATAGTCTCAAGTTTTGTAGTTGAAATATACTTATTGTATCTATCCATGTCACCAAAAGAAGAACATGACATATACACGTTGTATTCCGATACTTTCAACTCATCTTCAACTGATGAAAGTATCATACCCATAAAGCTTGATAGCGCTATAAATATGCACACCGATACAACAATTGAAATAACAGTAGTCCTGTATTTCTTTTTATTTCTCTTTAAGTTCTTATAAGATATTTCTCCGCCGATACCAAAAAGTTTTTTTATTATCTTGGGAGATCTTATCTTTTTGGCATTTATCTTGATGCCTGCGCTGTTTCTTATGGAATCGATGGGAGATACCTTGGAGGCTCTCACAGCCGATCTTAATGCCGAGAAGTAACATGATTCCTATGATAGTGACTATAGTTCGCTTCCTGTTCAGCTTCAGATTCTTGGCAGTAATCTTGTTAAGTAAGTCCATGTTCATACCTCCTCAACAATTTTTCCATCTTCGATCTTGATGATCCTGTCCGCAACCTTTGCGATCTCCATATTGTGTGTGATCATAATAATCGTTTGATCCAATTCTTTATTGGATTTCTTCAAAAGAGCTACGATCTCATCGCTTGACTTGGAATCCAAGTTTCCTGTAGGCTCGTCCGCAAGAACAATTGTAGGTTCGGTGATCAGCGCTCTGCCTATACTTGTTCTCTGCTGCTGGCCTCCGGATAATTCGTTTGGAAGATGTTTTTTTCTTTTTTCCAAACCAAGCAGATTCAACATATTGTCCAATGCTTTCTTATCCACTTCACGGTCATCCAATGACAATGGAAGGGATATATTTTCTTCTACGTTTAATATTGGGATCAGATTATAGAACTGATAGATAAGACCGATCTGCTGTCTTCTGAACACAGCCAGTTCATCATTTTCCATCTACAAAGACTTTACCTGATGTAGGTCTGTCAACTCCTCCAAGCAGATGAAGCAGTGTTGATTTACCGGAGCCTGACGCTCCGACTATTGCAACAAATTCCCCTTTTCCAACAGAGAATGATGCGTTATCCAATGCAACAACTTCGGTTGTATCTTTACCATAGACCTTGGTCAGGTTTTCAACCTTTAAAATATCCATAAAGCCTTTACCTCTTTCCTTTTATTAGCGTGTATTAGTTGTACTAGTACAGTTGTACCACATGAATTTACGCCTGTCAACCCGCGTTTTTGCCTCAAAGGCTTTAATAGTGTAGAATAAACGAGAACCGATAATTAAATTGTAATGGAGAAAAAAATGGTAATTAAGAATGTAAACCTTGAAACGGTTTGTGGAATAACCAGTACTCTTCCCGATAACATACATCCCGAATTTGCTTTTGCGGGAAAAAGTAATGTCGGCAAGAGCTCACTTATAAACGGTCTTATGAATCGTAAGAACTACGCAAGAACCTCACAGGAACCGGGCAAAACTCAGACAATCAACTATTACAACATCAATGATGAGTTTTATCTTGTGGATCTTCCGGGATACGGCTTTGCAAGAGTTCCGGAGAAAGTTAAACAGCAGTGGGGAAAAATGATCGAGAATTACCTCCACACATCAAGGCAGCTTGTAAGAGTCTTTCTGCTTATAGATATAAGACATGAGCCTTCCGCCAATGATGTTCAGATGTATAAATGGGTTGTTCATCAGGGCTTCCAGCCCGTCATCATAGCGACCAAGGCTGATAAGATCAAGAATTCACAGAGAGAAAAGCATCTCAACATGCTAAGAAACGGTCTGGGACTTCCCGAAGATGTAAGAATCTTCCCTTACTCAGCCCTAAGTAAAGAAGGCAGACAGGAAATCTATGATTTCATGGATGAGCTTCTTGCTGAAGTTAACGGAGCAGGCGAAGAAAACTAAACAAATATAATAAGCATAAAAAAGCCGCGGAAACTTTAGGTGTTTAAACACCTAAACCTCCGCGGTTTTCTTTATCTCTTTTTATCTATCAGACAAATATCAATATTCTTTTTCTACAAACACAGCGTCATACACTCCACCGTCCATCACTACAACTCTTATATAATTGGCATCCTTAAGTTCAGGAGCAAAGTCTTTATCTCTTTCCGCTATAACTCCCTTGGGATAAATCTCATAATAGCACTGTGATATTTCATCAACGTAATATAACTGGACATGGTATGAACCATCGGCATTTTTAGTTATCTTTTCCGGAATCCCATAAGGAATTAGGTTGTTATCAGGTGTTGTGTACTGAGACATTCCGCCTTCTATCATTCCTGCAGCGTCAAGCTCAAGATCACCGACTATTTCACCGCCGCCATAGTTACTGTTTGTATTATCTGTAGCTCTGTATACTCCTGCATAATCCCAGAAATCACCGTTAAGTACAAAATCATCACCGGGCAGTCTGTCAAATTCTCCGCCGCCGTATGGAAGCTCTATTCTTAAATGATCTCCGGTAAGAGTATAACCATAAGTATCGCCTTTGAAGGTAGTCATTGTCTTATCGTTAAATTTAAATCCGCCAACTTCACCATCAAAATATGCTCCGGTTCCGTCTTTATGGAAAGCATAATAATATGTGTATTGAATTTCTTTTCCTTTATAAAGTTCCGTAATGGTTCTTGCATATACTCCGCAAGGTGTTGAAGCATTGCTCTGTACACCGGCTTCCGCAGAAGTGTTCGCTGTGTTCTGCATGGCACCGTTATCATTTACATTTTCTTCACTGTAATCATCTGATTTCGCTGCATCGGCTTCAATTAGATCCGCAGCCGCTTCTGAAGTTGATTTAGATTCCGAAGCCTCTGATGTTACGGAAGCTTCTGTTGCCGAAGCCTCTGATGTTACAAAATTTTCATCTGTATCCGATATTTCTTTACTGCATCCGCATAGAACAAGTGTTAATGCGACCGCCCCTACTATAAGTCTTTTCATATTTATCTCTTCCTTTCGTTGCATTTCAATTGTTATCTTAGCATGGAAAAGATTGTAACATATGTTTTATTATTTGTAAAGTTTTGTAACAAATATTTTTACAAATAAAATGGCTGCCTCTCATAAGAAAGGCAGCCTAATATATATCTAATGAAGTTCCGCTCTCGCAGGGTGATTACTTTTATTTAGCCTGTTTAAGTCTCTTGGAATCGTTATGTACGATCAGCGGCTGGCTGTCGCCATCGACACACGCCTCGGTGATAACGCACTCTGTGATCGTATCATCTGAAGGAATCTGATACATAACATCCATCATAGATTTTTCCATAATGGATCTGAGTCCTCTCGCTCCTGTCTCTCTTTCGTAGGCCATCTTGGCAATCTTGTGAACCGCCTCATCCTCGAATGAAAGCTTAACATTATCAAAATCAAAGAGCTTCTGATACTGCTTAACAAGAGCATTCTTGGGCTCTGTCAGAATTCTTACAAGAGCTTCCTCTGAAAGTCCCTCGAGAGTTACAGTGATAGGCACACGTCCTACGAACTCAGGGATAAGTCCAAACTTAACAAGATCCTGAGGAGTAACCTCTTTGAGAACTTCTCCGATCTCTCTTTCAGACTTATCTGCTATCTCTGCGTTAAATCCGATGGAATTGCGGTCAAGTCTTGCCTCAACAATCTTCTCAAGTCCGTCAAACGCACCGCCGCAGATAAACAGAATGTTGCTTGTATCGATCTGAATAAGTTCCTGATGAGGATGCTTTCTTCCGCCCTGAGGGGGAACGCTGGCAATAGTTCCTTCCACGATCTTAAGAAGTGCCTGCTGAACGCCTTCACCGGAAACATCTCTTGTTATGGATACATTCTCGCTCTTCTTGGTAATCTTATCGATCTCGTCGATATAAACGATACCGTACTGAGCTCTCTCAATATCATAATCCGCGTTCTGAATGAGCTTAAGAAGAATATTCTCAACGTCCTCACCTACGTAGCCTGCCTCTGTAAGAGTTGTGGCATCCGCAATAGCGAAAGGCACATTGATAATCTTGGCAAGTGTCTGCGCAAGATAGGTCTTACCTGAACCTGTAGGTCCAACCATGATGATGTTACTCTTCTGAAGTTCAACCTCGTTCTTATCTTCGGACTTAGGTGCCATAACACGCTTATAGTGATTATAAACGGAAACGGCGAGAACCTTCTTGGCCTCTTCCTGTCCGATTACATAATCATCAAGGAAGTTCCTGATCTCTGCGGGCTTAAGCAGGTTAATCTGCTGATTGCCTGTCTGGACAGGCTCATCCTCGAACTCTTCATCGATAATATCTGAGCAGATCTCTACACATTCGTCGCAGATATACACCCCCGCGGGACCTGCTATCAATTTTCTTACCTGATCCTGTGTCTTGTTACAAAAAGAGCACCTGATCTCTGCCGGGTTCTTTGCCATTATTTTTTATCCTCTTTCTTGGGACGATTCTCAACAATTGAATCGATAAGGCCATAATCAAGAGCTTCCTGTGCTGACATCCAGTTATCTCTCTCTGTATCAGCGCATACCTGCTCATAAGGCTTACCTGTGTTCTCAGCGAGCATTCTGTTAAGTTTTTCCTTAGTCTTAAGGATATGCTTAGCAGCGATCTCAATCTCTGTTGCCTGTCCCTGTGTTCCGCCAAGGGGCTGGTGAATCATGATCTCAGCATTGGGAAGAGCCATACGCTTGCCCTTTGCTCCGCCTGCAAGAAGGAATGCTCCCATGCTTGCTGCCATACCGATGCAGATAGTACTTACATCGCATTTGATATAGTGCATTGTATCGTAGATTGCCATTCCGGATGTGATCTCTCCTCCGGGGCTGTTGATGTACATATGTATATCCTTATTGGGATCCTCAGCCTCAAGGAACAAAAGCTGAGCCACAACTATGCTGGCACTCTGTGCATTGACCTCCTCGCCTAAAAAAACGATTCTTTCTTTTAAAAGTCTGGAGTAAATATCATAAGATCTCTCTCCGCGGCTTGTCTGTTCAATGACGTAAGGTATTAAACTCATAATTTCTCCTTCTCTAGCCTTGATAATAATAATCCAATATCCATTATATCAGTTAATAATAAAAAAAACATCCCGCAAACTATTTGTTTACGGGATGTTTATAATTACAAGTCAAAAGAAACCTCATTTTTACTTGATCAAGTTTCAAATATATATTCTTTCATGCTGTCATCGATGCTGAGTATACCTTCAACAGTGACATCCTCAGTCTCTCTTAGAACAACCTCCGGAAGCTTTCCGATAACCCTGCCTCTTTCGGAAGGTCTCTCGTCAAGCGCCATTTCTTTTCTATTGCTCTGATCTGTAAAAAGGATCCTGATATCCTTGATCTCAACGTTAGTAACCGGAGAAAAATTCTCTCCTGCTATTATAATAGGTGCTTCGCTCTTCATGACCATGTGATCTATATAGACATCGTGTACTTTACCCGGGAGTCTGTCAACATTCGCACGCTTTGCCACGGAAATAAAAATAGGTTCACCTTCGCCCCACCAGGTACAGACGCCGTCGATCCTCTCTGCGCAGCTTGCAAAGTTTCTTGTATTTCCGCTGATATGATGTGCGATGATATTATATATCTCTCCTCCGTCACGAGACCATATTCCTATACCTCTTATACAGTCCCTGATGACGCAATCGGATACGATCACATCATGTATGTCGCCGTATGTTTCCGTTCCCACTTTGATCGCAGTGCAATTTGTTTTAAGAATACAGCCGGAAACGACGACATTTTCGCTCTCACCGTATTTTTTGTACATAGGAGCCGTAGACTTTATTACAATGCAATCATCACCGCTAACTATGTTGCAACCTCTGATTATCACATTCTTACAGCAGTCCGGATCTATTCCGTCGGTATTTGGGCCGCGCTTATTATTCATAATCCTGATATTCTCTATCCTGACCCCGTTACAGCCCGCCATATGAAGTGTCCAGAAAGCCGAATCTTTGAACGTAACATCCATTATCGTAAGATTTTCTATATCTTCAAGGAAGCTCATCCTGGGCCTGAAGCCTTTGACATTGAGAGGGCATTCCTTCAATGCCCCTTCGGGCTCATCATCAAAAAAGACTTCTCTACCCTGACCGTCAATGATTCCCGTTCCGGAGATTGTAATATTTCTCTCATGGCACGCATAAAGAAAGCATCCGCCTTCCCAACCCGTATCATCGTTGTCATCGTCAAAATCCTTGGAAAAATCTATCATATCCGCTTCATTAAGACTTGATATCAGCGTGGCACCGCTTTCAAGATGAAGCTCAACATTCGATCTGAGCCTTAACGTGCCTGAAAGGTACTTCCCGGGCGGAAATATAACCCTCCCCCCATTTTCGCTGCATCTGTCTATCGCAGCCTGAATAGCGTCTGTGCACTTCGTGACGCCATCAGGAATAGCATAATAATCCAAAACATTAAAATCCATTATATCTTACCAATACCTTTCCGCTAAGGTCAGTTTCTACTCTACAGCCTCTTTCACAGGAAAAAACTTCTTTTCCGTCTATATAGGCTATGCTCTTATCACTGCAATTCTCAAGTCTGAAAGAGCGGTCAAACCAATGATATTCATAATATGTTTCCGGTCCTTTGGCTGCGCCCCAGATAAGTCTGTCTCTACACAATTCAACACCGTACATTCTACCTATATACTCAAGCACCGAAAGCATCGCAGGGCCGTATGCATCCTGCTCTCCGGTTACACCTGTCAGTGAAGGTTCCATGGTAAAAGGGTCATACTGTTGAACAAACACGCAGTTTTCTCCGATAGCTTCAAAAAGCTTATTTCCAAGCCTTGGTATGAGATCATATAATCCGTAGTTTTCGAGCGCCCTTATTGCTCTTTGATATGTAAGTGCCTGTGACTGTCCGCTCCAGCTGTTGACCTTTTCATTTCTAAAAAGAGGATCACTGGCGGCAACAGAAGGAAGGGGCATATTAGTCCAAAATTCTTTTTCATTTAGAAGATGTTCGTTGACAAAGCGTTTCGCATCAGACTCCGATATGCAATTCCAATACATGAGTCTTAACGTGTTATGCAAAAGCGTGGGCATAAAACCATGATCTTTATCTCTGTCAAAAAAAGCACCTCTCTCATCGTTCCACAGATAGTCTCTTAGACTTTTTTTTATCTTTTCGGCGTCCTTTAAATGCTTCTGTGCAATTTCTTTTTCACCGAGTATTTCCGCTATATCCGCCATGGTTTTTCTTGAACTGTAAGAATAACCCATAAAATCCATTGACGCGATAGGAACCACTCTGTATCCGGTAGGCGCCGTCTCTCCCTCCCAGTAATTGGGAGCATCTGCGTATCTTTTGCCATTATCCTCACCGGTATCATAAACGCACCAGCTTTCAAGACATCCGTCATTATCGGAATCTCTGTACTTCCATAAGTATCCGTCAAACCTCAGCAGCGTCTCATATAATTGTTCCAGGTATTCCTTATCTTTACCCGCCAGATAATATACATCCAGTGCAGGCTCCGCAAAACAGAATCCCTGAAACTTATCAAATTGCGGTATTATCTTACCGTTTATATTCTCTATGCTTCCGGGAAGCCTTCCGTCCAAGCTTTGATAGTCCATAAAGATTCTTTGGTTATTGATGGCAGCCTCAAGATCTCTTTTGGCATACATAGCTCCTCCCATAGGTTGAGTTTCAAGCCATACCTTCTCGTAACCGCCTCCTTCTATCAAAACCTTTACATCTCCAAATTTTTTTAGATTAAGTTTGCTTTTTTCATCCGCGGAATCACATAGTTTTTTTAGTAATCTGTCATTAGTGTCGAACTTAACATATGTTTTTCCCATAGATGTCATCCCTTCAATCCACTGGTTCCGATTCCTTCAACAAGATACTTGTTAAAGAACAGGAATATCAAAAATACAGGCATAAGTGAAAGAGTTGACATGGCAAACATCGCACCAAAATCCGTCACGGACGCAGAATCCGCAAACAGCTTGATCGCGATGGATGCTGTGTAAGACTGCGGTCTTGATAAATAAAGCAGCGGTCCCATATAGTCATCCCACTTCCAGTAAAACTGTATAATAACTGTTGTAACGATCGCAGGTTTTAAAAGCGGCAGAATTATTCTTGCATAGATGCTGTATTTGCTGCATCCGTCAATCTTGGCTGCCTCGTCAAGTTCTCTGGGAATTCCCTGCATAAACTGCATCATCTGATATATGAAAAATGCCTGTCCGCAAAAATACGGAAGTATGAGCGGAACATAGCCGGGTACCAGATGTAATCTGTAGTAGATCAAATACTGAGGGATCATGATAACCTGCGCAGGGAGCATCATAGTTGCAAGCATACAGGTAAACCACAGATTTCTTCCTCTGAATTTGATCCTTGAAAGAGCATAAGCTACAAGTGAAGACGAAATAACCGTTCCAAAGGTAGCAACCGATGTAACAACAAAAGAATTTAAAAAGAATGTCGCGAAAGTGGTTCCTCCAAAGCCCTTCCATCCGTTTGGATAATTTGAAAGAACAAGCTCTTTTGGAATCAGACTAAGAGTTCCCCTCAGTATCTCCGCGTTGTTTTTAAACGAACCGCTTATCATCCACAAAACGGGATATATCATTATAAAACCGAAAAGCAATACCAAAGCATGATACAGTACTTTTCTGATAGTTTTCCTTTCTCTCATGATGTCCTCCTTATGATTCCGACTCGGAAAATACCCAGAACTTGGAACTCTTAAATATTGCCAGAGTGATCAAACTCATAACCACAAGCATTACCCAGCTCATTGCGCAGGCATAGCCCATCTTGTTGTACTTAAATGCCTGATTGTAGACATTGAGCGCATAGAGCATAGTTCCGTTGTTGGGACCTCCCGCCGTGATAACAAAGGCCTGAGTGAAAGTCATAAATGCAGAAATTGTCTGCATTACAAGATTGTATAAAATGATCGGTGACAGACAGGGCATCGTTATCTTAAAGAAACGCTGGAACCCGTTTGCTCCGTCAATTTCAGCTGCTTCGTAGTATGTAGTCGGGATCTCTTTTAGCCCGGCTGCAAATATGATCATTGATGAACCAAACTGCCATACTGCCATAAGCATCAGCGGATATATCGCAAGCTTTTCATCACCGAACCAATTGACCCTTCCAAGACCTATGCTTGTAAAGAGGGTATTGAAAAGACCTTTTCTTGCAAAAAGCTGTTTCCATACAAGTGCAACGGCAACAGAACCTCCGACAAGCGAAGGTACATAATACAATGATCTGTATAATGTGACCATCTTACTCTTTCTTGTAAGTACAAAAGCAACCAAAAGAGCAAAGGCAAGCTTCATCGGAACTGACATAAGCACATACTTAAGTGTTATCATAATGGATTTGGCAAAAACCTCATCCTTAAAAAGCGTTGCAAAATTCTTGAGTCCTACAAATACTGCCTGCTTATTTCCAAGAGAATAATCCGTAAAGGAATAATAAAGCGACATACATATAGGAATCAGTGAAAAGCATACAAAACCAAAGATAAACGGCGCTGCGAAAACATGTCCCACCACCGTGTCACTGTTAAAGCCGGTTCTGAGTTTTTCCTTCGAACTATTACTCTTGTTATTCAAAGCTCATTCCTCCTGATCACTGCACAAAAGCTTACATAAAAAAGCTTTTGATATAAATTCTCTAATAATAAATCCCGCCTTTACGTTGAAATTAAAGGCGGGATTATAATGAATTATTTGAAGATTGCTTCTGCGTCAGCGTAAGTCTTTTCAGCCGCTTCCGCAGCGGTAATCTCGCCGCTTGCTACCTGCTGAATATAATTCAGGTAATTGTCAACGACCTGATCGTGTCCGTCAGGCGAAAGTACGTTGATTTCCTTTGGTGTAGGGAAATTACTTACTTTATCAACATAGTCATACATTATCTGCTGACCTTCGCTGGCATTAGCTGAAAGCGCAGCTCTTACATCTTCATTTGCAGGAATTCCTCTTTCTGCCTGAAGGATATTGTTACATGCGATATTGGTCTCAAACCATGCTATGAACTCTGCTGCTGCCTTCTTATTCTCGGAATCCTGAGATACACAGAACATCTGAGATGACTGTATATGAGCTCCGGAGTTACCGTCCTTCTTTACTCTCGGAATTGTGGCAAGTGCAAGTGTTCTTCCCTGCTCTTTGCACGCATCATATATTGTAGGGAACTGATTAACCGCAACCCATGTCATTGCAGCCTCACCTGTCACAAGGAAATCGTTCTCAATATTTGTAACCTCTGCTGAAGCTCCCGCATCGGGATATGAGCCCTTCTTGATCATATCTGCTCTCATCTGAATGAAAGGCTCAAGCATCTTGGGATCGTCAAATCCCATCCCTGTAAGATCAAGATTATAGAAGCTGTACTGCCCAAGCTCACCCTGCTGTCCTATATAAGTTGAAAGACCTGCGATAGCATCGGAAGTTACGAATGTTGATGATCCGAAGATTCCAAGCTTATCTGTTATAAGGTCAGCAGCCTCTTTATAGTCATCCCAAGTCCAATCATCTGTGGGAAGCTTGGCACCTGCCTCTTCAAACATTGCAGGATCATAAGCAATACCATATGTATTGATACCGTTTGTAATACCAAGCTGTACTCCGTCCTTGGTCTGAGTTGTCTTGAGATTAGCTTCTGAAATACCGGAAAGATCTATAACTCCGGAAGAAATATACTCATCAAGCGGATAGATCTTATCCATATACTGCGGGAAGTTTCCGCCAAGCTGGAACACATCCCAAACTTCATCTGAAGCTACCAAAGTCTTAAGCTTGGTAAAATAATCATCAAATGAATAATACTCATATTCGAAATGAATATTGGGGTTAATGCTCTCATAGAGTTCGATAGCCGCGATAGTCTTATCATGTCTGTCCTGTGAGCCCCACCAAGCCATTCTGAGAGTAATGTCCTCATTACCGCTTGTGTTTTTTAGCTCATCGCTCGCTGCGTTTTCTGTTTTATTATCTGTCTGAGATTGAGCTGCAGGCTGTTCTGCCGCTGTTCCGGCGCTGTTACCGCATCCCATTAAAGAAACCGCAAGCATTGCTGCTGCAAGAATAGAACTTAATACCTTCTTCATGTTCCCTCCTAAGTTCTTTACCAAATGATTGTTATTTGTTTTTCGTTAAGACGTCTTCCGTTGTACAAATTGTATAGACTACAATAGATTTATTCAATATTTTTGGTTGTTTGTGACATCGGAGTGAAAATAGGGGCATTTTTCAAACTATATTTACCTGTGTCTTGTTATCCTTTTTCTATATTGAAAAGGCGTAACCTCCATTTGCTTCTTAAAAACTCTTTCAAAGTAAGTCAGGCTGTCATACCCAAGGATATTAGCTATTTCAGTCATACTGTATTTCTCGTTCATAAGATACATCTTACTGGCCGCTATCCTGCAAAGATTGATGTACTCAGATATAGTGAAGTTAGTCACTTCTTTGAATATTCTACTCAAATAAGAATTGCTCATATAAAACTGCTTGGAAAGAGACTCCACGGAATCAATATGAGCATAGTTTTCGGCAATATAATCAGCGACCTGATGGACTCTCTTTTGCTTCTCTGCATGTGTCTTCATTCCGTCTTCGCTAAGCTTTGCCGCCTTGCGTTTTTCCCACTTGTTATGCTCCGAAAAGAATTCAAGGATTGCAAGCTTTATCTTGGTTTCCCGAAGATCAGACTTATCCTCTGTCTCGACATTTCGGATAACTTCAATAACCTTTTTAAAGCTGTCAGTATCTCCGACGCGATATACTCCGTGGTGAACAGTAAAAAAAGTTTGCATATCGATACCAAGGAGCTCGCAAAGTGGTTCAAAAATACTCTCTTCCAGCTCAACAAGAAGCCTGTCGTGATATTTTCCTCCAATAATACAGGTCTTAGCGATCATCTTTTTGTCAATTATCGCCAAGCATCCTTTTGTCATCCTATAGCAGACACCATCTACAAAAAAATATCTCTCTCCGTCAAAGATGTATTGGAGCTGATATTCATTGTGATAAAAACCCAGCTTGGATGTGAAATCTCTGTCACGCGCCACACGTCCGACAGCAATACCGTTAAATTTTTCTCTGTAAAACGAACTATACATTTTACTCCTTTGATGCTAATGTATTTGTCATGATGAATCACATATTTGTTTTTTGATCTGCATCTTCCACAATATCATTTCAATATGTGAGGTGTATTTACATGTTATTACAAGAAATAAATATTCGCGACCCTTTTATTTTACCCGATAACGAAACCTATTATCTTTTTGGAACCAGAGCTAAAACCTGTTGGGGTAAAGCAGATGGTTTTGACGGTTACAAAAGTAAGGATCTGGTAAACTGGGACGGGCCGTATGAAGTATTTAATCGTCCCGAGGGCTTCTGGGCAGATAAGAACTATTGGGCTCCCGAAGTTCATAAATACAACGGCTCTTTCTACATGTTTGCGACCTTCAATTCCGAATCCCTGGATAAAAAAGGTACCATGATATTAAAGGCCGACACTCCGCTTGGACCTTACAGACTCCACAGTGACGGTAAGATCACCCCCGACGAATGGAACTGCCTTGACGGGACCTTTTATGTCTCCGGATCCGGAAAGCCTTATATGGTGTTCAGCCATGAATGGGTGGATATCGGAGACGGAGAAATCTGTTATGTCGAACTTTCAATCGATCTTAAGACCGCGGTATCCGCGCCCAAAACTTTATTCTCTGCATCAGAAGCAAAGCCTTGGGTTTCATCCATAACACACAGAAGCCGGAACGAGCCGGTTTATGTTACTGACGGTCCTTTCATGTACCGAACAAATAACGGCGAACTTATTATGCTATGGGCAACTTTTTCAGACGGTAATTATGCCGAAGGAATCGCAAGGTCTGACAACGGTGAAATAGACGGAAACTGGTCAATTGATAAAGTGCCGCTCTTTGATAAAGACGGCGGACACGGAATGCTTTTTAGAACCTTTGAAGGAAATCTCAATCTAGTCCTTCATCAGCCAAACGAAACTCCACTCGAGCACCCTGTTCTTATTCCAATTGACGAAAAAAGGCTGAAAGCATAATTATTTATATTTCTGTTTTTACTACGTGACAGGCTTTTCCGTTTTCTTTAGCGTCATACAGAGCACTGTCTGCAATCCTGTACATTTCTTCAAAAGACCGTGCTCTTGTATCCTCGCATATTCCGATACTGCAGGAGAACCCTGCTGCTTCACCGACCTTGGCAACTCTAAGCTCATGTTGAATCTTTCGACATCTGTTGTCCAAAAAATCTTTGGGCATTTCTCCCATTACAAGTACCATAAATTCATCACCCCCGACTCGCCCTATAATGTCGGTTGTATGAAAATAATCTTTCAACACGCTTGCAAACATTTTCAGCGCCTCATCGCCGGTCTGATGTCCGTAATTATCATTTACATGTTTAAAGTTATCAAAGTCAAATATAAATAAAGTCGCCTTCGCACCTAATATTCTTCCCGAAAGATACTCTTTGCATTTTTCCTCAAAAGCAATCTTATTGTAGAGACCGGTGAGCATATCCGATACGCTCTTTTTTTCAACAATTCTTGTATCCTGATTTTGCATGGAATCCTTTAACATAATTACATAGAATACAAATATCGCCAGAATAAATGTCATGATGACGGTAATCATATCAACATCCGCCACATCTTTCGGCTTCATATACCGGCTAAAAACTATGCCGGCAGCACACATAAGCACTTTAAGTATCGTTGAAAAAAAGAAATAATCGGTATATATCGCTGCTACAACAAAAACTCCTGCCGGGAGTATAAACGATCTCACGTTGGGATTTCTGTAGGTCTCGATGTAGGCCAAAGAAATAGTAAGACATAAATAAAAGCAGAATGCAAAAGTTCTGACTTTCTGCATGGAATCGATAATAGACATATGTATCTTTTGATATAAAAAGCTAAAAATAAGTATTTCAGCAATAAACGGAATAAAGATAACTTCAAATTTTGTAGTTATCCTAAGTGCCCAAGAAACAAAAAGATATACAAACCCTCCAAAGACAGAAAAAGAAATGACAGATCTGATCGCAAATAGGTTTTCTTTTGCAATCCTATTTTCGTTCTTGGATACAAAGAGATAATATTCAGCAAATCTTTCCAGCAGATTTCCAATCATATTACCGCGTGCCTCCGTGTATTTTTCTTCACGAAATTACGTACCGAAATGCATGCTATAGTCTATATATGATTTTATTACAAACCCAACTTCCAGACAAGTCAAATCCCTCGTGCCTTCATGTAAATATGAAAAAGCTACCATATGGATTCCTCCACATGGTAGCTTCGTATACACTGTTATTTTATTACTATTAAGCCTCTTCTGTCTTTTTCTTTCTTGTTGTTGTCTTCTTAGGCTTCTCTTCCTTGGCTTCCTTAGCCTCGGTTGTCTTAGCTGTCTTTGTAGTCTTTGTTGCAGTAGTCTTCTTGGCAGCTGTCTTCTTAGCAGGCTTCTCTTCCTTAGCTGCGTCGTCCTTCTTAGCAGCAGCCTTCTTAGTAGCCTTCTTAGCGCTCTCCTTGACATTCTCTACAAGGAAATCAGCAGCCTTCTGAACTGCAAGATCGCTCTTCATCATCTTCTTCTCAGCATCTGACATGAGCTCTTTAAGCTTATCAAGCTCCATTCTGTACTGAGTAGCCATCTTCTCAAGCTCTTTCTCGAAGTCTTCCTCAGTAACCTCGATCTTCTCCTTAGCAGCAACAGCCTCGAGAACAAGTCTTGACTTGATTCTCTCGATAGCCTGAGGCTTAACCTGCTCAAGCATCTTGTCTACAGTGTTACCTGTGTACTGAAGATACTGATCCATGTTCATGCCCTGCATCTGAAGTCTCTGAGCGAAGTCATTAACGATCTGTCTTGACTGTGTCTCAACCATAGCCTCGGGAAGCTCCATCTCGGAATCCTCAACAACGGCTCTTACAACAGCATCTTCTCTCTTAGCCTTCTCCTCGCCTGTCTTCTTCTCAACGAGCTTGTTCTTAACGTCCTCTTTGTACTCAGCAAGTGTATCGAAATCAGAAACGTCGCTTGCGAACTCATCGTTAAGCTCAGGAAGCTCCTTAGCCTTGATAGCCTTGATAGTGCACTTGAAAGTAGCATCCTTACCCGCAAGCTCCTCTGCCTGGTAATCCTTAGGGAATGTAACGTTTACATCGCCCTCTTTACCGATCTCAAATCCGATGAGCTGATCCTCAAATCCGGGAATAAATGAACCCGAACCGATTGTAAGAGGATAATCTGTTCCCTTTCCACCCTGGAAAGCAACACCGTCAACGAATCCCTCGAAATCAAGAGTTACGATATCATCCTTCTGTACTGCTCTGTCTGTAACTTCAACAGTTCTGGCGTTGGTGTTTCTCTGCTTGTCGATCTCGGCATCAACGTCAGCGTCTGTAACGTCGATATCCATCTTCTCAACTTCAACACCCTTATATTTTCCAAGCTTAACCGGAGGCTTAAGAGCAACTTCTGCTGTAAAGATGAAGTCCTTGCCTGCCTCGAGCTGTTCAACATCGATCTTGGGTGAAGATACAACATCCTCTCCGCACTCCTCTACAGCCTTGGGATATTCTGTCTCGATAAGCTCGTTGGCTGCATCCTCGTAGAATACTCCCTTACCGTACATCTGCTCGATCATCTTACGGGGTGCCTTACCCTTACGGAATCCGGGAAGCTGGATCTTGTTCTTATTCTTCTCATAGGCTTTCTGAATGGCTTTCTCAAGCTGCTCTGCAGATACTTCGATCTTGAGCTTAGCCATGCTCTTCTCAAGCTTCTCAACTGTTACGCTCATTTTTGTCTGTTTCCTCCTAAAAAATATTTATGTAAAGAGGCGGCTTCATGGTATCCGCGCTCTTTTTGCCTGTTTATAGGCACAATCGCTTTCAGATTATAACACACCTTAATACTAATTTCCATATTTTTTTCATTCTTGGACCTGTATAAAAAATAAACAGCCGAGTGTTGTGATTTTACACAGTTTCGGAGCTGTTTATATGTCTAAAATGACGATTTTTCATTTTTTTCAAAAATTTATTTCACTTTTTAAAAAAATGGACGAAATAAAAATATATTCAATTCGGCAAAACATAAAATATTTATTAAAAATCCCTATTTTACGCCTAAAAACGCATGAAAAGAGTATAATTTTTATATCAGGTTAAACGTTAAATGCGTTAAGTTAACACATTTTATTTTACTTATGATGGAGGCATTAAAATGGCAAAGGATTCCAAACCCAAAAAGAAAAGCAACATTAAATTTGCAAACAGCATCAAGACCAGACTGATAGCCGTCATGCTATTGGTTGCAGCTGTCCCGCTTATCACATCCGTGCTGGTAAGCTACTTATCATCCGCCAAAAAGGCTGTATCCGACGCAGAACAAGGATTGGTATGGCAATCATCATACCTTCAGTCTGAATTCGAAGGTGTCATAAACCAAAACTTTATGAGTATTCAGGCTGTTGCCAAATCACCGGCAACAACAAGATTCATGGAGAACCAAGGAAACCTTGCTTATATGGAAGACGCGGCTAAATACCTGGCTGAGATCGATACTATGCTTGACGACGGCAACATCACCGTTCTGACAGGCGCAGACGGAATGCAGGTACTTCGTAACTCCGGCAAGCTGGTTGA
The DNA here is from genome assembly GCF_900116875.1 of Butyrivibrio sp. INlla21. GTDB lineage: Bacteria > Bacillota > Clostridia > Lachnospirales > Lachnospiraceae > Butyrivibrio. Next base: position 31,507 of record NZ_FPCC01000005.1, read on the forward strand.
TGTAGGTAAAAGAGAATATTTCCAGGAAGCTATGAAGGGACAGACCTACGCTTCCGACGTTATAGTATCTGCATCTACCGGAGTTCGTCAGATGACAATGGCAACTCCGATATACGGAAGTACAGGACAGGCAATAGGTATCGTTCAGCGTAATTATGACATGAATGAATTCCATAAGCTCCTTGAAGCCGAAGCAGAAGATGCTTTTATATGTGACAGAACAGGTCTTGTTGCCGCTCATGCTCAATATGAGATCACAGCAGACAACGAAGACGACAGAAGCAAGTCAACATTTATGACTTCAGGTCTTGAACAGGGTGTATATCAGGTTGATACAGGAAGAGGATATAATGCGATCGTATCTTATGTAAAATCTCCGCTTACCGGATATACGATCTGCGCCGCATCCGACACAAAGAATGTAACATCAAATGCCAGATCTGCAGCAGCTGCGGTAATTATTGTAGGATTGATCCTTCTTATCATCGCTGCGATCATCTCCGTAAGAATGGCTATTTCATTCACCGCTCCTGTAAATGAAGTTAATGAATCGCTTGCAAAGCTTGCAGACGGAAGATTTGCCAAGGTTGATAAATTCACTAAGAGAAAAGATGAATTCGGAGCCATCATAAACAATACAAACAGTGTTATAGAGGCTCTCAATAACATTGTTGAAAACATTAAAAATTCGGCCTCAACTCTCGGAAAATCATCCGAGGAGCTCTCTGATATGGCTAATCAGATCTCTAATACGGCTGATGATGTGTCTAATGCAGTTCAGGAAATCGCTTCCGGCGCCACACAGCAGGCTGACGAGATTCAAAAAGCATCTGCCAACGTTGTTCAGATCGGTGAAGCTGTTTCCGACGTTCAGGATTCAACGGGAACACTTGAATCTCTTGCTTCAAGGATGAAAGATGCTTCAGAGGCTTCTTCACAGTCTCTTTCGGCTCTTCAGGATTCAAGTACAAGCATGACGGAAAAGATCGACGACATTTCAAGAACGATCTCCGCAACTCAGGAAGCGGTATCAAATATCAATGAGAAGGTTGAAGGTATTTCTTCAATCGCCACTCAGACCAACCTCCTTTCACTCAATGCTTCCATTGAGGCCGCAAGAGCGGGTGAAGCAGGAAAAGGTTTTGCGGTTGTTGCTGAAGAGATCGGTAAGCTTGCCGATGATTCCAAGCAGATGGCAGATGAGATCCGTCAGCAGATGGATGTTCTTCTTGAGCAGAGTAGAGCCGCCGTTGAAGCTTCGGATGAAGTAAGAAAAGGAAATCTCGACCAGCAGAGTGCTCTTGGAGAAACACTTGTATCCGTCAAGGGAATGCTCGCAGATATCAGCGAAACGGTTACCGGAGTTCAGACAATCTCCTCAGGTGCCGAAAGCTGCGTATCCTCCAAGAACGTTGTATCGGATTCGATGTCTTCGCTTTCAGCTATCTCCCAGCAGAACGCTGCATCATCGGAGCAGACCGGTGCTTCCATGGAAGAGCTTTCCGCAACGGTTACAACTCTTGCAAGCTCTGCAGGTAACTTAAAAGAAATTGCAGAAAAGCTCAACGAAGATATGAAATTCTTCAAGTAAAAATAACGTGTTAAACATACAAAAAAACACCGAGGCGGTTTTTCCGCTTCGGTGTTTCTGTTTGCTCCTATTTATATCAGCTGTTAAAAACAATTCCCTTCGCCATCTGATCAGCCGCCTCTTTTCCCTTGAAATGCTCAAGGATGGCAAGTGCAAAAGGTATCGCTGTTCCCATTCCTCTTGATGTTATGAAGTTTCCGTCTTTGATAACGGCATCGGTTGTCGTTGTTGCGCCCAAAAGATCTCCTTCACATCCGGGATAGCAGCAAGCTCTTTTGCCGTTTAACAGTCCCATCTTACCGTAAACGGTAGGTGCTGCGCAGATTGCCGCAAGCATCTTGCCGGCATCGTTAAACTCTTTTATCTTAGCCTTAAGAGGTTCGCACGCATCAAGATTCTTGGTTCCGGGCATTCCGCCGGGAAGAATGATCATGTCAACATCTCCAAGGTCAAAGCTTTCGATCGTAGCATCCGCTTCAAGCTTAATTCCGTGTGATCCCTCAACCGCCTTGGTTCCCGTGATCGAAACCATTGTAATGTCTATCTGCGCTCTTCTGAGAATATCAACTACAGTAAGTCCCTCTATTTCTTCAAAACCGTTTGCAAGAAAAATCGCTGTCTTTGCCATTTCTTTCCTCCATAATTTTTACTTCGAATAAATTGTCATAACTGATTATAACAGATTTACCGATGTTCTTCTGAATGATATGATTATAAAAAAACCGAAAGGCGTTCACTATGGGAATTGAAATAGAAAAGAAATTCACGGTAAAAGTGCTTCCGAAGGATCTGGATAAATATCCTTATCACATAATCGAGCAAGGCTATATGTGCGTTAATCCCGCGGTCCGCGTAAGACGTGAAGACGATAAATACTATATGACCTACAAGTGCTCTTTACCTGAAGATGAAGGCGGCATCGGAAAAACAGAATATAACATGCCTCTTGATGCAGAGAGCTACGCTCATCTTGTTGAAAAATGTGATGGAAATATCATAAGAAAAACCCGCTATCTGCTGCCACTTAACGATAATGCATTTGATCTTGAGTATTTATTGAATAATCCTATGATAAAAAACGCTGTTGAATCCGATGATATCAAAATCGAACTTGATGTATTTAAATCACCGTTCAATGGTCGTCTCCTTGCAGAAATAGAATTCCCCACAGAAGAAGCCGCAAACGCATATCATCCCGCGGAATGGTTTCTTGAAGATGTGACGGGCAACCACAGATACAGTAATTCATTCATGAGTATTGAAAAACTATAATTGACTTGAAGCTTATTCGCCCCAGTAATCGATAGATTCTTGGGTCCTTCCTGATATTCCAAAAAGCTTCATCATAAAATCTTCTCTCTCGTGAAACATCTGAACGATTACTACTTTTTTATTTTGAACTCTATAGATAAGATAATGTTGATGCGTGAAAAGATACCAATAATCTGTATCTATTTCATACATCTCGGCAATATTAGTCCCACATTTTTCATTCTCAATAAGAATATCAGTATCAGAAATCATTCCTGAAAGAACTGATTTAGCTGTTTCTTCATCAAATTGTCCAGAAAGCCATTCCTTTAACGCTTTCATCTTCTTTTTTACAAGTGGTGAAAAAATAATCTCATTCATCTATCAGAGTCCAAGCTCCTTTTTTAATTCCCCGGATGAAACCGTACCTTCTTCAAGAATAGATCTCTCGCCCTTCTCCATCTCCAGTTTAAAACGATATAAGGCAAGTTGTTTCTCCAGCTCATCTAGTTCTTTTGTGTTAATCATGGTTATCTGATCATAACCATTCTTTGTAAGATAAACTCGATTTCCATATCTAACATTCTTTACTACATTTGTATAATTTCGTAGTTCTGAAATAGGCATAATATTTGGCATAATCAAAAACTCCTATCTTAAACAAAGACCTTCTTACAAAAAAATAATAGTATAAAAAAGAAAAAAATGCAACATAATTAGTAGATAAATTATGTTGCAGATACATCTATTTATTTCTTCTCTTTTTTACTCGTCGACTCCCCTTCAACAAGCTTTCCTGGAAGAACAATATGTTTATGCGCGCTCTCTTTATCGATGATGTTAAACAATAGCTTCATCGTCTCTTTTGAGATCTTATCAAGCGGCTGTTTGATCGTTGTAAGCCTCGGAATACAGTACTGCGAAAGTTCCTGTCCGTCAAAGCCCGCAACGCTGACATCCTCGGGAACTCGAAGTCCCGCATCTTTAAGCGCCCTTAGCGCGCCGAATGCAAGCACATCCGAAATACAATAAATTGCAGTGAACTTTGCTCCGGATTCTATCAAAGCCTTTGTTGTATCGTATCCGTTGTGTATCGCATAAATCTGTCTGTCGACATATCTGATAAGATTCTTATCCTCTTTTATCCCATGCTCTTTAAGCGCAGCTTTGTAGCCTTCAAGTCTTAAACTTACAACGGAAGGCTCATCATTACCTTCGGTAAGAATAGCGATTTTCTTATGTCCGAGTCCGATCAGATACTCCGTCATCTTCTTACTCTCAAGAGCATCGTCAACAGAAACCGTTGAATACGCACTCTTACTAAGTTCATCCGAAATATCGGAGCCGACGGTAGAAAAAATCACCGGTACATTCAGCTGTTTCATCTTTTCGGCGGGATGTTTGTTGCTTCCGCCCATAAAAATGATCCCGCGAAGTCTCTTTTCTTTTTCCAGCTCAAGTGCGACGTCAACCTCGTTCTCATAAGCCTCGACGTGCCTAAGCACAAGTGCATATCCGCGCTTTTTCACCTCGTTCTCAACCACCTCGATCACAGGTGTAAAAAAAGGATTGGTTATACCCTTAACAAGAACGGCAATGCACTTGGCATCCGTCCTTTTAAGGTTACGCGCGCTGTTGTTGGGAATATATCCCGTCTCTTTTATAACATCAAGAATCTTCTGCTTGGTCGCAGGATTAATATCGGAGTGATCGTTAAGCGCTCTCGAAACCGTGCTGACTCCCACTCCGCATCTTTTTGCAATTTCTTTTATAGTGATATCCGACATATCTCTCCGCCCATCATCTTAATCTTCCATAGATCTCGGCATAATCATACATTTTCTTGCAAAGCTCGTCTGTAAGTGCATCCTTCTTCATGCGCCACTCCCAGTTCCCCCCAAGAGTCGACGGAATGTTGATCCTCGCTGTCTTATCGAGTTCAAGATAATCCTGCATCGGAATTATGACCGTGTCGGATACACTGGCATGCGCCGTACGTATCATTGCCGGAACTATGTCCTTAACATATCTTACACCGAGATATCGCTTTGCAAAAGATTTATCTGTTCTGCTGATGGCTTCGTACCAGCCTCTGGTCGTATCGTTGTCGTGCGTTCCGGTGTAAACAACGCAGTTGCTGTCATAATTGTGAGGAAGATAATCGCTCTCTTCCCTTGCGTCAAAAGCAAACTGCAAGATCTTCATGCCGGGAAAACCTGTCTTTTTAACAAGCTTCCTGACCGAATCCGTGAGATATCCAAGATCCTCGGCAATGACTCTCTTGGAACCCAGTTTCTTTTTCATCGTATCGAAAAGATCGTATCCGGGACCCTTTCTCCACTCTCCGAACTCAGCAGTGGGATCTCCGTACGGGATCGCATAATACTCGTCAAAGCCGCGGAAATGATCGATCCTTACAACATCGTACAGCTCATAGCAATGCGCTATTCTCTTCATCCACCACTCGTAGCCTGTCTTCTTGTGATAATCCCATCTGTACAAGGGATTACCCCAAAGCTGGCCTGTAGCGCTGAACGCATCGGGCGGACATCCCGCAACATCGATAGGCATGTTCTCCTTATCAAGTAAAAAGAGCTCCGGGCTTGCCCAGGTGTCTGCGCTGTCAAAAGCAACATAGATCGGAATATCTCCGACTATCAGGATGCCCTTTTCATTCGCATATTTTTTAAGTTTCTTCCACTGCTCGCTGAAAAGAAACTGCAAAAAGCAGTAGAAATCGACTTCCTTTTTATATTTGATAAGCGCGTTGTTGATCGCAACGGGCTTTCTGAATCTAATATCATCTTCCCAGGTACTCCAGGCTCTTCCACCGTTTTCATCTTTGAGCACCATAAAAAGAGCATAATCTATAAGCCAGTCGTTCTCAGGTGCCTTTTTAAAAGCTTCAAACGCCTGTCTGATATCTTTTGTCTTGGGAGAATTATCGATTCCCTCATATGCCTTCATAAGAAGCGCAAATCTCTCTCTGTATAGTCTCTCGTAATCGACTTTTTCTTCATCTTCTCCGAAATTGCACTTATCTGCATCCTCAGCCGTAAGCAGTCCGTCGGCAATAAGTGCCTCGATATCTATAAAATACGGGTTGCCCGCAAACGTCGAAAAAGACTGATACGGAGAATCCCCGTAACTTGTAGGCCCAAGCGGAAGTATCTGCCAGTACGTCTGTCCCGCCTTTTCCAAAAAGTCTACAAATTTATAAGCTTCTTTTGAAAAAGTTCCTATTCCGTATTTTGATGGAAGTGAAAAAACAGGAAGCAGAACGCCACATGTTCTCTTTGAATTCTTCTTGGAGCCTCTTTTTATTTCAGCCATATACCCTCCTATCACCGGCTTTAAGCCGTCACCCCTTAACTTCTCAATTACATTAAAAAGAAAAGTTACGGAAATGCTCCCTGTTTCCGGTAACGTTTCCGTAACTTCATTTTAGTCGTTTTTTTATACCATTTCAAGTTAAAAAATACTTGTTATTTTATCTATTTGTTCACTTAATTCCCCATATCAGATTTCTCCACTGAGCCAGCTGATCGGTCGTCATGAAGCCATTTGAAGTTCCCATGTATCCGATCTTGTAGGAAGCAAACAAAAGCGCATTTTTGATAGCATTGACGCTGTCGCCGTTTTCCATATAGTAGTGAAGGAAACATGCAAAGAGCGCATTTCCTGCTCCGATCGTATTTACAACCTCATTGGTCTTAACGGTCTTATAATGAACCCTAAGGTTCTTGCTTCTGTCAAACAGTATCAAGCCTTCACTTCCCTGACCCAGAATAATGATCTCTGTTCCGTAAGTCTCAGCCATTCTGTCGATAAATGCATATGGATCTTCTGTAAGGGTATCGTCACTAAAGTAAAGAACACGAGCAGGCTTAAGGAAGTCTTCGTTGTAAACTTCCTTTTCCGGATCGTAATTCCTTATATTGACGGCAACGGGCTTTCCGTGCTCAAGTGCAACCTTGGAAAAAGGTCTGCAGAAATTCGCATTGGCAAGCACCATCATGTCACATGAACTCACGATGGGCGTTACCATAGACATATCGTAAACAACATCTCGAAGATCCTTAATATCTTCAAAGATCTGTTGCTTTCTGTCTTTATCATACAAAACAACCTCAGTCGGTGTTTCATTCATCTGAGGAATAATGTATTCCGTAGAAAGAGTTATCTTCCTATCGGGAGGATTGATGATACTTAGGTCCTGATTTCTTCCCACAACGGACATGAACGTAACTTCATCTCCAAGCCATTCAAGCGCAAGAGATTCGTTATACGCATCTCCTCCGACCTCGGTAAAAATGGAATCATTCACGCTCGTTATCGGCGCATACTGAACGGGAATCTTATCAACTCGGACAATAGTTTCAATCTGTGTTACACCAGCCACTAAAAATTTACTCATTTTTTAGCCTCCTTGTTATGTAATCACTGCTTGCTGTATCATCTCTATATATTCCAAAGCTTCTTCCAAAAAAAGTTCCGCTCTGAAAGTATCGTTTTTGATATTCCTTTCAAGTATTCCTTCCACGGTAAAATCAAGTATATCCCACACCTTGTTGTAGTCCGTTCCGGGCTTAAACACGGTGACATCGGCTCTTGCTCTGAGTGCCTCCATTATCCTTCTGTATTTGTCTCTTCTGTCAAAGATCTCGCCGACAGCCTCAACATTGGTCTCTTCATCGGCGTTTTTAAGGAACTTAAATATATAAGGATACTGCGACAGGGAATCGGCCTTGGCCGCCAGTATATTTTTGTACAGTTCAAAAAAACCGTTCTCATCCTTTGAAACGTTTTGCGTAAGCTCAAGAGTTACAAATCTGGTAGCGTAATCATATAAAAAAGAATACAAACCAAGCTTACTTATGAAGTAGTGGAACAGCAGGCCTTTACTGATCTGCGCTGTCTTTACTATCTCGTCCGTGCTGGAATGATAATAGCCGTGCTTGGAAAAAACCTCAAGTGCAGCATTGATCATCCTGTCTTGTTTTTCCTTTTTCAGTTCAAAAAATCTCTCGTTCATCGTATCTTCTCCGGCCGGTAATTGACTGTGTTGGTCTGTTTTTAATATATCATTTCCGATAATCTCATTCAAACGTTTTTACGTTACTTTATCAAATTTTAATACAACGCACTTTCAATTATGCACAATTTGTATTAGAATTAATCTAGTGTTTGGATAGGAGGGAGTAATATTATGTCCAAAGGAAGTGGATTTGGTAAATTCATATTATTCTGCGCCACAGTCGGTGCAGCCGCAGCAGGAGTCTACTACTATCTCACAAAAAGAGAAGCTGAAATAGCTGACAGCTTTGATGATGACGACTTTGAGGAGTTTGATGATTTTGATGATGACGAGCTTACAGATTCATCCGAAACAAGATTCGGCTCCAGAAAATATGTTGATATCAGTTCGAAAGAGGCAGATGAGCCTTTAGACAGCGACGAACCTTCAAGTGACGATAAGACTTCATCTGAGGAATTCTTCGACGACGAAGATGAACAGTAATAATGAATAAAGAATTCGCCCTAAGCATTAAGCTTAGGGCGTTTTTTTACGTTTTATGAATCTTACTGCTGACCTTTTTTCTCGGCCATAAGTTCTTTTAACATACGAGCCTTATCTTTGATACGGCTGTTAGCTGTTCTCGAAGTAAGAAGCTCTGAGATCATCTTACTTGCGATGTCAAACTGATTGGTCTCATAAGCAAGTGCGGCGATAAGATAATCAAGAGTTGTGGAATCCATGCCTGCGATAGGGAAATCTTCCGACTGTCTTGCCATAACAAAACCGTTAAGTGCATTAGTAAGAAGCTCTTTTTCCTGAGCATCGTTCTCTTTTTTCTTGTTCTCATAATCTGCTGCCGAAGGATCGAGACGCTGCGTCTCTCCTCTTACGACCCAAGCAGTCTTAAGGCAGATATAAGCCTTCTCGCTGTTCTTGGCCTTCTTAACGACCGCGTTCGCAAGTGCAAGCTGATAAAGCTTCTTGGCGTGATCGTAGCTGTAGATAGGCTCCTCATATTTCTGTTTCTTATAATTCATGCAGATCTTGAATCTGATATCCTCAATCTGATACTTGGTAAGTGTTGTAAAATATCTTCCAAGCGCTGCGTATCCACACTCGGGACAAGCGATTATGTCGTACTTGTTCTGATCGACCTCCGAATAATCGGGACGAAGATCCACGTCAACGGCCTTCATTCTTACTTTACCTGTACGAACCGTCTTAACCTGGAAATCAGAATCACATATAGGGCACTTGTAGCTTTTATCAAAAAGATAGTCTTCCTCGTTAACGAGAACCAGCTTCTTCTGCGGCTCGTTAGACTTTACATTGACAGTCTTTTTGCTGGGATCCTCAAAAAGATCTCCGCCACTAATATTTCCAAGTCCCATTTTTTCAAGTCCTGAAAAAATATCAGCCATTCTTTTACCTCTTTCATCAATCAGTTTTTAGGTACAACAAAAGAGCTCTTAAGTGAAACAATTCTGTTGAACACAGGTGCACCGGGCTTTGAATCCTTGCTGTCTACGCTAAAGAATCCGTTTCTTACGAACTGGAACTTATCGTAAGGCTGTGCATCTGCAAGCTCCGGCTCAAGCTTAGCATCTTTTACAACGGTGAGAGAATTGGGATTGAGGTTAAGTGATCCGTCCTCGTTATATACACCCTTTTCTTCATCAATGATGTTCTCATAAAGTCTGACTTCGGCGTTAACTGCCTTCTCTGCAGAAACCCAATGTATTGTTCCTTTGACTTTTCTTGCATTAAAGCCGCTTCCCGACTTGGTCTCGGGATCGTATGTGCAGTGGATGGCGGTAATGTTGCCGTCCTCATCCTTGTCACAACCTGTGCAAGTTACGAAGTATGCGTTCATAAGTCTTACTTCGTTTCCGGGGAAAAGACGGAAGTACTTCTTGGGAGGCTCTTCCATAAAGTCTTCTCTCTCGATGTATAATTCTCTTCCGAAAGGAATCTGTCTTGTGCCCATCTCGGGAACTTCTTTGTTATTCTCAATTTCAAGGTACTCGATCTGTCCCTCGGGATAGTTGTCGATTATAAGCTTAACGGGATTGAGAACCGCAAGCATTCTCTTTGCCTTGAGCTTAAGGTCTTCTCTTATGCAGTACTCAAGCATAGCATACTCAGCTGTGGAATGAGCTTTACTGATACCGCACATATCAACGAACATCTTGATAGACTCGGGTGTAAAGCCTCTTCTTCTGAGCGCTGCGATAGTAACAAGTCTGGGATCGTCCCATCCGTCTACTATTCCGTCATCTACAAGTCTCTTGATATATCTTTTGCCCGTTACGACGTTGTTGAGATAGAGCTTTGCAAACTCGATCTGTCTGGGAGGATTGGGATATTCGCATTCCTCTTTTACCCAGTCGTAAAGCGGTCTGTGATCTTCGAACTCAAGCGTACAGAGCGAATGAGTGATACCTTCGATCGCATCCTCAATGGGATGAGCAAAGTCGTACATGGGATAGATGCACCATTTATCGCCTGTTCTTGCGTGTGTCATGTGTGCAACTCTGTAGATGATGGGATCTCTCATGTTGATGTTGGGAGATGCCATATCGATCTTGGCACGAAGTGTCATTGCTCCGTCCTCGACCTTGCCGTTCTTCATATCCTCAAAGAGCTGAAGATTCTCTTCAATGCTCCTGTCTCTGTTAGGGTCATTCTTACCGGGCTCTGTGAGTGTTCCTCTGTACTCACGCATCTCATCTGCGGTGAGCTCTGAAACATATGCCTTGCCCTTCTTGATAAGCTTAACGGCGCACTCATACATCTGATCAAAATAGTCCGAAGCATGATAAAGATGATCGCCGTAATCGGCACCAAGCCACTTAACGTCCTCGATTATGGAATCCATAAACTCGGATCTCTCCTTAGTGGGATTGGTGTCATCAAATCTCATATTGAACTGGCCGTTATATTCCTTGGCCATTCCGTAGTTAAGAAGAATACTCTTGGCATGTCCTATATGCAAAAAGCCATTAGGCTCGGGCGGGAATCTTGTGCAAACGTGGTCGTATACTCCGTCCTGAAGGTCCTTATCAATAGCCTGCTCAATAAAATGCCTTGAAGGAGCAGCGTTTCCTTCCTCTTCTTCGTTTATATTCTTTACTGTTTCTTCTGCCATTTCCTCAATAAAACCAACTTTCTAATTTATTCGGTATTTTTAAGTATACCATAATTCTAAACACGAAAAAACTATCCCGGACTCTAGTTATATACATACTTCTCTTCGAAGGCTGCGCGTCTCATGGGCTTATCATAGTAGAATCCTTGCACGTACTTAACTCCCATGCCTTTTAGGGCATCGAGCTGAGCCTGTGTCTCAATTCCCTCAACACAGATATCTGCGCCGATAGCTCCTCCAAGCTGAGCCATCATTCGGATAAAGGCCTGTGAATAATCGTCCTCCGCAAGATCTTTAACAAAGTTCTGATCGACCTTTATTATGTCAAAAGGAAGAGCTCTTATACTGCTGAGCGCCGAATAACCCGTTCCGAAATCGTCGAGCGCAAGTCTTACGCCGAGCGCCTTTATATCAAGAAGTGTCTGCTTGGTCCTTGTCAGATCGTTGATGGCAAGCCTCTCCGTAAGCTCCAGAACAAGATTGTGAGGATTGATGTTGTTGTCCTCTATATTCTTTTTGATGACATCTACGATGTCGTTCTGCATGATCTGTACTACCGAGAGGTTTACACTGACGGAATACTCTCCCGTGCCAGCTTCGTTCCACATTCTAAGGCATTCACATGCCTTCTTAAGAACATGATTACCGATAGGTGTGATAAGACCAAGGTACTCCGCAAGCGGTACAAACTCATCCGGATTAAGGAAGCCAAGCTTGGAGCTGTTCCACCTGACAAGGGCCTCCGCGCCCAGATGCTTATACTGCTTGACGCCTCTGTTGAAATCTATAGGCTCGCTGATAATGGGCTGGAAGAAAACTTCAAACTCGCTGCAGCTCTTTTTGATCGCATCATACATGCTCTTCTCAAGGTCGAGTCTGTGTACCGATGACGAATCAATATTGTCAGAGTACTCAGCGATCCTGTTTTTACCGGATTTCTTAGCTTCGTACATCGCAACGTCGGATTTTCTTATAAGCTCGGAAACATTGTCTCCGTGGTCCGGGAATTTGACGATACCCATACTCATAGTGCAGTAGTAATCGCTGTCCTTGAGATACCACGGCGTAGCAAAGGTATTTTTTATCTGCTCAATTATAGTTTCCAGCAGCTCAAAGCTCTGCGGTGGAACAATAATAACGAACTCGTCGCCGCCCATACGATAACAGGAATTGGTGATTCCGTCTATCCTGCTGATCGCTTTCGAAATATCCTGAAGGAGCACGTCTCCGTACTGATGTCCCAAGCTGTCGTTGATATGCTTGAAATCATCAAGATCAAGATACATAAGCGCTCCGTGAGTGCCCTTCTGATGTGCCTCGTCAACGTACCTCGCAAGGTCTTTTTCGCAGCACATTCTGTTGTAAAGGCCGGTCAAGAAGTCCGTATACGCTTGCTGCTCAATCCTTCGCTGGTAAAGCTTTTTCTCTGTAATATCATATATCGCGCACAAGGACACCGGGCGTCCGTCCACCCATTTGATCCTTGTGTAGTAGACGTCATACCACTTTTCTCTGTCTTTGTGATGGATCTCGTAGTTACCGCTCCTACTTCTGGGCGGAATATTTGATTCAAAGAGCTCGGCGATTGAATTCTCAGAAAGCTCTCTGCTAAAGTTCTTTTTAAAGCTTCTGTTTGCAAACAGGATCACTCCGGTGCCGATATCTCTTACGTAGATCGAGCTTCCGACATTATCAAGGACCGCTTCCAGTGAGGCAAAAGAGCTTGCTAAGGAATTCTTCTGAAGTCTCTTTGTGATAATACTCTGAAGCACCTTGATGGCGTCGTTGACGAATTTTACATCATCAATCGACCATATCCTGCTCTCATTGTTCTCAGTCACGCATACATAGAAAAGAGCTGAATCATTGACTATAACAGGCATTGAAACAAGTGCTTTTATCCCCAGTTCGTCGAGCTGTTCACGCTCTCCGGCGTTCATCTGAGTATCGCTTGATACAACAACCGCTTTTTCGGAACCCATAAACCAGCACAAATCCTGATCGGTGGTCTCCGTAAACATCTTTTTTGCCCCGGGCGCAGTCCATTGAACGACTATATCCATGAGCGTGTTATGATGCTCCTTGCAGGTAAAACCATTGCTTACTTCAAGGTAAGCGCAGAGCTTCTTAAGAACATCAGACATGATCTCTTCTATTCCGTCATCGCTGTCAAGGAGCGATACTATCTCGGTCATGGTCTCCGCACGCCTGAACGAGTTGGTCATCTCAAGCTCCTGCTGCTTACTCTCTTCACTTATGGCAACAGCCTGAGACCTTGATGTCTCAATGTTGATAAGTACATTAAGTGTCTCCCTGAGAAGGTCCAATGTCCTATAAAATTTAGTCTCTGTGGTCTTATACCCAAAAGAATCTATGGGCGGAAGATGAAAATATTCTTTATCATAGTCATAGTCCGAGAAAATACCGCAGACTATCCAGACTGCCGACGTTCTTTGTCCGTCTTTGACGGCAACGGCGGCAAGCTTAAGATTTGGAACTTCCGTAAGTTCCACTGCCTGATCTTCCAGATCGCTTTCCGACACTCTTCTGAATATTTCCTTTATTCTGGCATCGGTAACGTATTTTTTGATTATATCTACTTCACTCGGATTGCCCGAAAAAGAAGTAAAGGGATTGCCTGTATTGTCGAGACAATAAGCGTAGACTCCTGCCATGGCGCAAAAATCGTCCTGCCATCTTTGCATTTCTTCGGCATTTTTGAGCGCAAAATCACCAAGAGCTCCACTTGCTGTTGAAGAAGAGCCCTTGGCTGCTGCATTTATAGATTCCGCTTCAATAATCGTCTCTTGCAAATTTCCCCCTCTCTCAAGAGCAATTACAATTAATGGTCATCTACGCTATAGTTAGGTGCTTCTTTTGTGATCTGAATATCATGAGGATGTGACTCACGAAGTGCTGCAGATGTCATCTTGATGAACTTACCGTTCTCCTTAAGCTCTTCGATAGAGCCGCATCCACAGTAACCCATTCCTGAACGAAGTCCACCCATCAACTGAAATACTGTATCTTCAACTGTTCCCTTGTATGCAACACGTCCCTCAACGCCCTCGGGAACAAGCTTCTTGGCATCTTCCTGGAAGTAACGATCCTTAGAACCGTTCTCCATAGCTGAAATAGATCCCATTCCACGATATACCTTGTATTTTCTACCCTGGAAGAGTTCGAAGTCTCCGGGAGCCTCGTCACAACCTGCAAACATTGATCCCATCATAACGAGGTTACCGCCTGCTGCGATAGCCTTGGTAATATCTCCCGAATACTTGATACCACCGTCTGCGATGATCGGGATGCCATACTCCTTGGCAACATTGTAGCAGTCCATGATAGCTGTAATCTGAGGAACACCGATACCAGCAACCACACGTGTTGTACAGATGGATCCGGGTCCGATACCAACCTTAACGGCATCAGCACCTGCTTCGATAAGATCCTTTGTAGCTGCTCCGGTAGCGCAGTTACCTGCTACAACCTGAAGATCCGGGAATTTCTCTTTTATCATTCTGAGGCACTTGAGTACGTTCTCGGAATGTCCGTGAGCCGAATCAAGTACGATAACATCAACCTTAGCATCAACAAGGGCTGCAACACGGTCAAGGCAGTTAGCTGAGATACCAACGCCGGCGCCGCAGAGAAGTCTTCCCTGATCATCCTTGGCTGCAAGGGGATATTTAATAGTCTTTTCGATATCTTTTATAGTGATAAGTCCAACAAGATTATAGTCGTCGTCAACGATAGGAAGCTTTTCCTTCTTTGACTTAGCAAGGATGCTCTTTGCTTCCTCAAGAGTGATGCCTGCTTTGGCTGTGATGAGGTTCTCGCTTGTCATTACATCCTTGATCTTCTGAGAAAAGTCTTTTTCAAACTTAAGATCTCTGTTAGTAATGATACCTACAAGCTTTCTGCCCTCTGTGATGGGAACACCCGAAATACGGAACTTAGCCATAAGTGAATCTGCATCTGCAAGTGTATGCTCCGGTGAAAGTGAAAAAGGATCTGTAATAACACCGTTCTCAGATCTCTTAACCTTATCAACCTCTTCTGCCTGAGCCTCGATCGACATATTCTTATGAATAATACCGATTCCGCCCTGCCTTGCCATTGCGATAGCCATTCTGTGCTCTGTAACAGTGTCCATTCCGGCACTCATCATAGGAATGTTAAGTCTGATCTTCTTGGTAAGCCATGTTCCTACATCAACCTGATTGGGAATAACCTGTGAGTAAGCAGGTACCAACAACACGTCATCAAAAGTAATTCCTTCGCCTATAATCTGTCCCATTTCAAAACTCCAATCTACTATAATCTTGTTTACTAGGTATATTTATTAAAAAGAAAAAATTAGTCCGTGAAAACCTTACGGGGAGCCACGTTCTTGATTGCCTGAACAAACTCGTTTGAAGGCTCGATGATTATCTTTTCTTTTCCGTCATAGATAAATGTATAAGTCGGATCAGGTTGCGCATCTTTGTTCCTTGAAGAATAATCGTGAACATTGAGCGTCCTGTTTTTATACTCATCAAGATGATAGGATTTAGAAGGTGCGAGCACCTCTATCTTATCAACAGAATAATTACAGATATGCTTACGGGAAGCTTTATTAAGAACTTTATCAACCGTGATCTCTCTGTCACAGTACTGATACTCGAATTCGATGTCGGCATTGAGCTTAAGGAAGTAATAGCCAACGCATGCGGCTATGAAAAGAATCAGTCCGATAATTCCCATATTCACCAATACAGATCCTGCCAGAAAAAAGATTGCCAGAGCAAAACAGACGTACTTGCCGATAACAACAAGGGGTGAAGCCTTGCTTGGAACCAGGCACTCTACATAATTAGCATCGTTAGACATGTCAGATATCATCCTCCTATAGTCTTGGCTACTCGCCATTTTATCGACTATCTTATATTAATATTTCAAATCTTTCAAGGTGTTTTTTAAACAAAAAAATTGACAATTATACCCCAACGTTTATATCATTTAATAATCTGAAAAACACCTATTTTCATTATATATGCTTTTCAGGGCAAAAAATATTATTTTTCTGTTAATTTAAGGAGCAGTCATGTCAATTTATGAGGAAATAAGAGATCAGCAAAAAAAGCTGAAAGATAAGGATTTTAAGACCAAATGGAATTACTTCTGGGATTATTACAAGATTCACGTTATAGTCGGTCTTATCGCCCTCATAGCTATAATTTTGACCGTAAGGAGCTTCATCCTTACCAAGCCGAATGCAATATATGCGGTCATGTTAAACAGCGGATACGAGGTTTCCTCACAAGATCTGGAAAACGGTTATATGGAGTACGCTGACGTCGATCGTTCCGAATACAGTTGTCTTATAGATGCCTCTTCATCATTCGATCAGACTCATATTGACCAGATGACGCTTGCAACAAGCCAGAAGATCATGGCCAATGTCGCAGCACAGGAGATGGATGCACTTGGTGCCGACGTTCCTACATTTGCTTATTATGCCGCACAAGACGTCTTCAAGGATCTCAGAACCGTTTTTTCCGAAGACGAGCTTAAGTCCTTCGGAGATGATATCTTCTATATAGACGGCGCATACATGGATTACATTGCGTCCGACGAATACCAGACCGACGCCATGGACGGTACCTACAACAAAGACAACAAATACGCCGTCATCGCACACGAAGCAATGACCGAAGGCAAATTCGACATAGTACCGAAAGAGGAAATGGAACGCCCCATCCCCATCGGAATTATCATGAAAGATTCCAATGTATTAAAAAATGCCGGCGCTTATGAAAACAGTGTTCCGGTTGTCGGAATAATTGGAAATACCACAAGATTAGATAACACAATAACATTTATTAATTATCTTTATGAATAATCATTATTACCGGATAATGGTGTTTGTCTATAATTTCTTTAATATGCACAATTTTAACGGAGCGGCCGAGCATGCATTGGTCTAAAATGCATGCTCGGCCGCCCTGATCACAACTGTACCGTTACAAAGATATCATAGATGGCACGGATCGCCTTTTCGAAGTCGCGATTCTCTACACCGATGATGATGTTAAGCTCGGATGAACCCTGATCGATCATACGAACGTTAACATTGGCATGAGCAAGAGCCGAGAAGATTCTTCCCGCTGTTCCTCTTGTTGATTTCATTCCGCGTCCAACAACCGCGATAAGCGCAAGATCCGACTCAATCTCAAGCATATCCGGATGAGCAAGTCTGTGAATCTCTGATACAACCGACTGCTCTTTCTCAATGAACTCATCCTGCTGAACAAATACAGTCATAGTATCAATTCCTGAAGGTACGTGCTCGATTGAGATCTCCTGGTCTTCAAATGCCTGAAGAACCTTTCTTACAAATCCAACCTCGGAGTTCATCTGATCCTTAAGGATATTTACGCAGCAGAAGCCTTTTTTACCTGCAATACCTGTGATAACGAACTTAGACTTCTTGGCTGTTGATTCAACGATCCATGTTCCAGGATCCTCGGGCTTGTTGGTATTTCTGATATTGATCGGAATGCCCTCTTTACGTACAGGGAAGATAGCATCTTCATGAAGGACCGATGCTCCCATGTATGCAAGCTCTCGAAGCTCTGTATATGTAATGGTCTCGATGTGAGGAGGTGTGTCGATGATCCTGGGATCCGCTACAAGGAAGCCTGAAACATCAGTCCAGTTCTCATACACATCAGCCTTAATAGCTCTTGAAACGATTGATCCTGTAATGTCGGATCCGCCTCTTGAGAATGTCTTAACACTTCCGTCGGGATACGCGCCGTAGAATCCGGGCACAACGGCCTTAGGTGTATTCTCAAGCTTTTTAGCCATGAGCTTATTGGTCTTCTCACCGTCAAACTCACCGTTCTTATCAAAAGCAACTACTGTAGCCGAATCGATAAACTCATATCCGAGGTAGTTGGCCATAATGATACCGTTAAGGTACTCTCCGCGGCTGGCAGCATAGTCATTTCCCGCTTTTTCCTTGAAGTTCTTTTCGATAGTCTTGAACTCATCGGAAAGATCGAGCTTGAGCTTAAGGCCGTCTATGATCTCATCGTAACGCGCCTTAATATCGGCAAGCTGCTTCTTAAAGTCCTTACCGGCTTCAGCAAGAGCATATGTCTTGTAAAGCATATCGGTAACCTTGGTATCTTTTGAATTTCTTTTTCCCGGTGCGGAAGGAACTACATAAACTCTGTCGGGATCTGCCTTGATGATCTCTCCGACCTTCTTGAACTGCTCTGCACTTGCAAGTGAGCTTCCGCCGAATTTAACTACTTTTTTCATTTCATTTGATCCTTTTCTACATTTTCTACTATTACTAATATATTTTTATTAAAAAGACAAAAATCAATAAAGTCTTAAATATCCCTTTACGCTGTCAAGCTTCCAAAGCTTCTCTTCAAAGTCTTTCTCTGAAGTGAGATCTGTGATAAATGCAAACTCTCCTACCACTTCCTCACACTCTATGATCTCAACATTGTGTCCGAACACTTCAAGAGCCTGATCCTTAAGATCCTCGGTTACTCTTACAAAGAACTTTCTTACAGCGTTGTCCTTTGATGTAAGAACAGCCTTCTCTGCGTTAAGATTAACTTCGATATGCTTTCCTTTGTGCTTTAAGATGTCTACAACATCCGCCACTACCGCACTTGCTGTAGCATTCTTACCTGCGCCCTTACCATAGAACATAACGTCTCCGAGCATATTTCCGTGAACATTGATGGCATTAAATACTCCGTTAACGTTCGCAAGAGGATTCTCATAAGGAATCATGAAAGGAGCAACGAGAGTAAAGAAGCCGTTCTCGTTCATCTTGCACATACCAAGGAGCTTGATGGCCATATTAAGGCTCTTTGCATAAGCAAAATCCTCGATATTGATCTTAGTGATACCTTCTGTATATATATCCTCGTAGTTTACGTGCTTACCGCTCATAAGGCTTGAAAGGATCGCAATCTTACGGCAAGCATCATATCCTTCGATATCTGCCTCGGGATTTCTCTCAGCATAACCTTTATCCTGAGCAGCCTTAAGAACTGTAGCAAATCCGATACCCTCTTTATCCATCTTGGTAAGGATATAGTTTGTTGTTCCGTTTAAGATACCTGTGATGGCATCGATCTTCTCATGCTTAAGTGAATCGTTGATGCTGCGAAGAACAGGTATACCACCACCTACGCTGGCTTCGAACAGATAGCTTACGCCGTTCTTCTTGGCAATCTCAACAAGCTCGGGGCCTTTTGCGGCTACAAGCTCTTTATTTGATGTACAAACGCTCTTGCCCTTCTCAAGTGCCTGCTTTTCAAATGTAAATGCAGGCTCGATTCCTCCCATTGTCTCGCAAATAACATCAATCTCGGGATCATCAAGAATAATGTTGATGTCATGTACTACCTGAGCTTCATGCTTATCACCGGGGAAATCGCGAAGATCGAGAATATATTTAACCTCAACCGCTTCTCCCGCGCTCTTTGCTACTTCTGCGACGTTGGTATCAATAACTTCAACAACTCCGCTTCCTACTGTTCCATATCCCAAGACTGCTATTTTTGCCATGATTTCCTCCAAAGTTTGTATTTATTCATAACGCCTGAACATGGGAACACCCATGCGGCAGATCATTCATCAGAATGATGCACTTCTTCCTGTGATGTGCACCTTATGTATGCCTTCTTTTCCCTCCATAATGGAGATCATCTCCATTATGTCCTTTGTAGCTTCCAAAACCTGAATTGTGATCGATATGGATGCCACTCCGTTAAGTGGAATTGATTGGTGAATCGTAAGAATGTTGGCTCCGAAATCCGCTATCAGATTAAGTACATAAGAAAGAAGTCCGACCTCGTCGTTCATCTGGAATGTAAGCGTGAACGTCGTTCCCTGCAAACTGTCATGAAATTCATAAATATCTTCTTTGTACTTATAAAAAGAGCTACGACTGATCCCAAGCATTGCTGCCGCTTCGTTGACCGTCTTGACCTTACCGGACTCAAGCAGCTTCTTGGCTTCGACAACCTTAAGCAACACTTCCGGAACGGCCTGTCTTCGCAGTACATAGTAAGATGTATCCTGTTGCATGTTCTACCTCTTTTTGTCAAAAACGTGTATCTCTGCTGCGGACATTTGTGTGCACCGTAAAGAATTTTAGCATGGTAAAGTTATGAAGACAAGCACAATTTTCTATAAAAAAACGTATTCCATGCCACTGTACTTTGGTAAACATGCTATAATTTGACCATATTATGATACGGAGGTTCATATATGTCTGAGAACATACGAATTATACCGCTTGGCGGCTTTGACAAAATAGGCATGAATATGATGCTCATAGAAAATGACGACACTATAATCGCAATTGACTGCGGAATGTCTTTTCCGCCTCATAATATGCCCGGTATCGATACTTCCATACCGGATGTCGATTATCTTATAGAAAACTCAGATAAACTAAAAGGTATCGTTCTCACTCACGGACACGAGGATCACATAGGAGCAATCCCTTATATTATTGAGTCATTAAACGTTCCCATCTACGGAACTCCGCTCACTATTGCTCTTGTTGAAAAAAAGCTTACAGCTCACGGTATAAAAAAATACAAGACCAAAGTGATTCGCCAGAAGAACACAATTGTTCTCGGGAGCTTTAAAGTCGAGTTTATTACTACAAACCACAGTATTCCCGATGCTGTAATGCTCGCTGTACATACTCCCGCAGGAACTGTCATCCATACCGGAGATTTTAAGATCGATTACAGTCCCATTACAGGCGATTCCACAGACCTTAGAAGGATCGCAGCTCTGGGTTCCAAAGGTGTGCTCGCTCTGATCACGGATAGCACAAACTCTCTGGTTCCCGGCTCCTCGCCATCCGAGTCGGAGGTAAGCGCTTCTCTTGACCTGCTTTTTAACCTTCATAAAGAAAACCGCCTTATCATTGCAACTTTTGCTTCCAACATGGATCGAGTACAGCAGATAATAACTCTGGCCAAAAAATACAACAGAAAAGTTGTACTTCTGGGCGATACCATGCTCAGCATATTCGAGGCGGCAAAAAAGCTTAACTATCTCAATTATTCAGAGGACGTTCTTATAGATATAAAAGACGTTCCTACTTATGAGAGTAAAGAAATAATCTTCCTCACCACCGGAAACCATGGCGAACCCATCAACTGTCTTACAGAAATTGCCGAAGGAACACATGATAATATAAAACTTCTTCCCGGCGATACCGTTTTATTCAGTTCAATCGCCATTCACGGAAGCGAAAATCTTTTTTCAAAAACAATGAATCTATTGGAGGAACAAGGTGCAAATATTATCTTTCAGGACATTCATGCAACAGGCCATGCCTGCATCGATGAATTAAAGCTAATGTACAATCTTGCCAAGCCAAAGTATGCCATACCTGCGCATGGCGAATACAGATACAGAAAATCCGGTGCCGCTATAGCTCAGCAAGTCGGAATAGACAGAAAAAACATCCTAATGCTTGATAACGGCGATGTTCTGTCCCTTTCGGCTGACGAAGCAAAGCTCATAGATCATATTTCGTTAAAAGAAGTCCTTATAGACGGTCTGGGCATTGGTAATATCGGAAAAAATATCATAAGTGACAGAACCAAAATGGGAAAGAACGGTATCGTTATAATTGAGACCTGCTTCGGTGCGAGCTCCGGACGACTCGTAGCCCCCACACGCATCACCACAAGAGGTTTTGTAAACACCAAAGTTTCAACAGATATCCTTCCGGGACTTGAAGATGCCGTTAAATCTGAAATAGCAAGACTTATCGCTCAAGGAGTGACAGGTAATAAATTTGATTCTCTTGTACAGAAGGCTGCGGAAAAATATATTATAAATGAGTGTGATCAGCGCCCTCTTGTCATTGTACTAACTAATGAAATTGTGCTATAATACAGGCGATGTAAGACTTATTTACATCGGTGATCTACCAATCACATAATGTTGTATTTGTTGTTTGTTTCAGCCAATACGGTTAACGCTTTTATATCGCTTCCGTGGTCATGGGCATATTCTTGGGATCAATCCTTGAAAAAGTCATGAGACGTTAGCTTTGTGAAAAGAAATGATATCAAGCGGCAGAATATGAAATTTAGGCATCTTTAGATGTCTGTTTTTCATATTCTGCCGTTTTTTTATTGGGAGAATTATGAGAGATTATTTTAAAAAAAATTGGCATTTCATTATTGTTTTCGGAATTATTATTGCGGAACTGATAACCTTTCTCTGCGCAGGCGAGATGGGGACATACATAGGTGTACACGATAATCTTGATATACACATCACGGATTACAAACTTCTTAGGGATAACCACGCTTTCTTTTCCCACGGACAGATAATTCCTCTTCTTGGCGGTATAGACAGAAATTTCCTCCTATCGGAGTTCTATCTTTATTCATTACTCCACGCCGCGTTGCCGACTTACACCGCATATATCGCGGGACATTTTATAAAAATACTTATAGCACTGTTCTCGGGCATTCTTTTGGGAAAAGACATCCTCAAAGATTCATACAAAAAGTACGATAAGGCCGTTGTTCTGTTTAGCTTTATCTATGGTCTTTTGCCGCTTTATCCCGCCTTCTCCTTCTCTTTTTCATCAATTCCGCTTCTTGTGTGGCTCATAAGAAAAATCGAAAGGCGCGAAGGTAGGCTTTATTATTTACTTTTATTCTTATATCCGACGCTGTCTTACTTTACGTTCTTTGGGCCTTTCATTCTCGGATATGTGTTTATTTACTTTGTTTACAGATGGATCGTGTCAAAAAAGATATCGCTCCCGCTCTTATCATCAGTATTCATCCTCGCTTCCGGCTATGTCCTTATTGAATACAGGCTTTTCCTTATCATTTTCACATCCGGACAGGCGACAATACGAGATACGATGGTTGTCGATAATGCTACGCCACCTGAAATACTGTCAACTATCGGGGATGTTTTCGTAAACAATATGTTCCACTGCGACGACCTGCACAGATTCTTTGCTTTGCCGGTCACAATAGCAGCTTTCTTTGTGATCAACTTTCTACATATAAAAAACAAAGAATTAAAACAGCTTATTAAAGATCCGTTTAATCTCGTCCTTTTGTTTATACTCCTTAATTGCACTGTTTACGGCCTTTACAACAGCTTTTTTGTACGCACCCTATTTGAAAAAATAGTTCCTCCGCTTAAAGGCTGGCAATTTAACAGAACTTTGTTCTTCAACCCTTTCTTATGGTATCTGGAAGTATTTATCGTTATAAAAAGGTTGATCGATGACAAAAAGAAGAAATTTGCCGTAACACTGACTGCGTTTACCCTTATCTCCGTCTTAGGTGTTCAATCTCTTTACAATGACTTTTTTAACACTCTGTACGTCAACGCCTGGCAGCTTGTTAAACACGAAAAATCCGAGACACTCTCTTACGGTGAATTCTTCTCGGAAGACCTCTTTGCGGAGATAAAAAAAGACATTGGCTATAGCGGAGAATACAGCATAGCTTACGGTTTCCATCCCGCCGTACTATCTTACAATTCAATCTCCACACTAGATGGGTGCCTAAGCTACTACTACCAGTCCTATAAAAACTCTTTTAGGAAGGTAATAGAACCGGCGCTGAACGAATCTAAAGAAGCCAGAAAATACTATGACGAATGGGGCGCAAGAGCATATATCTTCTCAGGAAGTGTAGAAAGTATCTGGAATCCCGAGCGAACCAAAGACCCCGATGACAAACGCCTTCTGATCGATACCTCTTCGATGAAAGCACTGGGCGGCAAATATATCTTTTCAAGGATAGAAATATCCAACGCAAAAGAGCTGAATGCAAGCCTGATAGGAAAATATAAAAACGATTCATCACCATATAGCATATGGGTTTATGAAATTTAACATTTGGAGAAATAAAATGAAGAATTACATTAAAATAGCAAGACCCGATCACTGGATAAAAAATCTGTTTATTTTGCCCGGAACAATAATAGCCGTGCTTCTTACGAAGCATTCTCCGGCCGATATCAACCTAATAAAGCTTGTTACAGCCTTCCTTGCGACATGCATGATAGCCAGTGCCAACTATGTTATAAACGAATGGCTGGACGCTCCTTTCGACAAGTTCCATCCCACCAAGAAAAATCGGCCGGTTGTCACTACAAACATGAAGCTTAGCATAGTTCTGCTCGAATACTTTCTGCTTATAATAATAGGAATAAGCCTTTCGCTTTTGATAAACCTACCCTTCACCGTTACAAGCGCCGTTTTGCTGGTCATGGGAGTTCTATATAACGTAAAGCCTTTCAGGACCAAAGACATTCCTTATTTCGATGTTTTATCGGAATCAGTCAACAATATGCTCAGACTTCTTATGGGCTGGTTCGTGATAACAGCTTCATCCGTACCTCCTTCAAGTATTCTTATTGGATATTGGATGACAGGGGCCTTTTTGATGGCAACCAAGCGTTTTGCGGAGTATCGGATGATCGGAAACCCGGAAACAGCAGGCTTATACAGACGTTCATTTATTTATTACACAGAAAAGAAATTGCTTACTTCCGCACTGTTCTATGCACTTGTATCAACGTTTTGCCTGGGCGTTTTCCTGATAAAGTATCGCATTGAGTATTTACTGTGTATGCCCTTTGTATTCCTACTTTATTCGTATTATACAGCCATGTCACTGGACCCTGATTCGGCTGTTCAACGCCCCGAAAAGCTCTATAAAGAGAAAAAACTAATGTTTATTCTGCTTATTATGCTCATTGTATTTATCATATTTACATTCATAGACGTTGAATTTCTACATATCCTCACGTCAAATGCCCTTGTAAGCATCCCGATTGAATAATTCTTCAACAACATATTTTTAAGCAAGCGAAAGACCGTGGTATGGGGAAATACCACGGCCTTTCTTAACGCTTATAAAAGGAAAGAGTATCTCCTCCCGTGTTGCCACGGAAGAAGAAGAGTAAATAACAAATTCAATTATCCCTTAACACCGCCGAGTGTAAGACCACCAACGATATTCTTGGATAGTATCAGATATACAATTATAACAGGAAATATGGAAAATGCAATCATGACATAAACCTGTCCCATATCAAACTTAAGCCAGTCAGCACTACGCAGCTGTGCTATAAGGATAGGAAGTGTCTTCTTGCTATCTGTATGTAATACAAGTGCCGGAGTAAAGTAGTTATTCCAGCTTGTTACAAAACTAAAGATTGCCTGAACCGCAATAGCAGGTTTCATAAGAGGAACTACTATTGAATTAAAGGTTCTAAGCTCACCCGATCCGTCAATTCTTGCAGCCTCAACAAGTGAAAGCGGAAGAACGGAATCCATGTACTGCTTCATATAGAAGAATACTGCAGGTGAAGCAATTGCAGGGACGATAAGAGGTGTAAACTTATCGTCAAGTCCCATTTTACCAATGAGCTGGATGAATCCAAGAGCAGTTACCTGAGTTGGTATCATCATTACCATTAGTATAAATGTAAACATGAATTTTTTCAATTTAAAATCGTAAGCATGTATAGCATAAGCAGTCATTGTCGAGAAATAAGTCGCAAGAGCTGCTGTTAAAGTTGCCACGATTAATGAGTTTACCATACCTGAGAAGATTGGTAAAGTACCATTTTTAAGATTTATCCAGTTTGTTTTTAAATATGTACTTGGGAATGGTGTAAATCCCCTTGTAAGCTCTGCATTTGATCTGGTTGAGTTAATAAAAAGAAGATAAAACCAGAACAGACACAAAAAAGATACCAAAACAAGTACTGTATATGCAAGAACTCTTCTCGCATGTACGGAAGCACCGTTGTTCTCCGTACTCATCATATAATTATTCTGATTGTTCGCCATATTCTCTCTCCTTATCTCAATTCTTCTCGCCGGAATTGGTGAACTTAAACACTATAAGACTAAGAATACCTGTAATAATGAACATAAATACGGAAAGTGCTCCGCCAAGTCCATAGTTCTTACTATATAAGTGTTTGTTCAAATACATTATCAGTGTCATTGATGATCTCATAGGATCACCTGTTCCGTTAGTTAAGATCTGAGGAACATCAAACATCTGCAATCCGCCGATAAGAGATGTGATCATAACATAAATAAGAATAGGTCTGAGAAGTGGCAATGTGATCTTATAGAAAATCTGAGTAGCCGTAGCACCGTCAACCTGCGCTGCTTCAAAAAGCGAAGGATCGATACCCATCATACCGGCCATCAGAAGAATTGTCGTATTACCAAACCACATGATACAGTTCATGAAAGCAACAAGCCAACGAACTGACCAAACGTGTGCCATAAACTGGTACGCTTCCTTGATCACTCCGATCTGTAAAAGAATGGAATTGATAGGTCCGGAAAGCGAAAACAAAGTAAAGAACAACATCGCAAAAGCTGATGCCATAATAAGGTTGGGAAGGTACATTACTGTCTTGAAGAATGCCTGTCCCTTAAGTCTGAGTGATGGATCTGTGAACCATGCACCAAGTACAAGTGAAATGATGATCTGAGGAACAAATCCCATTATCCACATGATCATTGTGTTCTTAAAGTATGTCGGAAGATCTCCGTTTGTAATAATAGTTATGAAGTTCTGTATACCTACAAAATTAGGTCCGATTATCTTAAGGCCCGATCTGTAGTTTTCAAAGAATGAATTATAAATAGTTGTTACTAAGGGTATCATCTGAAAAACCAAATATATTACAATAAAAGGTATCAGGAAAATATATCCCCACTTATTGTATCTAACTACTTTGCTTGTTTTCTTCATAAGCGCTCCCTTTTCTTAATATATGGGGCGCACTAACCCTAATGCGCCCCGTAATACCCTCTAATAAGAAATAACTTAATAGATTACCTCTAATCTATAGATTAGTCTGTTGTTACGTCAGGATACTTCTCTTTGATAGCTGTCTTGAATGCTGCAAGTGCCTCATCAAGAGTAGCGTTTCCGTCGAAGTAGTTCTTCATTGCTCTCTGGAACTCTTCGTTACATCCCTGATCGTATGCACACTGATTTGAAAGGTCGCAGTTCTCAGCTCCCTTAGCAAACATTGCAAGAGGATTCTGTCCGCCAAGTACATCAAATGCGAACTCGTCCTTGCCTGCTGCCTCTTCCATAGCGGGCTTGTTGTTTACGAAATCACTGTCAGCTGTAACGATATCAAGCATGATATCCTTGTTTGTTGTAAGAGCCTTCATGATGTCTGCGATAAGAACAGCGTTATCTGTTCCCTGAGCTGCGCAGATCCATGTTCCGCCCCAGAAGAAGCCCTGAGGTCCCTCTGTTGCTCCCCAACCACCTGCATTAGCGATTGAGCCTTCCTTGTCAGCAGCCATTGAGAAGTTGATCATCCAAGCGGGTCCAAAGTAGCAGAATACCTTTCCGTCAGGATAGAATCCCTTGTTCCAGTCTTCGCTCCAAAGGTCTGAAGTTGAAGCAACCTCACCCTTGTCAGCCATATCCTTAGACATCTCAACCCACTTCATGATGTTCTCGTCGATAACAACCTTGCCATCCTGTACCCACTTACCTGATACGTTGTTAGAGAATACACGATAAGCATCGTTTGTTGTAGCTGTCATGCTGTATCCGGCCTTCTTCATCTCAGCAGCTGTCTTTGAGAATGCATCCCAATCAGCTACAGCCTTCTGAACTTCTGCAGGATCGTCTGATCCGAGAACTTCCTTAGCAGCCTCACGGTTGTAAATAAGAACACCGGGGCAACCCTGCCATGAAAGTCCCTTAAGAACGCCGTTAGAATCTGTCATAACATCCTGTGTGTATTTGTACTGATCAGCGATATCAGCATCTGTGATACCAAGATCAGCTACAGGCAATGTAACGTCTTCATCTACATATTTAAGAGCATAGTCTGCTTCTACAAGGAATATATCAATCTTATCATCTGCTGCTGCATCAGCCTGCTTGAGAAGGTTCTCATCGAGGTTGTTCTGATAAGCATTGTCCTGGTTAGGAGTAATGTTCCACTTTACAGTTACATCACCGATTGTACCTGTGGTAGCATCTACCTCAGTATATCCCGGATAGTGATCCTTAACTCTTCTCTGGAACTCGTCATTCCAACAATAAATGTTGAGTACCTTTCCCTCATCTGCTGCAACTGCTGTTGTATCAGCTGCAGGAGTTTCTGCTGTTGCGTCTGTTGCTTCTGCTGCAGGTGCATCTGATGTAGGAGCTGTAGCAGCTGTGTTACCACATGCTGTAAGCATTCCGGCTACCATAGTTGCAGAAAGAACTACGCTAAGAAATTTCTTCTTCATAACCTTTAATACCTCCCTCTTTTATTTGAGTTTGTCATTGTATGTATTTAAAACAGCTCTCCGCCGTCTTAAACCTTAATTAAGTTTTTTGACCGAAGCTCCCGGTTCAAGCGTTCCCTTAACAACAATCTGTTCTATAAGTGTTCCCTTAGGATTGTTGATAAGATCTATAAGCTTGGTGGCTGCGATCTTACCGATCTTCTCACTGTCCTGAACAATGGTTGTCATCTTGGGTGTGAGGCGGCTTGAAATCTCAAGTCCGTCGTATCCTACAACGGATACATCATCGGGGATCTTAAGCCCTCTGTCTCTGATGGCATTGATGCCACCGAGCGCGGCAAAATCATCCGGGTAAAAAATACATGTCGGAGGATCCTGCAGATTCAACAATTTATTGGTAGCTTCATAAGCTGCATCCGTATCACGATACGGAGCTATTACTACATATTCATCCGGAATATCTATTCCGTGTTCCTGCAGTGTCTTATAGAAGCTTGCAAGTCTGCTCTGTGTAACGGATGATTCAACGCCTCTCACATATGCTATCTTCTTGTGTCCCTGACTGCACACATATTCGGTGAGCTCTCTCATACCGTTAACATTATCCGATATAACTGCGATTCTGTTATAGAAGATATGGTCGATAGTAACAACGGGAATACTACTCTTGACCAGCTCATCAACTTCCGGATCGAAGAAATCCACACAAGCGATAACCACTCCGTCAAAGCCTCTGTATATTGCATGAGACAAATATGACATGTTGTTGATCCTGGCCTTACCTCCATTGATGAAGGTAATATCAAATCCATTCTCCTCAGCCGTGTTCTTAAAACTGTTAAGAACGTGATTAAAGTAATCATGAGTAAGACCACTGTTAGCCTCATCCACAAACAACACTCCGATGTTGTTGGTCCTGTTTGTCTTAAGAGCCTGTGCTGCAGCGTTGGGTCTGTACCCCAAACTCTCGGCAACCTGTCTTATATGTTCCTTAGTTTCCTGACCGATGTCATGATGATCATTAAGTGCTTTCGAAACAGTCGCAACCGACACCCCGCAGGCTATGGATATGTCTTTTAGTGAAACTTTCCTCTTAGCCATATCAATTTCCCGTCTCTGTACTTAATCGTTTTCGTGAAATCAATATACATCATTTTCCCGTCAAAAGCAATATGAACGGCTTGTTTTTTTGTGCATCTTATACATTTTTGTCTGATTCTACCAAAAATTCTTTTGGTTTTTTATCTATTATTACGATTCTCTTTTATGTTTGTCCCTGTTTTATTGCTATTTTAATTAAACGTTTTCGTATTCATCCCCTGTAACCCTCATGGTTGACGGCATTTTTGGAGTTTTTTCTGCAACATTCAGTATCTATGCGGTTTTCAAGCTCTGTTTTTTATCAATTTTTATGTTGCATTACTGCAGATTACCATATATAATGTGCGTATATATTTCCGAAAACGTTTAAGTTAACTGGAGGGTAAGTATGAAATACGGATTTTTTGACGATCAGGCGTGTGAGTACGTCATCACAACGCCCAAGACTCCTCTTCCTTGGATCAACTATCTCGGAAACAAGGAGTTCTTTACACTTATTTCCAACACTTGTGGCGGATACACATTTTTCAAGGATGCCAAGCTTTTAAGACTTACAAGGTATCGTTACAACAATGTTCCTTATGACAACAACGGTAAATACTTCTATATTAAGGATACAACCGATTCATCTAATGAAGTTATTTGGAATCCGGGATGGCAGCCCGTTAAGACTGCTCTTGACAGCTATGAGTGTCGTCACGGACTTGGATACAGCAAATTCACTTCTACCAAGAACGATGTTAAGGCAGAACTCCTTACTTTCGTTCCCATGAATGATAACTGCGAAGTTTCCAAGATCACTGTAACCAACAACAAGAACACTGCTGCTAAGCTTTCTCTTTTCTCTTATGTAGAATGGTGTCTCTGGAATGCAGACGATGATATGAAGAATTTCCAGCGTAACCTCAGCATCGGTGAAGTAGAGGTTGTAAACGGCGGTTCTGCAATTTTCCACAAGACAGAGTACAGAGAGCGTAGAAATCACTATGCGGTATACGGCGTTAACACAGCCGTTGACGGATTTGATACAAGCAGAGACGCTTTCCTTGGTGCATACAACGGTCCCGACAGCCCTGATGTTGTTGCTGACGGCAAGTGCACAGGTTCAATCGCAAGCGGATGGTCACCCATCGCTTCACAGCAGATCAACATCGAGCTTGCTCCCGGCGAATCCAAAACATTTATCTTCACTCTCGGATACATCGAGAATCCTCAGGATGAGAAGTGGGAAGCTCCCGGCGTGATCAACAAGAAGCGCGCATTCGAGATGCTTGACAATTACAAGACTGTTGAAGCTGTAGACAAGGCTCTTGCAGAGCTCAACGATTACTGGAAGAATCTTCTTACTATTTACCATGTATCATCTTCCAATGAGAAGGTTGACCGTATGGTTAATATCTGGAACCAGTATCAGTGCATGGTAACATTCAACATGTCACGTTCTGCTTCTTATTATGAGTCAGGTATCGGTCGTGGAATGGGATTCAGAGATTCTTGTCAGGATCTTCTCGGATTCGTTCACCTTATTCCCGACAGAGCAAGACAGCGTATCATTGATATCGCTTCAACTCAGTTCCAGGATGGTAGTGCATATCATCAGTACCAGCCTCTTACCAAGAAGGGTAACTCCGACATCGGTTCAGGCTTCAACGATGATCCTTTATGGCTCATCGCAGGTACAAGTGCATATATAAGAGAAACAGGTGACCTTTCTATCCTTAAAGAAATGGTTCCTTTCGATAACGATATGAGTGTTGCCAAGACACTTATGGAGCACCTTAAGTGTTCATTCAACTTCACAGCTACTCACAAGGGTCCTCACGGTCTTCCTCTTATCGGACGTGCCGATTGGAACGACTGCTTGAACCTCAACTGCTTCTCAGAGCATCCCGGAGAGTCTTTCCAGACATTCGGTCCTTCAGAAGGTCCTGTAGCCGAATCAGTATTCATCGCAGGAATGTTCGTTAAGTACGGTGAAGAGTACGCTCAGCTCGCAGAACTCCTCGGCGACAATGCAGAGGCTGAAAGAGCTCGTGCTGAAGTTAAGAAAGTTTATGATGCTACATGCACAGCCGGATGGGATGGCGAATGGTTCGTAAGAGCTTATGATGCATATTCCAACAAGGTTGGTTCAAAAGAATGTGAAGAAGGTCAGATCTACATCGAGCCTCAGGGCTTCTGTGTACTTGCAGGAATCGGTGTTGAAGAAGGTCTTGCAGCCAAGGCTCTTAAGAGCGTTGAAGAAAGACTTGATACCAAGTACGGAGTAATGATCTTCCAGCCCGCTTATACCAAGTATCACCTTGAACTCGGTGAAGTCAGCTCATATCCACCCGGATACAAGGAGAACGGCGGTATCTTCTGCCACAACAATCCTTGGGTATCAATTGCCGAGACTGTTCTCGGACACGGTAACAGAGCATTCGAGATCTATAAGAAGACATGCCCTGCATACATTGAAGATATCAGCGAGATTCACTGCACAGAGCCTTATGTATATTCACAGATGGTTGCAGGTAAGGATGCTAAGTTCTTCGGTCAGGGTAAGAACAGCTGGCTTACAGGAACAGCAGCTTGGACATTCGTCAACATATCACAGTATATCCTTGGCGTATATCCCACACACAACGGTCTTTCAATCAATCCTTGTGTGCCTGCTGACTTTGGTGATTTCTCACTCACAAGAAAATACCGTGGTGCAACATACAACATCAGCGTTAAGCAGAACGGTGCCGAGAAGGGTATCAAGAAGCTTGTCGTAAACGGTAAAGAAATTGAAGGAAATATCATCCCTTACGATGAGAGCGTTAAGGAATACACTGTAGAAGCTATCATGGGTTGATCTTAACAATCAGTATTTCGATATTTTTACTCTTGTTTAATACATTTTGCCCTGTCGGATCTCATAAATTCGGCAGGGTCTTTTTTTGCCCGTAAGCCCGCTAAAATACGCCTTTCCGCGGCCTTCTCTTTTGACCCGAAGAGTCCAAAAGTTGCGAACACCCTTTCAAATATGGTAAAATACGTTGTTGAGTCGGAGGTGAATATGAGCGCAGATATGACTAAGCCCAGAAAACACAGACACAGAAGAAATTATACTTTTATGGTTATTTCGGGAGACTCAGACGGAACGACTAAACGTCTCCATTTAGACCATTTCAAGACTCAGGTTTTGGCTTACTCAACCTTTGCCATCGGTCTAATCTTGATCTGCTATATAATTTTTTCCGCGATGACCATCAGCAACCTCAGATCGATCCAGGTCGATCAGAAGTCACAGATTCAGACTCTTACTACAGAGAATGAAAGACTTACAACCACCAATGATACTCTCAGCAATGAGGCAGAGCAGCTTCGTGCAGCACTGAACATGAGACTGGAAAACGAGCAGCAATCCGCTGAAGAAGCTGAGAGCAATGCCATCCCTTCAGGCTTCCCTCTTACAGGAAAGGCTAACATGGATCTGGCTGTAGATAACGTTGATTCCAACAATATCACAAAATTTGAAGACAGAGCTTCCAATGAAGAAGAAGGCAATCCATTGGTTCTTTTCTCCGCTGCAGAAGGAAACAATATTATCGCTGCAGGTACGGGAACGGTACTGAGTGTCACATCAGATGCCAAATTCGGCAATTACGTATCCATAGATCACGGCAACGGATATATTTCCATCTATCGCAATTCAGGTACACCGATTGTTTCTGAGGGCGATGAAGTGGATCGTGGCGATATACTTTTTGTTATAGACGGTAACAACACCAAACTGGGTTATCAGATCCAGAAGGATGATAATTATATAAACCCGGAGGAGCTCATAGAGATAAACGGTTAAAATGGAGGATTTACGAATGTTTGGAAATGCAAAAAAAGAAACTGACATACCTGAGAGCACATTACTTGAACAGGTTGGAACCATCATCGGTCCCGGTGCTGTGATCGACGGTCCGCTTACCACGAAGGACTCTACAAGAATTGACGGAACAATCAAGGGTAACGTTACAATAAGCGGTGCTCTCATAGTCGGACAGACCGGCAAGATCATCGGAACAGCTTCAGGTGTAAACATCTATGTCGCAGGTGAGATAAACGGAAACGTATCTGCACCCCAGGGCAAGGTTGAGATCAGTGATACAGGTAAGGTTATCGGAGATATCACATGTAAAGGTATCATCATTGATGAAAACGCCATCTTCCAGGGAAGATGCGATATGACAGGCCTTGATAAGAGCTCTGCAGAGATTGCAAAAGAAAGAATGGCATCCGAAAAAGAATCATCAGATGAAAACTCTTCAGACGATGAGAACAAGGATAAATAATAAAGATATCAGAATATAAAAAACGCCGCTATGGAATATATCCACAGCGGCGTTAATTATTGGCTCAATCCTGTAATCTTCCGAATACCAACTCATATCCGTCATCGCCATAATTAAGTGAGCGATTGACTCTGCTGATAGTTGCGGTTGAAGCACCTGTCTTGTCGGCAATCTCAAGATATGTCTTATGCTCTCTGAGCATCGAAGCAACCTCAAATCTCTGTGAAAGAGACAGGAGCTCGTTTACCGTACACAAGTCTTCAAAAAAGCTATAACATTCCTCTTTATTCTTTAGGCATAAGATTGCGTCAAACAGGTGATCTACTGCATCTGTTCTGATTTTTTTATTCATATCTGCCGTTTCCTCCAAATTTGGTTTGTGAAATTAACTATATTACGTTAATAAAACTTTCACACATAAATATTTTATCACTCTAAACTTTTAAAGTAAATAGGGGAAGATTTATATTATCTGCTTTACTTTTGTACATATGTTTGATATTATAAATTTGTTGTCATAGACAACTGAACGATTATTTTTTTATTTTTATGTGGAGGTATTACAATGAACAAAGGTACTGTTAAGTGGTTCAACAACCAGAAGGGTTACGGTTTCATCTCAGACGAGGCTGGAAATGATGTATTCGTACATTATTCAGGACTCAACATGGAAGGTTTCAAGTCTCTTGAGGAAGGCGCTTCTGTAGAGTATGATGTAATCCAGGGTGAAAAGGGACCTCAGGCCGTAAACGTAAACAAGCTTTAATTCGAGATTTAAAGCTTAATTAATCAGACTACAAAGTGCCTTATTTAAAATAGATTTATTTTGAATTCGCAAGATTGTAACAATGATTAATCATCAGAGCCATCCGACATATGTCGGATGGCTCTTTTGCGTTCCATATTTATTCAATAAAACGATAAATCTTTAATATCAATCAGCACAAGCATTAATAACATCTTCAAGCTTGAGGTTGCCACCGAAGATCTCAAGTGCGCTTCCCACAGTAACATCAACCTTGCCGTTACCGATCTTATTAAGCTTCTTGATATCGTCTATACTCCTTGCGCCTCCGGCGTAGGTTACGGGTATCTTGCTCCAGTCTCCGAGAACCTTAGCAACGTTCTCTTCTATACCGTTTTGCTTACCTTCCACGTCAGCAGCATGTACTAGGAATTCATCGCAGTACTGTGAAAGTTCATCAAGTGTATCCTTGCATAGCTCAACATCTGTAAGCTTCTGCCATCTGTCGGTAACTATATAATACTTACCTTCAGATAATTTACATGAAAGATCCAGAACAATCTTTTCTTTTCCTACAGCCTTGACCAGTTTCTTCAGATTGGTATAGCTGATCTTACCGTTCTTAAATACATAAGATGTCACGATCACATGTGTCGCTCCGGCTTCGATAAACTCTGCTGCGTTATCGGCAGTGATACCGCCTCCTATCTGAAGGAAACCGGGGCAGGCATTAAGTGCTTCGATCGCTTGCTTTTTGGTATTGTTGTAAAAAGGACTTCCCACGGGGTTAAGAAGGATAATATGTCCTCCCGTAAGTCCGTGTTCTCTGTACATTCTTGCATAAAAGACGGCATCCTTGCTTGATACGTAGTTCTCGGAAGCAGAGTCTTTTTCATCACGCAAACTACTTCCTACTATCTGTTTTACTTTTCCGTTATGAATATCAATACAAGGTCTGAATCTCATAGCTTAACTCCTTACGCAAGTACATCTGCCATATCATACATTCCGGCAGGTTTTCCTGCAAGGAACTTGGCAGCCTCAATGGCGCCCTTTCCAAATACCGCTCTTGAATATGCTCTGTGAGAAAGAGTTACTACCTCATCGTGACCCGCAAAAATAACATCGTGGTCACCTACAATAGTACCACCTCTGACAGCAGAGATGCCTATCTCCTTCTTGGGTCTCTTCTCTCTTCTCTGACTTCTGTCATATACGTAATCGTACTCATTGGAAAGAGACTCGTTGATGCTGTCTGCAAGTGCAAGAGCTGTTCCGCTGGGTGAATCAAGCTTCTGGTTGTGATGCTTCTCTACTATCTCAATATCAAAGCCTGCTGCCGCAAACAAAGGAGATACCTCGCTGAGCACCTTAAGAAGAGCGTTGATTCCGACAGACATGTTCGCTGATTTAAGAACAGCTACCTTAGCCGAGCTATCTTTTACCTTGGAAAGCTGCTCATCCGAAAGTCCTGTAGAGCACAGAACAACCGGAACGTTCTTGGCTACGCAGTAATCAAGAAGTCCGTCCACTGCTGAAGCATTTGAAAAATCTACAATAACGTCGCAGTCCACATTGCAGTCGGAAAGGCTCTTGAATGTGGGGAACTCATAATTGTTCTCGCCGAATGCATCTATTCCTGCAACTACTTCTATATCATTATCTTCTTTGACAAGGCCGATGATAACTCGACCCATACGGCCGTTGCAGCCGTGCATGATCATCTTAGTCATCTTGCATTTCCACCTTTATAAACATTATTCAGTACCGGTATGACCGGCAAAATCAATCTCAGATAAGTCCGTATTTCTTCATCTCAACTTCGAGCTTCCGGGCATTCTCGGGCTCCATATCTGTAAGAGGAAGGCGAAGAGATCCTGCATTGAAGCCGATGAGCTTAAGTGCGCTCTTAACGGGAATGGGATTAACCTCAGAGAAAAGAGCTTTCACAAGGGGGTAAGCCTTGAACTGGAGCTCTCTTGCAGTCTCATAGTCACCCTCAAAGCACTTAGCGCAGATTTCGTGAGTCTGTCTGGGTGCGATGTTGGAAAGAACAGAGATAACACCCTTACCGCCAACTGCCATAATGGGAACGATCTCATCATCCTCTCCGGAATAGAGATCGATGCAACCCTCAGCAAGCATCATCATCTTTGTTGTCTGAGAAATATTACCTGTAGCATCCTTGATACCAACGATATTCTTATTCTCCTTGCAGAGCTTAACAGCTGTCTCGGGAAGAATATTGCATCCCGTTCTGCTGGGTACGTTATAAAGAATGATAGGAATATCAACAGCATTGGCAATAGCTGTGAAGTGTGCAATAAGTCCGTTCTGAGTTGCCTTGTTGTAGTAAGGTGTAACAACAAGAAGTCCGTCAGCGCCGTATTCCTGCGCAAGCTTGGAAAGCTGAATTGCTGTCTCAGTGCAATTGGAACCTGTTCCTGCGATGACAGGTATTCTCTTAGCAACCTTGTCGATACAGTACTTGATAACGTCCATATGCTCTTCTTCTGTCATTGTTGCGGATTCACCTGTAGTTCCGCATACGATGATGGCATCTGTTCCGTTCTCGATCTGGAACTCAATGAGTCTTCCAAACTCCTCGTAGTTAACTTCTCCGTTGTCTTTAAATGGTGTTGCGATAGCAACGCCGGCTCCCTTAAATATAGCCATATAATCCTCCTTCTTGGCTAGGTTCTGAACGCTTTTATCCGTGTTTAGATAAAAAAACCGACTCAGAATGAGTCGGTAACATAATCTCTTTTGATAATAAAAGAAAAATGTTGATAGCGCCCCATCCTAATGATGACAGTTATGCAGCTCTTAACTGCATACCCAAGGCCTCGGTTATCAGGTCACCGACCCTTTCGGCGTATTCTCCTTTCGCTTAGCGTCTCTTGCTCCTGACACATCGGCAAAGCTACTGATAAAACACGCAACCTCTATCTAACTTGCTTAACCTATACTACACCAGTGTGAATGCTCTGTCAACAATGTACATTACAATAAGAAGATATCTCTCTGAGTAATTTTATATTGAATATGAAAAAAACGCGTGTTATACTTTTTTAGTTTGAAAAGTAAACGATATGTTTTTTCTTATATAAAGGAGTTATTTATGAAGCAAACGAGAAATGATGTAAGAAACGTTGCAATTATCGCCCACGTTGACCACGGTAAGACAACGCTCGTAGACGGTCTTTTGAAGCAGAGTGGTGTTTTCCGTACAGGTCAGGACGTTGTGGAAAGAGTTATGGATTCCGGCGATATCGAAAGAGAACGTGGAATTACCATCATGTCCAAGAATACAGCAATTACATATAAGGATATCAAGATCAACATCATCGATACTCCCGGCCACGCTGATTTCGGCGGAGAGGTTGAGCGAGTTCTCAAGATGGTTAACGGTGTTATCCTTGTTGTTGATGCTTTCGAAGGCCCCATGCCCCAGACTAAGTTCGTTCTTGGTAAGGCAATGGATCTTGGACTTCCCGTTATCGTATGTATCAACAAGATCGACCGTCCCGAGGCTCGTCCCAACGAAGTTATCGATGAGGTTCTTGAGCTTCTTATGGACCTTGGTGCAGACGACAATCAGCTTGACTGTCCTTTCGTATTTGCTTCCGCAAAGGCCGGAACATCTTCACTTAGTGTCGACGAGCAGGGCACAGATATGAAGCCGCTTCTTGATACAATTATCAACTATATTCCCGCTCCCGTGGGTGACCCCGAGGCGAGCACACAGGTTCTTATCAGCACCATCGACTACAATGAGTACGTTGGACGTATCGGTGTAGGTAAGGTTGATAACGGCGTAGTTAAGGTTAACCAGGAGGTTGTTGTTGTTAACCACCACGAGCCCGAGAGACGTATCAAGACCAAGATCAGTAAGCTTTATGAGTACGACGGACTCGGAAAAGTTGAAGTTCAGGAAGCCAAGATCGGTTCTATTGTTGCCATCTCAGGTATCGAAGATCTCAAGATAGGTGACACACTTTGCTCGG
Source organism: Butyrivibrio sp. INlla21 (assembly GCF_900116875.1). Classification (GTDB taxonomy): domain Bacteria; phylum Bacillota; class Clostridia; order Lachnospirales; family Lachnospiraceae; genus Butyrivibrio. The sequence goes on from NZ_FPCC01000005.1 coordinate 70,015, forward strand.
TTGATAATCAGATCGCTATTCCTTTCCAGAAGATCTCAGAGCCTACTATTTCAATGAACTTCATTGTCAACGACTCTCCTCTTGCGGGACAGGAAGGTAAATACGTTACATCACGTCACCTTCGTGACAGATTATATAAAGAGCTTAACACCGACGTTTCACTTCGTGTCGAAGACACAGATACAACAGAGACCTTCAAGGTTTCAGGCCGTGGTGAGCTTCACCTTTCCGTTCTTATTGAGACAATGAGACGTGAAGGCTTTGAGTTTGCGGTAAGTAAGGCCGAGGTTATCTATCACACAGATGAAAACGGCAAGAAGCTTGAGCCTATGGAGAAGTGCTACATCGATGTTCCCGACGAGTTCTCGGGAAGTGTTATCCAGAAGCTCGGTGAAAGAAAAGGTGAGCTTGTAAACATGGGTGCCGGAAACGGCGGATACACTCGTATCGAGTTCAACATTCCTTCACGCGGACTTATCGGTTACAGAGGCGAGTTCATGACCGACACCAAGGGTAACGGTATCATCAATACTATTTTTGACGGATATGCTCCTTACAAGGGAGATATGAACTACAGAAAAACAGGTTCTCTTATCGCATTTGAGACAGGCGTAGCTACAGCATACGGTCTTTTCAATGCTCAGGACAGAGGACAGCTCTTCATAAAGACAGGCGACAAGGTTTACTCCGGTATGGTAATCGGTACCAGCGGAAAGACTGAGGACGTTGAGGTTAACGTATGTAAGACCAAGCATCTTACCAATACAAGAACTTCTTCATCGGATGAAGCACTTCGTCTTGTTCCGCCTAAGATCATGTCTCTTGAGCAGGCAATCGAGTTTATTGATAACGACGAGCTTTTGGAGGTTACACCCACAAGCCTTCGTATCCGTAAGAGAATCCTTGATCCCACTCTGAGAAAAAGAGCCGGTTTCAAAAACAAACAACAGTAAAAAATAAAACACGTGGAAAGTTTAATCCTTCCACGTGTTTTTTATATTCATCTTTGTCAGAAGATATAATATCCTTTATCTCCTTCTGTTATCTTTATTCTTCCTTCGCACTTCTGCGTGAGGCCGTCTTTTATCCTATCAGCATCCTCTTCTTTTACACAGATATCATACTGTACGTTTTCGGCGTATCTAGGTTCATTTATCTTGATATCGTTCTGCGTAAGATAGTACTGAACATTGTTGATCATATTGTAGTCAACTTCCAAAGTAAGAAGCTGTGAGTAGATCATCTCTCCGACTTCGGATGCTGCGATTCCTGCTTGTGCCGCCTGTGTGTACGCTCTTACAAGTCCGCCGGTTCCAAGTAGCACTCCCCCGAAATATCTGGTCACGATAATGAGTGTATCCGTAAGTCCCGCGCCCGTTATCACTTCCAATATCGGTTTACCGGCCGTTCCGGAAGGCTCACCGTTATCGCTGCATCTCGTGTTCTCACTGTTCTTTCCGATAACATAGGCGTAGCAGTTGTGACGCGCATCCCAATACTTCTTGGAAATCTCTGCGATCTTCTCTTCCGCCTCGGAAACCGACTTAACCCCGAATACGTGCGCTATGAATCGCGATTTCTTTTCAACGATCTCTCCCGTGCCGTCTTTAGTTGTGATTTTATAGGATTTTATCTCGCTCATAGGTATCAGTATATCATATTTGTTCTCATTTCTTTATTATATGTGGATTTCATGGTATAATTACCAAGTTAAATTGGTTTTACAGAGAGGTTATCATATGAACTATGGAAAGAGAGGTATCGTGAATCAGGCGAAAGCCATCAGTTCAGGTACCAATAGATGGGGAAAAAAGTTCAGTCTTTTCGGATTTTGTTTCCTCTTGGCAACAGTAATAGGAGTAATGATCATTGGAGCAAGTGCCGGTATAGGTATGTTTAACGGTATCAAAGATACTGCTCCCGATGTTGGTGATATTGACGTTTCTCCGAAGGGAATGTCTACTTTTGTTTACGATAAAGACGGTAATGCCACTCGTAAGCTTGTAGCAAAAGATTCCAACAGAATTCCAATCGGCAGAGAGCAGATTCCCGACGACCTGGCACACGCTTTTGTTGCGATCGAGGATGAAAGATTCTACGAGCATAACGGTATTGATATTCAAGGTATCATTCGTGCCGGCTTTAAAGTGATCACTTCCGGTAATGCTTCGCAGGGTGCGAGTACCATTACTCAGCAGCTCATTAAGAATAACGTATTTACAGATTGGGTTACAGAAACCAATCTTCTTCAAAAAGGAAAACGTAAGATTCAGGAACAATATCTTGCTATGCAGATTGAGAAAGAATATAGCAAAGATGAGATTCTTACCGAATACTTAAATACGATCAACCTTAGCCAGAACTGTCTGGGTGTTGAGGCGGCCGCAAGAAGATATTTTAATAAGCACGCGGAAGAGCTCACTCTTTCTGAGTGTGCTGTAATTGCAGCCATCACCTCTGCTCCCACAAGATACAATCCTATCAACAACCCGGATAATAACGCCGTAAGAAGACAGATCGTTCTTCAAAAAATGGTTGAACAGGGTTATATCACTCAGGTTGAATACGATCAGGCCAAAGCCGATGATGTTTATTCACGTATTCAGACCGTAAACGAAGAATCTAATGAAGACAACGCGGTTAATACCTGGTTTGATGATGCTCTTATCGATCAGCTCCTTAAGGATTTCCAGGATAAGCTTGGAATGACCAAAGAGCAGGCTACAGCCAAATTGTACAGTGGCGGTCTTAAGATCCTTTCAACACAGGATCCTCATATTCAGGAGATCTGTGACAGAGTATATGCTAACGAAGAGATCTATCCTGCGGGAACCAAGTATCTTCTTAACTTTGCTCTTACTGTAAAGAAGGCAGATGGCTCAACTCAGAATTACAGTTCTGAAATGCTTGAAGTTTACTTCAAAGATGAATCACATGATACTCCATATACAAGCAAAGGCTTTAACAGACTCTTTGACTCAAGAGAAGCTGCACAGGACTGTGCTGATTATTACCAGGAATGTGTAGTTGAAGAGGGCGATGAAGTAGTAGGTGATCCTCATGTAAGAATTATTCCTCAGCCTCAGGTATCGCTGACCATCGAGGATCAACATACAGGTCACGTAGTTGCCATTATCGGAGGAAGAGGTGAAAAGGAAGATAACAGAGCTTTCAACAGAGCAACCGCTTCTCCGAGACAGCCGGGATCTACATTTAAGATTATGTCAACTTATCTCCCCGGTATCGACAGCGGTAAGATCACACTTGCTTCTGTATTCCAGGATGTTCCTACGGCATACTCCCCCGGTGGAAAAGTTGTAAGAGACTGGTGGGGATCCTCAAACGGTGAATGGTACACTGCAAGACGTGCGATCGCAAGATCTGCGAACGTTCCGACAGTTCAGATGTATGCAGTTGTAACACCTGAGCTGGGATATGAATATCTTAAGAAATTGGGCTTCACTACAATAGTCGGAGAAGAAGGCTATAAGGGTGACAAGGCTGTCAACGATATTCATCTTGCAACCGCTCTCGGAGGACTTACAAAAGGTGTCCTTAACGTTGAACTAAACGCCGGCTTTGCTACTATTGCCAACGGCGGTGAATATATTAAGCCCAAGCTTTATACCAAGGTGTTACAGCCTGATAAGAACGGCGGATATGAGGTTCTTCTTGATAATGAAGCTCCCGAATCCACACGTGTAATATCAGAGGCAGCCGCATACATACTGACAGACGCAATGAAAGGCGTTGTATCGGGATCACAAGGTACCGGTACTTCGGTTAATTTCGGAACTACTCCTATAGCAGGTAAGACAGGTACAACAACCGATTATAACGATGTATGGTTTGCAGGTTATACAAACTATTACACCGCAACAACTTGGACCGGCTTTGATAATAATGAAAAGCTTAAATCTTCAAAAGAAAAGAACTTTTCTAAAGAAATGTGGAGAGCTGTAATGGAAGAGATTCACAAAGATCTTCCTTCATCAGACTTCCCTCAGCCTTCATCAGGCTTGGTTAAAGCAACTGTTTGCTCCGAATCCGGAAAGCTTCCTATTCCCGGCGTTTGCGACGGAACACTCACTACCGAGTTGTTTGTAGAAGGTACAGAGCCTACTGAAACCTGCGATGTTCACTATCAGGGCGAGATATGCGCTTTCGATGGTCGTCCCGCTTCAGAATGGTGTCCGTTTAAGACTCAGGGTGTTGTTGCAACTCACCCTGCTCCTCCACCGGAAGTTGCAAGGTTGTATGTAAATGGCGTTCAAGATAACTCTGCATATACTACAACAACTGATGAAGAAGGTAACACGGTTCAAGTTCCGAACACTTGTCACCACACAAATGAGTTTATGCAGCAAGATGGTATAGATGGCATACTCGCAGGTGAAAGAGCCGAAATGGAGCGAAGAGCTGCAGAAGCAGCCGCTGCTCAAGCCGCAGAAGGTGGTGATCCAAATGGAGCTCCTCCGGCACCGCCCGGACCACCCGGACAACCTACCCCCGCTCCTATCCCTGAGGATGTTGCCGCAGGTAACTAAAAAGCTTTAATTTCAGTTGCAAACATAGTTCAATCTATGTATAATCAAATATGTTGTCGCCCGAAAGGGCGACAATAAGCGGATGTGGCGGAATTGGCAGACGCGCTAGATTTAGGTTCTAGTGTCTCCGACGTGCAGGTTCAAGTCCTGTCATCCGCAGTAAAGTGGAAAGCATATATACAGCTTTCCACTTTTTTGTTACAATTCTTTATTACAGACACCATTGTTTTTTCAATGAGTCGGGGAGATTTTTTATGAAAAAGTCTAATAACAATCAGATAACTCAAGGCCCTATTTTCAAGGGGATGCTTGTCTATTTCGTCACCCTCTTGGTTGGCGCTTTTTTTCAACAATTTTACAATACAGTCGATGCCGTTATAGTCGGTAACGTAGTCGGCGCAGACGGTCTTGCCGCAGTCGGCGGTTCCGCTGCCACTATCGTAAATATATTCGTCGGATTTTTTATGGGCTTGTCATCGGGAGCAACCGTTGTCATAGCTCAGTTTTTCGGCGCCAAACAGGAAAAAGAGGTTGAAAAAGCCGTTCATACCGCCATGGCAATTGCTATCGCCGGCGGTATCATAATAACGATTGTAGGCTTTGCTATCACCCCAAATGTCATCTCACTTATGAAGACCTCTGAACGTATAAAAGAGCCTTCTATCATTTATCTTAGGATCTTTTTCCTGGGTATGACCGCAAACCTTGTCTACAACATGGGAGCCGGTATCTTAAGAGCCGTAGGCGACTCCAAAAGGCCGCTTATAGTTCTTATAATCAGCTGCTTTACCAACGTAGGCCTTGACCTGTTCTTCGTTGTTGTCCTTAAAATGGGCTATATGAGCGTCAAAATGGGCGTTATCGGTGTTGCCGTTGCAACTATACTATGCCAGCTCCTTAGCGCCGTTATTGTCGTTACAATGCTTATAAGAAGCAATGATATTTATAAGCTGGTTCTACACAAGATCCGCTTTGACAGGCAAATGTTCACCAAGATAATCAGGATAGGGCTTCCGGCAGGCATTCAGTCAACAATGTACACTTTTTCAAATGCACTTATACAGACTTCGATCAACGAACTCGGAATTGATTATACCGCTGCGTGGGCAGCATACGGCAAGATTGATGTTGTATTCTGGATGGCTGTAAATGCGATCGGAACTTCCGTTACAACCTTTGCGGGACAGAATTTCGGAGCCGGCAAATACGACCGTGTAAAAAAGAGCACCGGATACGCCTTTGTCATTGCTCTTCTTATTACCATACCGCTTAGCACAGTTATGTATTTTTACAGTGATATACTGCTTAGGATATTTATTAAAGACAGCGCCGAAGTCATCAGCATTGGAATTCAGATGGTCAGATTCCTGGTTCCTTTCTATGTAACGTACATATCTGTTGAGATATTCTCAGGTGTACTCAGAGCCATGGGTTCAGCCTTTATTCCGATGATAATAACTCTTTCCGGAATATGCGCACTTCGTGTTATATGGATATTAACGGCCTTCCCTATATTCAAGACGGTTGAAACGGTCGAAGCCAGCTATCCCATCACGTGGATCGTAACTTCCATACTGTTCCTTATTTACTACCTGTACTTTACAAAAAAGCGCATCAAGAACGCAGCTTAACGAAGCGCAAAAACTGAGATATTTAAGTCATAAAGTAGTTAGTGCTTTCTTTCTTCTTTTGGTACAATGGATAAATGAGAAGCATTCTCATAATTGTATTTACGGAAACAATACCGCACAGACAGCGGTCTGAAAGGAGAAAGCATGAAAATATATAATGTTACTGATCCCGAGTTTACAAACTACGGAAGGATCATCGAGGGTTACGAAGAAGAAAAGAAGCAGATCATGGAGGCTTTAAGAGATAAGACTCCCATTCCGGAGGGCACAGATTATGTTGCCGAGGAGCCTGCTCTTCAGTCACTTCCCGCTGCAGATGTTATCACAAACAGCCTCTTTGGCGGATCACCCATGCAGTTTGGATGGTGCAACGGACACAACACCAAGCTCAACTGTCTTGAGTATCATCGTTCAAGCGAGATCAACATGGGCTCTACAGACTTTATCCTTCTTCTTGCAAAAAGAGAAGAGATCGTAGACCACAAGATTGATTCAAGCAAGGTTAAAGCATTCCTTTGCCCTAAGGGCGTTATGATCGAAGTATACGCAACAGCACTTCACTATGCTCCTTGCCAGGCAAGTAAAGATTCCGGCTTCCAGGTTCTTGTAGGACTTCCTAAGGGAACAAACGTAGGTAAGCCTGATTTCAAGCCTGCCAACACAGAGGATACACTCCTTACAGCTACAAACAAGTGGCTCCTTGCTCACGAAGAGTCATCAGAGGCTAAGGGCGGCGCTGTAGTAGGTATCACAGGTGTGAACATCGACATCGCAGGAGATCTGAAGTAATTATATAAATAAATCAAGGCCATGGAAGCGATGCTCCATGGCCTTTTTCATTTGAAAATATGACACAAACAAAATAAAAACCGCTCAAACGCATTGTCTGAGCGGTTTAAAATCATGAGACATGGGGGATTCGAACCCCCGACAACTTGATTAAAAGTCAAGTGCTCTACCACCTGAGCTAATATCCCATATATTATGCAATTGCGCGACGAGATTCGACGCTAACTGGGCTAGCGGGATTCGAACCCTCGTATGCAGCAGTCAAAGTGCTGTGCCTTACCACTTGGCGATAGCCCAATGTTGTAAAAGCATAGTAGCATATTCCGCTGTAGCAATTACAAGCGGGTGGCTAGAGGGACTCGAACCCTCGGTCTCCAGAACCACAATCTGGCGCGTTAACCAACTACGCTATAGCCACCATGTATGGTCACACATGGTTTACTGCAATGTCATGTGTTCAATTTGGAAACATATAATGCTCCCTGTTTAATAAAAAAGAAGTGTGCCCGAAGGGATTCGAACCCCCGACCCACGGCTTAGAAGGCCGTTGCTCTATCCAGCTGAGCTACGGACACACGGTAAAAGAGCAATGCTTGCTCTGCATTGGGATTCTCACTAAACTCGAGAGAATCTTGAATGGTGCTCTGCTCTGGGACTCTCACTAAGTTCGAAAAAACCTCACTAAGTGTTCGCCCATGGTTCACACCAACTTCGTGAAAAACCTCAGTAGGTGTTCCACTCAAAGCGGGTGATGGGAATCGAACCCACGTATCTAGCTTGGAAGGCTAGTGTTCTACCATTGAACTACACCCGCGTGTATTCTGTCTGCGATACGGTGGCTTCCTAATCGGGGTGACAGGATTCGAACCTGCGACCCCCTGCTCCCAAAGCAGGTGCTCTAGCCAAGCTGAGCCACACCCCGTCTCTTTCGCCGTTGTGGCTTAAGCCGTAACGCGAGATTTATTATATAATGATTCTCGATAGCTTGTCAACAACTATTTTATCAATTATAAATATTTGATTTCAGCGTCAATTCGGTCTCCGTCTATGGTTAGGATGATGTAACTCGGTCTCCTTCCCTCCTGTCTCGGATAAGACAAACTTCCGGGGTTAAAGACGTAAACTCCGCCCATAGTCTTGGCTACAGGCTTATGTGTGTGCCCAAAGCATATTATCTCCGCTCCGCGCGACAAACCCTCAGCTCTGATATTCTCAAGATCCATGGATACAAGGTACATATGCCCGTGCGTTAAGAATACGCTGTGCCCATCCAGCGTAAAATCAAGCTCTCTCTTAAGCGTAGAGAAAAAGTCGTTATTGCCGGATACGAAATACACCGGACAGTCTGCGGCGATGGCAAACTTGCCCTCTGAGCCTTCAAAATCGCCGCAATGGATTATCCCGTCAAGATTCTCCTCTATATCAAGGACCATATAAAAATTGTCATCTCTTCCGTGAGTATCACTCACCATCAAATACTTGTGCATACCGTTCTCCCGTTAAGGATTTTAAACAAGCTCCGCCTTCAAAAGCTCAGCCATCTCTCTAAGTGCTTTTCCTCTGTGACTTATGGCATTCTTTTCATCAGCAGATATCTCTGCGCTTGTCTTTCCGTACTGCGGAAGAAAGAATATCGGATCATATCCAAATCCGCCTGTTCCGGCGATTTTGTAGCCGATTATGCCTTCCATGTTACCTATTGTAGACAGTTCTTTTCCCCCTGGTAAAACCGCCGATATCGCGCATACGAACCTGGCTGTGCGCTTCTCATCAGGTACTCCGTTTAGTCTTTCGATAATATTGTTGTTCTTCTCGGTATAAGAAGTATCTCTTCCCATATATCTGGCCGAATAGATACCGGGCTCTTTGTTGAGATAATCAACCTCAAGTCCCGAATCATCTGCAAGAACTATAGTCTCCTGCGCTGCCTTGGCATCCGCGTTCTTAATAAGCTCGTACACTCCCCTTGCTTTTATCATTGAATTTTCTGAAAAAGTAGTGCCGTTTTCCTCTATATCTCCTTCAACACCGGCCTCTTTCATCGAAAGGATCTCAGCGCCAAGTCCGCCCAAAATCCCACGTATTTCTCTCATTTTTCCTTCATTTCCTGTCGCAAATACTATTCTCATTCCATCTCCTCAAATGCTTCCAAAACGGCATCATATATGCCTTCTGCAGCTTTTTTCTTATATCCTGCGGATTCAAGGAACTTGCTGTCCTTAGATCCGACTTCTATCCGCGCACCCGGGACGGTCGATTCCATCAGGAATCTGTCGTCTTCCTCGAGGGCGAATATCCCTATGGCTTTCGCACCTGTTTTTTTGGCGCAGTTTCTTTCAAGCTTATCCGCAAATGCAGCGTTGTTTAATCCTCTGGTAAAAAAGATATCGTTGTACCTGGATATGACTCCTTCTTCCGCGTAGTCTTTGCCTGTTCCGATCTCAACGACCAGATCCGCTTCCGAAGCCTTTATCGCATCAATTCTTTTCTGCTCGGTGGCGGCAACATCTGCCGTTCTTGTAAAAAAGAATTTGATATTATTATCACTGTCTTTTTCAGAAAGCTCCTTAAGCGTCATTGCAACATCAAGTGCAGCGTCCGAAGAGGAAGTATTCGATGTACTTTCCTTGCTTTCTCCGTCATAAGCAGGATTGACCAAAACTATCTTATCATATTTCCGCGAAGGCCTTGCAAACTCAATCTCTATAGTGTTTGACTCTGTGAGTGAGCTTTCATTGACATAAAAGTCATCCAGCTTAAAATCAAGGCATACGCTGCCCGTATCGTTCTCTTTGTAGCATATCGCACTTTCAAAGATATCCAGATCCGTCACCACAGCATTATCAAGGTAGAACCCTTCCTCCCTGCTGTCGATGTGTATCAAAAGCTCGTGATCCATGTATCCGTCCTCAAGCACGATATCATCGGAGCTTACGCTCTTAGAAAGAGGAATCGTAAGCTTTCCTTTTTGAGAATCCGAAACATTCCTGTCAACAAGTATCTTATAGGCATCCTTGGCAGTTCCGCGGTCAATCGTCACACCTGACGCATCGGTTATCATAATGTGCTTGGTAGCCGATCTCTGAAGCATGACCGCAATGGATATAACGCCGAATACCGTCGCCTTTATGGCAAACCTTTTCATCGCTGCATTATCCATAGCTTATCACTCGCTTCTTCTTGGTGGCTTGGGCCCCATGAACTGATAAAAATATGTCTTCAACATTCCGTTATATATCTTTCGATTCTTATCGGCTTTCCTTCCGATATACTTTTCCGCCTGCTCATATCCGCTGATAAGATACATTGACCACGAATCAAGACTCTTGTATCGCTCACCAATTGTCTTATAAAGCGCAGGAAGCTCGCCTCCTTCACCGATTCTTTCGCCGTACGGAGGGTTTGTTATGATAAAGCCGTATTTCTTCCTGTGACTGAGATCCGCTATATCCCTCGCCTGGAAGTGGATCATATTCTCAACGCCGGCCTTTGCCGCGTTTATCCTTGCTATATCAACCATTGCCGGATCAAGGTCATATCCCTGAATATCGGTATCAATATCGGTTATGATCTCATCCCTGCACTCATCTCGTACATCCTGCCAGTTCTGAGGTGTAATTATATGCGTCCATGCTTCTGCCGTAAAATGCCTGTTCATGCCCGGCGCGATGTGCGCAGCCATCATAGCTGCCTCAATCGGAATTGTTCCGCTTCCGCAAAAAGGATCCACCAAGATCCTGTCTCCGTGCCATGGAGTAAGCATGATAAGCGCAGCCGCAAGATTCTCCGCTATGGGAGCCTTGGACTCAAGCTTTCTGTAACCTCTTTTATGAAGTGAATCTCCGGTCGTATCAAGCGCTACCGTCACTTCGTCTTTCATTAAAAAGACTCTGATGGGATAGCTCTCGGCATCCTCCTTAAACCAGTCGGTGTGATAGCTCTGCTTCATGCGTTCAACAATGGCTTTTTTTACAATTGACTGAATATCTGAAGGGCTAAAGAGCTTACTCTTAACACTTGACGCCTTTTTAACCCAGAACTTACCTCTCTCAGGGATATACTCTTCCCACGGGAGCTCTTTTACCCCCTGGAAAAGTTCTTCAAAAGACTGCGCTCTAAAGCTTCCTACCTTTATAAGTATCCTCTCGGCAGTTCTCAACCCAATATTGGCACGGCATACCGCGTCCGCATCTCCCGCAAAGGTGATCCTACCGTCGGAAACCTCTGTTATATCGTATCCGAGATCTATTATTTCTTTTTTAAGTACTGCCTCCAGTCCGAAATGGCACGGGGCTATCAGTTCAAATTTTCTCATAGTTAAAAGTATACCATATTTCCTATCACATAATAAAAAAGAGAGAACAGCAATCTGCTCTCTCTTAGCTTAGATGTGAGTGACAAGATTCGAACTCGCGACCTTCTGGTCCGTAGCCAGACGCTCTATCCAGCTGAGCTACACTCACATAATGTCGCCTGCGGCAACAAAGTATATTATATGCACCGCAGGCGAAGTTGTCAACACATTATTATTGTTTGCGCGATGTGCGCGTTTACTGTCAGCTACTGTACGGAGAATAGCTTCCCTTCATAGCAGCTTCAGCTGCTTTGGTCTGAGCTACAAGCTTCTCCATGTCAGGTCTTGCAAACTCAAAGCACGCAAGTAATGTAGGTGAAAAGACTCCGCACTCGCCGTTCTTTATCATCTCATAAGCCTTATCAACAGGATACGCGGATTTATAAACACGATCACTTACAAGTGCGTCATATACATCGGCAAGAGCCGTAAGCTGAGCACCGATCGAGTTGTCTTCTCCTACGAGTCCGTCAGGATATCCGCCACCGTCGTATCTCTCATGATGATGCCTGCATATATCAAGACACATCTCATAGTACTCTTTGTCCTGAATATCCTTGAGCATCTCTATTACTTCGCAGCCCCTTGTAGTGTGAGACTTCATCACCTCAAATTCTTCGTTTGTAAGTCTTCCGGGTTTCAAAAGAATGGAATCCGGAACAGATATCTTACCTATATCATGCATAGCCGATGCCTGCGTGATAACATCTATAAGATGAGGCGTAAGCCCGACCTTGGGATAGTTATTCATTGCAGTAAGAGCAAGTATTCTTACAAAGCCCTTGATCCTCTTAAGATGATAGCCGGACTCCATATTTCTGAACTCAACGATAGTCGCAATGGTATCTATAACTTTTTCATTGCTGTAACGAAGCTTTTCTTCCTGCTTTTTAAGATAGATAAACTGCTTCTTTAAGACTCTCGTCTGATCGTCTGTCTGCTTTTCAAGATTATTCTTGCGGTCGAAAAGCTCAACCGTTCTTGACACTCTCCTGTTTACGATAACAGGATCAAAAGGCTTGTGAACAACATCAGCCGCTCCGTACTGGTAGCTTGTACGTTCAGCTTCCGTAGAAGTGTCCGCCGTTATCATGAGAACAGGAATAGTCTCATTGAGATTATCCTTTTGCGCCATTGCTTCCAAAACCGCATAGCCATCCATTTCAGGCATAATGATATCGAGCAAAACAGCGGCAAGATTGTCCTTGTTTTCCTCAATCATCTTCATAGCTTGCACGCCATCTCCGGCTTCAAGGATATTATATTTATCTTTGAATATTTCTCCCAGTATTCCTCTGTTGATCTCGTTATCATCAACGACAAGGATTGAGCGTTCTGCCATAAATCCTCCTAAAATAGGGATATATTAGTTGCTGTATTTTTCTACAATTGCTGCGCAGCCCATTCCACCGCCTACGCACAATGTTGCAAGTCCTTTTTTGGCATCTCTTCTCTGCATCTCATAAAGAAGAGAAACAAGAATTCTGTTTCCTGAGCATCCAACGGGATGTCCGAGTGCGATAGCACCGCCGTTTACATTAAGAACATCATTGGAGAATCCAAGGTCGTGCTGAACAGCTACAGACTGTGCGGCAAATGCCTCGTTAGCCTCGATAAGATCAAAGTCTCCGATTGAATATCCAGATTTTTTCATAACTTTATTTGTAGCAGCTACAGGTCCGATACCCATGATGCTGGGCTCTACGCCTGCAAGCTCACCTGCGATCCATGTTCCGAGTGGCTTTACTCCAAGCTCTTTTGCCTTCTCTTCGCTCATTACGATGATAGCAGATGCAGCGTCGTTAATTCCCGAAGAATTGGCTGCCGTAACCATACCGTCTTTTTTGAACGCGGGCTTAAGATGTGAGATTCCCTCAGCTGTAACTCCGCTTCTGGGGCCTTCATCCGTATCAAAAATAATTGTCTCTTTCTTTTTCTTAATCTCTACGGGAACGATCTCTTCCTTGAACTTGCCGTCTGCGATAGCCTTCTCAGCCTTGTTCTGAGACCAAGCCGCAAACTCGTCGAGCTGCTCTCTTGTAAGATGCCACTGCTCAGCGATATTCTCGGCTGTGATACCCATGTGATATCCGCCGAAAGCATCTGTAAGAGCGTCCTTGATCATAGCATCCTGAAGCTCTCCGGAGCCCATACGATATCCGTAACGTCCCTGCTGCATAAGATAAGGAGCCATTGACATGTTCTCCATACCGCCTGCTACGATGATATCAGCGTCACCCATAGAAATGAGCTTAGCTGCAAGGTTTACACAATGAAGTCCCGATCCGCAAAGTACGTTGATTGTTGTCGCGGGAACCTCAACGGGTATTCCTGCATTTAATGCAGCCTGTCTTGCGGGATTCTGTCCAAGTCCTGCCTGGATAACGCATCCCATATATACTTCATCAACCTGCTCGGGTTTAACTCCCGCGCGGTTTAATGCTTCCTTGATTACAATTGTTCCGAGTGCCGGAGCCGGTGTTGTGCTGAGCGCTCCACCCATTGTTCCTATTGCTGTTCTGCAGGCACCTGCAAGTACTACTTTTCTAGCCATTCTTACCTCCGATTTTATACACTATACCAATTATTATTTTATCACTTTAATGATTAGTGCTCAACGTATTTGTGTGAACACAATTTCTCATTAAAGGCCGTGCGCCTCTAGTAGTTCACTGTTTCCAAGGACATCTTCTGTCCTTCCGTCAAAAACGATAGTTCCTTCATCCAAAAGAATTGTTCTATCACAGGTCTTACTGACAAAATCAAGATCATGCGATGCAATTATCTTAAGTCCGCCGATGCCCTTTAAAACCTGAATCAGATTTCTTCTGTTCCTCGGATCCAAGGCCACTGAAGGCTCATCCATGATTATTATATCAGGTTTCATCGAAAGAATCGTAGCAATTGATGCAAGTTTCTTTTCTCCGCCCGATAATTTGTACGTCTTATTATCTCTAAGATTCTCTATTCCGACAAGTCTTAAAGCTTCGGAAACTCTTTCTTCCACCTCTTCTTCCGAAAGCCCGTAATTACGAGGGCCGAAAGCCACGTCGTCTTCGACCGTTGTTAAAAAGAGCTGGCTGTCGGAATCCTGAAAAACATATCCGATGTGTTCTCTTATGTGATCCAGATTCTTTTTGTTCATCTTATGCCCGGCAACCGTTATATCACCGGTATAATCAAGAAACAGACCCACCATCAATTTCATGAGTGTGGATTTTCCTATTCCGTTTGCGCCGACAAGTCCAATACTTTCACCGTAATTCGCGGTAAAAGAAATGTCTTTTAAAACAACAGAATCTTTTTCATATGAAAAACTAAGTCCTGAAATATTCAGAAGTTCTCCGCTTACTCCGGTCTTCATAAAACACCTCTTCCCGCATAAAATCTAATAAACAAAAGTATCAACACCCACACTATCGGATAGATAACGTCAATCTTTTTTACTCCCTTTTTCTTGGGAATGAAATCTCCTTTGAATCCGCGAAGGTGCATGCTCTCATACACAATCCTCGCTTTATCCATGCTTCGGAGGAGCCACTGTCCGACAAGCGTTCCCCAGGATCTGTATTCTATTCCTTTTTGTCCGGGAGCTCTCAGCCTGTAAGCAGTATATATCCTGTCCGCTTCGTTCGACATAACATCAATGTATCTATATATCAGCATTATAACAATTACAATTATCTTGGGAACTTTGACCGTTCTAAGCGCATAGCAGATATCGTCTATGGAAGTTGTAGCAATGAGCGCATAGACCGCCAGCACCGTATAAAGACCTTTTATCATAAGAGTAAGCATCGAGACCATTCCGCCGCTAACCGAATATCCCGCGATCATAACCGTAGTCTTATCAAGGAAAGGATTGAATATTCCAACAAACAAAACCAGCGGAAGTATCAATCTCATTCTATAGATTCCATCTTTAAAAGAAAGTTCGCCTATGATAAAAGTAAAGATAATATATACAGACAAAAGAATCAGCGGAACAATATCATACTTTCCTACTGATGTGACCAAAAAAATGTAAATAACGCTAATAAGCAGCTTCCCCAGAGGATGAAGGTTATTCATCCAATGGGAACGCTGCTGAAGATCCTGAAGTTTATTTAATTCAACAAGTCTTTTTTCAATAGAATTCATTAAGCTGTTTTAGTCTCTGTCTTTTTCCTAAAGAACCTGAAAACATAGCAGAATACAGCCGAAAGTGCTGCAACAAGGATAGCTCCAACTATGCCTGAGAAGCTTGTTCCAACGGCTGCTTCACTGTCAGGGAATGCATAGTCGGGTAAAAGAGATGTGGTCTCCTGAATGGATTCCGCAGTCTCATATACCGTTCCTTCTGCTTCAAGCTCTGATGTTCCGGCAACCTGCTCCATAGACCATTCAAGTCCGTCAGGGAATGCCGATGCATAAAGTGATACAAATCCTCCGCAGATAAGTGCTGCCACTGCCAATACTATGATTGTTTTCTTTAAGGATAACTTTGCTTCCTTCTTTTCCGAAGCCTCGCCAACGCCCCAAAGAAGCTCAGGTCTTGCTTCATATATAAAGATAAGGACTGCTGATGTAATAAGTCCTTCAACAAAACCGATAGCAAGGTGAATCGGCTGCATTGTTGCTACAAAAGTCGAAAACGGAAGCTCCGTAATTCCCGATATCAATGTTTCAAGTGTAACCGAGAATGCACCAAGCTGCAAGGTAAGAACGCATCCCAATATCGATGCGAGAATTATCTTGGCTCTCGAAGCTCCTTTCTTCATTATTGGACGCCATATGAGCAGCGCTCCTACAAAGCACCCGTAAAAAGCCATATTCCAAACATTACATCCCAGCGCCATAAGTCCGCCGTCAGCAAACAAAAGACACTGGACAAGCAGTACTCCTATCATTGTAAGGAATCCCGCATAGGGTCCCAAAAGTGCGGAAAGCATCATTCCTCCGCAAAGATGTCCCGAAGAACCTGTTCCGGGAATCGTGAAATTAAGCATCTGCGTTGCAAACACAAAAGCTCCCATGACACCCATTACAGGAATCTTGGATTCGTCGCTTTCCTCTCTTACTTTCTTTACAGAAACGCCTGCCGCTCCTGTAGATAAAACATACATTGTTCCGGCAACCGCAGGAGCAATTAGAGCATCCGCCATATGCATGATATTTTTCCTCCAAATACTTTTCTGAGTTTAGTTTTAATCTCATCAAAAGTATAGTTATAGAAAAATAGCGCCGCAACCCCCCTAGGGGGATTGCGACGCAATAAACTATTGTATAAGGTAGTTCCGCAATCACTTCGTGATTACTTTTTTGCTGCAAGAGATTCTTTGATCTTCTTTGTAAGAGCGGGAACGATCTTGTTAAGATCTCCTACTACACCATAATCAGCTACATCAAAGATAGGAGCATTCTCATCCTTGTTGATAGCGATGATGATGTCAGACTCTTCCATACCTGCTACGTGCTGGATAGCACCTGAAATACCGATAGCAAAGTAAAGAGCGGGACGAACTGTCTTACCTGTCTGTCCAACCTGAAGATCCTTGGGCTTCCAGCCTGAATCTACAACTGCACGTGAGCAGGAAACTGTTCCGCCAAGTGCCTCTGCAAGGTCATCAAGAAGCTTGAAGTTCTCTGCTGAACCAACTCCACGTCCGCCTGATACAAGAATCTTAGCTCCCTGGATATCAGCTACGCTTGAAGCCTCCTTAACGATCTTAAGGATCTCTGTATAGCAGTTGTTCTCTTCGAATCCGGGATTGAACTCAACTATCTCAGCCTTAGCGCCCTTGATAGGATCAATCTTCTGCATAACGCCGGGACGAACCGTAGCCATCTGAGGACGGAAGTCAGGGCATGCAATTGTAGCGATTGTGTTTCCACCGAAAGCAGGACGTGTCATAAGAAGCTGTTTGTGTTTCTGCTCCTGTCCGGGAACAGCGTTAAGCGGGAAATCACCGATATCAAGACTTGTACAGTCAGCTGTAAGTCCTGTATGTACTCTTGAAGATACTCTGGGGCCAAGGTCTCTACCAATGGCTGTAGCACCTACAAGAAGGATCTCAGGCTTAAACTCGTTAATAACAGATGCAAGAGCGTGTGTGTAAGGCTCTGTTCTGTAATCTTTAAGAGCAGGATCGTCTACTACGATTACTCTGTCTGCGCCATACTCGGCAAGCTTGTCTGAAAGTCCCTTCACACCGCTACCAAGTAATACAGCAGTTACTTTTTTCTCATCAAGATCTTCTGCAAGATTCTTTGCTTTGCCCAGAAGCTCAAGTGCAATGCTTGAAAGTTCATTGTCTACCTGCTGAGCAAATATAAATACACCTTTATATTCTTCTAAAGACATGACTCTTCTCCTTATCTTTTAATAAATATTAGATTACGTGTTTCTCTGTAAGTTTACCTACGATATAATCAACTGCCTCATCAACTGAGTCGGGAGCAACCTTTTCTCCCTGTCCCTTCTTAACCTTATCTGAAGCCTTTGCGATCTGTGTAGGTGAACCCTTAAGACCAAGGTTTGAATCGTCAACGTCCTTAAGGTCATTTCTGCCCCATACTGTAACTTCCTTCTCGAATGCATCGAAAATTCCGCCGGGAGTCATATATCTGGGCTCGTTAAGCTCTGAAAGAGCTGTTACAAGGCAAGGCATCTTAGCCTTAACGATGTGATATCTGTCCTCGAACTGTCTCTTAACTTCAACAGTCTTAGCCTTCTCGTCAACTTTGATCTCTTCTGCGTATGAGATAACAGGAAGGTTAAGGTGCTCAGAGATCTGAGGTCCAACCTGAGCTGTATCTCCGTCGATAGCCTGACGGCCTGTGATGATGAGATCATACTCAAGATTTCTGATAGCACCTGCGATTGTAGATGATGTTGCCCATGTGTCGGCACCACCAAGTACTCTGTCTGTTACAAGGATTGCCTTGTCGGCACCCATTGCAAATGCTTCTCTAAGTACAGCGTCAGCCTTGGGAAGTCCCATTGTAAGAACTGTAACCTCTGCGCCATACTGATCTTTTAATCTGAGGGCTGCCTCAAGTCCTGCTTTGTCATCAGGATTCATGATTGCAAGCATAGCACCTCTATCCAATGTTCCATCGGGTTTGAATTTAACGCCGCCCTTTGTATCGGGAACCTGCTTAATGCAAACAACAATTTTCATTATTTTTTCTCCTTATTTATTTTGTCACAATACCATATCAAGGAAGTTATACCTCGTTTTCACTCGGTATAACACGTTCGAACCAGACTCAAAAACACTTCGTCAGGTTCTCACAGCCGAAAAGAACCTCGCCAAGTGATTACTTAAGTAGAGCTCCAGAGATAACCATTCTCTGAACTTCGGATGTTCCCTCGTAGATCTCTGTGATCTTAGCGTCACGCATCATACGCTCAACTTCGTACTCTCTGATGTAACCGTAACCACCATGGAGCTGTACAGCCTTGGTAGTAACATCCATAGCAACTTCTGCTGCGAACAACTTAGCCTTAGCAGCCTCTACGCCGTAGTAAGCCTGGTTCTTCTTAGCATCTGCAGCCTGATATACAAGGAGTCTTGCTGCCTCGCACTGTGTAGCCATGTTAGCAAGCTGGAACTGTGTGTTCTGGAAAGCGCCGATTGCTCTGCCGAACTGCTTTCTCTCTTTTACATACTCAACTGTTCTGTCAAGAGCGCCCTCAGCGATACCAAGAGCCTGAGCAGCGATACCGATACGTCCACCGTCAAGAGTGTGCATAGCGATGTTGAAGCCCTTTCCTCTTGCACCGAGAATGTTCTCAGCAGGAATATGGCAATCCTGGAAGATAAGCTCATATGTAGAAGAACCGCGGATACCCATCTTGTTCTCCTTTGTTCCGAATGTGAATCCGGGAGTTCCCTTCTCAACGATAAATGCTGAGAACTTCTTCTGCTTTCTTCCCTTCTTGTCTTCTACGATATCTGTGTAAGCGATGATGATGTAAACATCAGCAACCTCACCGTTTGTGATAAAGCACTTAGAACCGTTAAGGATCCACTCCTTACCGTCTTCTGTAAGAACAGCCTTAGTCTGAACGCCCTGAGCGTCTGTTCCTGCCATGGGCTCTGTAAGACCGAAAGCACCGAGCTTCTCACCCTTTGCAAGGGGAACAAGGTACTTCTGCTTCTGCTCTTCTGTACCATAAGTCATGATAGGATCACAGCAAAGTGATGTGTGAGCTGATACGATAACTGCGGTTGTTCCGCATACCTTAGCAAGCTCCTCTACACACATAGCGTATGTAAGGGGATCACATCCCTGTCCGCCGTACTCCTTGGGAATCGGAATACCCATGAAACCGTACTTCTGCATTTTCTTTACAGTCTCGATAGGGAATTCCTCTGTCTCATCAACGTCTATTGCATGTGGCTTAACTTCTTTTTCTGCGAATTCTTTGAAAAGAGCTCTCGCCATTTCATGTTGCTGATCAAGCTGAAAATCCATTATTATTTCCTCCAATTTTTATATATAAATATTTTTATTTATCAGTGGGAACCTTATTTCCGTCTGCGTAGTTGTAGAATCCGATTCCGGTCTTAACGCCGAGCTTCTTACCGCGAACCATCTTACGAAGAAGAGGGCAAGCACGATACTTGGAATCACCTGTCTCTGCATAGAGAACGTCCATGATAGCAAGAACGATATCAAGTCCGATGTAATCGCCGAGCTCAAGGGGTCCCATAGGATGGTTACATCCAAGCTTCATAGCTGTGTCGATACCCTGGATATCTGCAACGCCTTCTGAATATACGAAGATACCTTCGTTGATCATAGGAACAAGAATTCTGTTAACAACGAAACCTGCTGCCTCGTTAACCTGTACAGGAGTCTTGCCAAGGTCTACTGAGATCTTGTTGATCTTCTCAACCATGTCATCGGGAGTGTTGGCACCCTGGATAACCTCAATAAGCTTCATAACAGGAGCGGGATTGAAGAAGTGCATTCCGATGATGGGCTTTGAAAGTCCTGAACCAATCTCTGTGATTGAAAGTGATGATGTGTTTGATGCGAAAATGCAATCAGGGTTCTTAACGATGTTATCCTGAAGCTCCTTGAAAAGGTTCTTCTTAATATCCATAACCTCAAGAGCAGCCTCTACAACAAGATCTGCATCAGCACAGATGTCGTTAAGACCTGTCTGAATCTTACCTGTGATCTTATCAGCCTCTTCCTGAGTCTTCTTTCCCTTAGCAACCTGCTTATCAAGACCCTTCTTGATCTTAGCAAATCCACCTTCTGCAAACTCAGTCTTGATGTCGCAAAGATAAACCTTCTCTACGCTATCAGCCTGAGCAAATGTCTGAGCAATTCCTGAGCCCATTGTACCTGCGCCAATAACAGCTACCTTCATTTTAAAATCCTCCTTAAATTATCATTGTCTATGTTAATGTGATTGTTTCGCGTATTTATGCGTTCTTGAAGTCTACGACCTTAACCTTCTTGGGATCGTCTTTCTTTCTGAGGAAGTTAGCCATTCCCTCTTTCTGATCCTCTGTCTCGAAGCAAGAACCAAAAAGCTTCTCCTCGATAACAAGTGCTGCATCGATATCTGTCTGAAGGCCGTCGTTGATAGCCTTCTTGCAAGCGCGTACTGCGATAGGAGCGTTTGCAGCGATCTGTGATGCCATCTTCTCAGCAGCTGCAAGGAGCTCTTCCTGAGGATATACAGCATTTACAAGACCGATTCTGTAAGCCTCATCTGCCTTGATGTTTCGTGCTGTGTAGATAAGCTGCTTAGCCATTCCTGCGCCGATGAGACGTGCAAGTCTCTGTGTTCCGCCAAATCCGGGTGTGATTCCGAGACCAACCTCAGGCTGACCGAACATAGCATTCTCTGAGCAGATACGAATATCGCAGCTCATTGAGATCTCACATCCGCCGCCAAGTGCGAATCCGTTAACTGCCGCAATAACAGGGAGAGGGAACTCCTCAATCTTACGGAATACATCGTTACCCTTCTTACCGAAAGCTTCACCCTCAGCCTTAGTAAGTGTGCTCATCTCTCCGATGTCTGCACCTGCAACGAATGACTTGTCTCCGGCACCTGTAAGAACAACGGCTCTTACAACATTAACGTCAATGCTGTCAAAAGCAGCGCCAAGATCATCAAGAACCTGTGAGTTAAGCGCGTTGAGCGCTTCAGGACGATTGATGGTTATAACAGCGATTTTGTCTTTAACTTCGCAATTTACAAAACTCATGTTTTCATCTCCTTTGTGTATTTGAGCGCACAATAGTCTGCCCTGAAAAACACGGCAGACTATCGCGTCATTTATTTATAGAATTATTCGTACCTTTCAACGATAGTAGCGCATCCCATTCCGCCACCGATGCAAAGAGTTGCAAGACCCTTCTTAGCATCAGCTCTTCTGCCCATCTCGTGAAGAAGAGTTACAAGAATACGGCATCCTGAAGCTCCTACGGGATGTCCGAGTGCGATAGCGCCACCGTTAACGTTAACCTTGTTCATATCAAAGCCAAGATCCTTAGCTACAGCAACAGACTGTGCTGCGAAAGCCTCGTTAGCCTCGATAAGATCGATATTGTCAAGTGAAAGACCTGTCTTCTTAAGAACCTTGTTTGTAGCTGCAACAGGGCCGATACCCATAACCTCGGGCTCAACACCTGCAAGTGCTCCGCCTACCCATGTAGCCATAGGCTTGATTCCGAGCTCTTTAGCCTTCTCTTCGCTCATAACAACGATAGCAGCTGCACCGTCGTTAATACCCGAAGCGTTACCTGCTGTTACAAGTCCGCCTTCTTTTCCTGAGCAGCATTTAAGCTTTGAAAGAGACTCAGCTGTTGTGCCGGCACGAGGGCCCTCATCAACCTTGAAGTCTACGATTTCTTTTTTAACCTTTACGGGAACGGGAACGATCTCATCGTTGAACTTGCCGTCTGCCATAGCCTTCTCGCACTTCTGCTGAGAATTAGCTGAGAATGCGTCAAGCTCTTCTCTTGTGAGGTTCCATCTGTCGCAGATATTCTCTGCTGTGATCATCATGTGATAGTGATTGAATGCATCTGTAAGAGCATCGTTTACCATTGTATCAACAACAGTTCCGTTGTTCATACGATATCCGAAACGGGCGTTGGGAAGTGCGTAAGGAGCCATTGACATGTTCTCCATACCGCCTGCTACTACTATATCAGCCTCGCCTGCCTTGATAAGGTCGGCTGCCATGTTAACACAGTTAAGGCCTGAGCCGCATACTACATTGAGTGTAACTGCAGGAGTCTCAATAGGAAGACCTGCCTTGATTGAAGCCTGTCTTGCAACGTTCTGTCCGAGACCTGCCTGGATAACGCATCCCATAAGTACTTCATCAACCTGCTCAGGTTTAACACCTGCACGATTAAGTGCCTCCTTGATAACGATTGAACCAAGTTCAGCTGCAGGAGTGCCACTGAGTGCTCCGCCCATTTTGCCGATGGCGGTTCTGCATGCGCCTGCTAATACTACCTTCTGTGCCATAACGTAATACCTCCGTTTGTGGGCGTTTATCGCCCTTTTTAATTTGTATTTTCTTATTTATTTTTCATTTTCGATCTGATTGACAAATTTTTATCAGAACAGGTTTATTTTAGCATACCACCCATTCAAATGCAAGGAAAAGAACGGGCTTCTTCCACTACACATCATGTTGTGCGGATTATCAATACTGTACTAAATCTTCCTCTAAATACTCTTTAATATACGCTCCTCTTTCTTTAAAAAAGTTGTCGAGTTCCAAAAGATCTTTTTCATATTCGGCTTCACTGTAATCGGATTTTTCGAACCTTCTGACCGTTTCGATGTTCTGCTTCCTATATATAGCATCCCATTCCATCAACTTCCGATGCAAAACTTCATATGAGAATTCACTTCCCAAAAGGTGATCCATCTTATCTCTAAACCTGTCCTTAAAGTCTTCCCTTTCATAAAGGCATCCCGGAAGAAACATCTTTTCTCCTTTATCTCTGTAAAAAGAAATCGTGTTAAAAGAAGGATCGCCGCAGGTAATATCCAGATCATAACCTGCCCACTTCCAACCGCTTTCATCATCTTTGTAGAGCAGCTGATTGTGATCGGGATCTATATCCTCATCATTAAAGAATAAAAGGAAGCAATAATAATCGATCATGCTGTCTATATCAATGTAAGACTCGATCAATTTGTATTTTTCTTCATCGGAAAGATCGTAATACGCAAGCGCATCAATAGATTTTCTGTAATCATCCAATGCCGCATCTCCGCCTGTCTCGGCTTCCGAGTTCTTAATAAGGTAAAGATCTTCCGGCAGGATATCATAATAATTCTCAAAATACTCTTCATCATATTGTTCGCGAAGAGTGTACACTCCCCAATATTCACCGTTAAGAAACAGCACGCAAGGGCGCGATCTCCAATTTGCGATATTCATATCATCGAGAACCGCATGAAGAAACGCTTCCTGATACACTATCCTTCCGTCGCCCTTCCTGAGCCTCATTTTCTTTTCATTTTCATAGAAGCCACAGGAAAAAGAGTTCTCGTCAGAGTATATTTTTCTCGCAAAAAGATTAAGCGATTTCTGATAAACAAAGCGCGTCGACTCTCCCGAAATCCTTACTCCGATATCCTTTTTGTCGGTGATCTTTCGCTTATCATCAAACATAGTCATATCGGCACGTCGTTCCCACTCTCGTCCTGTATATGCGGAATTAGTGTAGTAAAATCTATAGACTTCCTCACCGTTCTCATCTATAAAGCTTGAAGGCACTTCATCATCCGGTATATTCTCGAATCCACCTAGCTTCTTGTATTCGTCATATTTTTTACCAAGCGTGTAAATGCCTTTGTCATGGTCAAAAAGGCTGTCCGGATCCATCACAAGAGACATTATCTCTACGCCATCATACTCAGGCTTATCATCAAATCCAACAAAATACACATGGCTTACCACTTTGCTCTTTTTACCCGTGAACTTGTTGACAGCAACCGCCTTGATAACGTTCGCCTTATCCACCTTGTAATCAGGCGCCTTGTAGGTCGGATACATTACCTCGTTAGCGTATATGTTGTCTTTGTCACTTGCATCATAGAGCTTTATAGGCTCTTTGTATTTATTTGAATTTTCCGTGGGTTCGCTTCCGTCATCGGTGTAGTAAACAGAATCAAAAATACCTGCGGAAAGTTTTAGCTCCGTTCCTTCTTTATAAAAGCCATCTTCTATGGAAAACTTCGGTTCATCTATATACTCAGTCTCAATGGCCTTGGCGCCGCCATTAGACTCTCCGGGCGTACCGGTAAGAGTTTCAAAACTTCCAAATCCATCTTTTTTCCGTGCAAAAGAAACATCATATGAAAGAAGCGGAACGGCGATCGCATCAATCACGCGTCCTCCGTCTGTGCTCAGATAAACAGTTTCACCGTTTTTATCTATATTAAAAGGCGCTCCCTCTTTGGGCAGCCAAATTATCCTATGCTCACCCGGAGCGATTGGCGTCTCGATCTTTATCTTCTTAAGTTCTTTCTTGGAATCGGACAGATAATAGTCCTTGTCGATCTCCTCGTTCGAGGAATTAAAGATTTCTATATAATCGGAATAATCGCCGTTTTCATCCGCGGCGATCGAAAAATTATTTCCACACACTTCGTTTATGGAAATAATAGGCTCATCATCTTTTTGCTCACAATAAAAAAGGGTTGCTGCGCCGGCTGTCAGCAACCCCATGAGTAAGCCTATCCTCTTGTATCTGTTAGAGAAAAATGTACGTATCATAATTCAGGTTCGATCAATCCGTATGTGTTGCCCTTTCTCTTATATACTACATTAACCTGATCGGTCTCTGCATTAACAAACACAAAGAAGTTGTGTCCCAAAAGTTCCATCTGTACGCATGCATCCTCAGCATACATAGGCTTGGGATCGAATTTCTTCATTCTTTCGATGCGAATGGCTTCTTCATCCATATACTCGCTCTCGATATATTCTTTTTTAAAGTTGCTGGCCTCAGCCTGCTGCTTGTCAACAAGTTTGCTCTTATACTTTTTGAGCTGTCTTTCAATGATCTCTTCTACAAGGTCAATAGATACATACATATCATTGCTTACCTGCTCGGCACGAATGATCTTGCCTTTAACAGGAATGGTAACCTCAATCTTATGTCTCTCCTTATCGACATTTAATGTGACGTTGGCAATAGTATCGGGAGTGAAATACTTCTCAAGCTTTCCGATTTTCTCCTCGACTGCTGCCTTCAATCCGGGTGTTACATTGATGTTCTTTCCAATGATAGTAAATTTCATGCAATCATCCCCTTTACTGCGGCTAAAAGAGCCGTTTTTTGTATATATACAGTATATCATTTTATGAAGCGGGTATGCAATTTATAAGAGCCATTTGATGCACAAACTTCCCCCTGAATATCGCTTTTTGTAAAAAATGCACAATAAAATATCCGCTGTTTTCCATTGTATAAAATATACTTTTTAATCAGCATGTTGTGGATAAAGTGGATAACTTCGTGTATAAGTTCATTTTTAGCCATTTTTTTCAAAAAAATTGTGGATAACTTTTTCAAAAAAATAAGGCAAAAAACTTTGCAAACCCAGTTGACATTTGGCTTTATGTGCATAATGGAGAAAATATAGAATGAATGAATTTAGGACTTGAAAAAAGAGCTCCTTGTGTGTAACAAGGAGCTCTTGATTATTAGAATATTCTTCTTACGGCAAGTACCGGACGATAGGATGCATCCGATATCTTGATACCTGTCTTGGCAGTTGATGCATGTACAATCTGTCCGCCACCGATATAGATACCAACGTGACCTGAGTAGCAAACAATATCACCAGGCTGCGCATTGGCAAGTCCGTCAACCGCTGAACCCTGACTTCTGTCAGCACCTGAACTGTGAGGTAAGCTTACACCAAAGTTAGCATATACACTCATAACAAATCCTGAGCAATCGGTTCCGTTTGTAAGTGACGATCCACCATATACATAAGGATTTCCTACAAACTGCTGAGCATACTGAGCAACGGCTGCACCGATCGAGCTGCTCTCTGTTGTGTATGAAGCAGCTGAATTGTATGATTTACCGGAGTTTCCTCCATCTGCTTTATCTTTGGAAGTATTAGCCTTAGCCGCTTTATTGGCTGCCTCTCTGGCTGCCTTCTCCTTAGCAAGACGCGCTTCCTCTTCTGCCTTGGATTCAGCCTGTACAAAGTCTGTCCAAAGTCTTACATAATCAGTAGAAACGTATCCTTCACCTTCCTCGACGTTAACCTTAACCCATCCGTCAAGTTCTTCGTCTACAACAAGTTCATCATCTATAGGAATAAGTTCAATTACACTGTCATCGGTACTCGGGCCGCTTCTTACATGAAGAGTTGTTGTTGTAACGGTAGCCATTCTTGTGCCGACCTTCTTGGCAAGCTCAACGGCTTCATCACCTGTCACACAGAACTCTGCCTTAACGTATCCCTCTACCTTACCTGACTTGATCTTGTACCAACCGTTGTCTTCCTCTATGAAAGTACCAACGGATTTATCATATAATTTACCGACTATCTCGCCTTCTTCACTCGGGTTGTCTCTTACATTAACATAATGATCGACCTGAGCGATAACAAGAGTCTTAAAAAGTTCTTCCTCTTTCTCTTCTTCTGACTTCTGCTCCTCTGTCTTCTTATCAATTACAGCTCCTGTTGCAGACTGAATATCTTTAAGGATGCTATCAGTAATGTTAGAAGCTGAAGGAGTCTCATCCGTAACCGCTTCAGAAGACTCTATGTCTTCCACAACGGATTTGCTGACACCTGAAATAGAAGTTTCAGCTTTAGAATCCTTGGTGTCATCTTCCAAAGACTGCTGAAGATTGGAAAGTGATACCTGATCGTTTCCTAAGGCGTATGTTATGCCCGCCTGCGGAAGAACGCTGGAAACCTTACCCGATGCCGCATATGAAACATTATTTATATTTGCAAATGTTATGATAGATGCGGCAGAAAAGACCGCGATCCGCATAGCTTTTTTACTCAATAAAAACCTCCAAACTATCTGCCAATTAAAAGTTGCACCCTTTTAGAATACGTTATTTTGGCTATTATGTCAACTTTTAGCCTTTCCGACAAGGAAATCTTGTACACTTGTAACAGTATTTGCACCGTCCGCAACCGCTGTAACTACCTGGCGTAGTCTCTTTTTTCTGGAGTCTCCCGCAACGAAAATTCCGGGGGTATTTGTAGCTCCGTCTTCACCCGCGATCACATAGCCGTTTTCATCACATTTCACAATATCCGCAAAGACATCCGTAGAAGGATGTATACCGATTGCAACAAAGATACCGTCGACGGAAAGTTCCTTTTCTTCTTTATTATTAACGTTTTCTATAAGAAGACGATTAACTTTATCTTCGCCTCTGATCTCTTTTACCACACTGTCCCAGATCACTTCGATATTCTTTATGCCAAAAAGTTCATCCTGAAGTATCTTGGCCGCTCTGAGTTCATCTCTTCTGTGAATAAGATAAACCTTTTCTGCAAATCTGGATAAGAAGATCGCATCCTCAACGGCAACATCTCCTCCGCCGTTAACCGCGGTCACCTTTCCTCTGTAGAACGCACCGTCGCAAGTCGCGCAGTATGAAACGCCTTTGCCGATATATTCTTCCTCGCCGGGAATACCAAGCTTGGAATAATGTGCACCAGTGGCAAGGATTACAGTATGTGTCTCGTAATCTCCCGAATCCGTCTTAATCTTATAAACAGGAGCCATGGTATCAGAGCCCTTTTCAACACATTCGATGCCTGTCACTGTTCCATCAGCAAACTCGGCTCCGAGCTTGTCGGCATGCTCTCTGAATTTCATGGCAAGATCAAACCCGTTGACACCCGGAATTCCCAGATAATTGTCAACCTCGTAGGTATCGATTATCTGCCCGCCACTCACGGGATTCTTTTCTATTATAAGCATGTTAAGTCCGGCTCTCTTTGCATAAACAGCCGCAGAAAGACCTGCGGGGCCGGATCCGATTATTATAAGATCGTACATAATTGACCTCCTTAAACAATGAAACTCTTCAAGAGACATATTTATCTCTTTTATTTAAATTGCGTACAATTTAATTGTATCACTGTTTTGTTGTTTGTAAAGTCTTTTTGTCTGTCTTATATAAGTTCAAATTTCTTCAGCGCATTCCAGATACCGTCATCCTCGAGATAAGTTGTGACGAAATCAGCTGTCTTTTTTACTTCCTCCGGAGCTCTTCCCATCGCAACGCTCTTGCCGGCTACTTCAAGCATATCCATGTCGTTTACGCTGTCTCCGAATGCTATGGTATTCCCGATGTCTTCCGACAAAAGCTCACATACCTTTTCAATTCCCGTTCCTTTATTAAATCCCTTGGGGACCATCTCAACGATCGCCTCGTTATGGATAATGAAATCATAAAGATCGGAAAGCTCATCAAAGCAGCTCTTGGTATCGCAATCGATAGTTGCACACGATAGCTTGTTCATCTCCCACTTGCCCCAGTTATCGTTAATGCCTCTGAGTCTGTCGCCCATCTCGGCCATTACCTTTTCACCGTACATATCGCCTTCAAAATCACTTCGTTCAAGATAAAGATATCGCGGGCCTTCGAGAATGGATTTAAAGTTATAGCGGTTTACCGTCTCAACGGTTCTTATAGCATCATCACTGTTTATAAGTCTGTTGAAAATAATCTCGCCGTTGTTTTCTATCATGCATCCGCATGCTGAAACTATTCCGTCAAAGCCAAGCCCGAGCAATTCTTTATTGCTGATAAAAGATCTTGCTCTTCCCGAGTTCAAGAAACATTTATGTCCGTTCTCTTTTGCTCTTCTTATTCCTTCCTTGGTAGTATCAGGGATCCAGTTCTTGTAATCCCAAAGCGTTCCGTCGATGTCAAAAAATAAAACCATTAAAAATTCTCCAATCAAATCCAACCGCCGTCTAGCGTTATTATCTGTCCCGTCATGTATGCGGGCGCATCGGCTATCAAAAGGGCAAGGTCCGCCACTTCCTTGGCCTCTCCCATTCTTCCCATGGGTATCTCATTTTCAAGCTCTTTAAGATCTTCTTCAGATAAATGTTTTCTGTTCATGTCCGTGTCAATGACACCGCATGCGATAGCATTAACCTGTATCCCGCTTGGCGCCAGCTCTTTTGCAAGTGCTTTGGTAAAAGAATTAACGCCGCCCTTGGAGGCTGAGTAAGCAACCTCACATGATGCTCCGACGCTTCCCCACACGGAAGATATGTTTATTATCTTACCACAATGCTTTTTTATCATAAGGGGAATCGCAAATTTGGATGTATAAAAAAGAGAATCGAGGTTTGTAGACATAAGCCTATCCCAATCTTCTTTTTCCATATCCGTAAGCAGTCCCAAAAAAGCCACTCCGGCATTGTTTATAACAATATCGATGTCATTGATGTCGCCAAAGAGTTTTTTTACCGAATCGTAATCGCCCATATCGCAAGTACATGCGCGACATTTAATTCCATATTTTTCCGACAGCTCTTTTGCCAGCATATCAAGCTGTTCTTTACTTTTTATGCATGTAAGGATGAGGTCGTCTCCTGCCTTTGCAAAGCCTTCGGCCAGAGCTTTTCCTATTCCTCTGGCTGCCCCTGTGATAAGTACTTTTCTGTTCATTTTGTCACCTTTGTATAAAAAAGAAATACCGCCTTACATATTACTGTAAGGCGGTCATTAAATCAAATTTTCAGCATCTTGACAATGCATCGATGACGGTTTCCTCAATAAAGGGCTTCGCCACAAATTCAACCGCCCCAAATTTAACCGCCTCCAACATCTTCTCCTTCTGTCCCGCGGCCGTTATCATAACGACTTTTGCATCGGGATTGTTCTTTTTAATGAGTTTTAGTGATTCTATTCCGTCAACTCCCGGCATCGTTATATCCATCGTCACAATATCGGGATTAAGCTTGACGTACTCATCAAACCCTTCCTGTCCGTCCACGGCTTCTCCAACAACATTGAAGCCCGCTCTTTCCAGGATGTCTCTGAGTATTCTTCTGGAAGTTCTTGAATCATCAACTATCAATACACTTTTCATCTACTCACCCTCCGGCGTAGCCGTTTCACTTAACTTCAATGTCTTTGGATATAGCTATAAGGTACTTAACTTCGCCTCCGCATATGTAGATCGGCATAACCATGATCTCTTCGCAGCTGGCTTCAGGGAAGGACACATAGAAATTGGGCGGCTCAAGCTCAATGCGTGTATCATTTCTGCTTTGCTCGGTAGCATACAGACCGTTTATACAGTTAATAAGCTCGCATATCGCATCAAGTGCGTCCTCTTTTGTCTCAATAAATTCTTCTTTTGTATATGCAATGGCCATTCTCTGCACATCTTCATACTTACCTGAAATTGCAACTACGGCTTTCTGATCTCCGTGGAATTTCTGAACGCCCAGAACCTCATCTTTTATTGTAGATACTTTATAAGCCTTTCCGACAAAGATATGGTTGTCCACAAGCCGGTACATATTTTTGATTCCCATTGAGAACATCGCTCTGTATACAGGATCGTCCGTTGCAAGGAAAATGGGCACAATCCTCTCTACGTCGCCGGATTTTAATGCGGACATATCGGATTCGGTAAATCCGTGGAGTACCTGATAATCCTCTTCAACTTCTCTGAGTTTCTCCATGGAAAGATATCCAAGATCCACTATTGCCTGTATGAATGCCAAATATGAATTACCTTGAAGTTCCAAAAGTCTGCTGACTTGTGTTTCAGACAGATAGCCCCGCTCGACGGCAATGTCGCCAAAACGTTTATCCATAGATGCCTGCATAGCATTAACCTGCTCTGCCTGAGCTATAGACATAAGCTTCTCAGAGACAGCGATTACTCCAAGCTTAGCCCTATTGGATTCCTGCAAGCGATACGCTTCCGCAATCTGATTCTTATCAAGTAAGCCTTGTTCTAACAAATATACGCCAATTAAACGATCAAACATGTTGTCGCTCCTATCAGAATCTTATATTCTGTCTAATGCAATAAAAAAACGGACAATAGCCTACATTAATATTGTAGACTATAATCCGTTTATAAACAAGCTATCAATAATTAACTTTATTCCATAAGCCAACCATAATTCTGAACTTCAATTGAATCCATCTTTCCGTCGTCTCTTACATGAATCTCAATTTTGTTTCTTCTGTTCTGATCAATCGGGATCTTATAGCGTCCATAGCTCTTATCATACTCATAGTTTGAAATTCCCTTTGATGAAAGCCATGCCTCTACATCACTCTGAGTTGATGATCCCTTGATTCCACCGGGCAATTCAACTTCAAGCTTATTGATACTTGAAGTATAATATGTGATCTGAGTTACGATCGTGTACTTAATATAGCATGCGCTTGTTGTAACATTATATGCACTTACATACAGACGGTCGTCTCCCTTGGCAAGAGTAAGTGCATATCCTGAATTGGCACCTACCGTATGAGTCTCATCGCCGCCAAAGCTCCATCCGTCTTCCAAAAGTACTTTAAGCGGAACAGGTACATTGTATACTTTTCCGTTTATCGAAATATTACCGGATAAAGGATCGTCTCCAAGAGAAGAAGGTGCCTTGTACTGGCTAAGGTACTCGGGCTCATCTCCGCTAACCTGTTCTTCTCCGATGTCAGAAGGCTTTTCCTGATTCTTTAAAGAGACATACGAAAGTTTATTGGTCTCTTTATCAAAATTATACTTTATTTCAACCGTCGTCATGTAGTCGGTATCATTAGCTTCTTCATAAGAAATGTCATAAAATGAACTTCCGTCATATTCATTTGAAGGTTCACCATAAACAGCTATAATGCTCTCTTTGGTGGCGTCGTTAAACTTTACGTCTCCGCCATGGAATGATAGATCCATTCCACCCTTCTCTACATCAAAATCGTTAAATTGAATACTTGTAACATAACCCTCGCCAAGCTCCTTCGCATCAATCGAGAAATTAGTTACGTATACATCAAGTTTTCTTGATTCTGTTCCGGGTGTAAGCACATAGATAATCTCACGGTCACCCGAACCAAGTAATATCTTGGCATCGCTGTCCTTGTTATACTGCCATCCGTCGTCTATAAGCTCCTGAATTCTTACAGGAAGCTGATAAGTTTTTCCGTTAAGAGTAAAAGAAGTCAATCCGTTGGGATCAGCCTCCGCGTGAGGTACTGAAGCCTGCTCTTCTTTTTCTTCCTTTTCTTCAGCTACTTCTGTTGCCTGTGTTGAAGCCTCATCTGCTGATTCTTCTTCCTCTTGCGTAGAAACAGGTGTTGCAACAGTTGCTTCTTCCGATGCTTCCGCTACCGCAACATCTTTGTCACTCTTGTTTCTGCCCATGAACATGGCAGCATTTACCAATGTAAAGACAATCAAAACAGCCGCAACTATGCCGCCGATAATAAACAACTTTTTCTTGTCATTTCCCTGAGGGGGAATATTGTTTCCGCCAAAGGGCTGAGCTCCGCCAAACTGATTCTGCTGATAATTTCCGTGCTGGCCGAAATTCCCTTGCTGAAAGTTCCCCTGTCTGAAATTTCCTTGCTGCTGAAAATTACCCTGCTGCCGGAAATTAGCCTGCTGGAAAGGTCCCTGCTGCTGGAAAGCACCCTGTTGTCCGGGATTTGCAGCGGGCTGACCAACATTTCCAAACTGTTGCTGGAAATTATTTGGAGCCGGTGTAGGGTTTGGATTCTGAACCTGTCCCTGTTGAGGCTGGGTTCCCTGATTCGCATTCCCCACTGGCTGATTCACAGGCTGATTTGCCTGGTTTACATCCCCTGTCCCTTGATCGATCGGTTGTCCGGTCATGGGATCAAACTTTTTTTCACTCATTTCATACTTCTCCTCTCAAACAAAATAATCACAACACTTAAACAAATATTTCTATTTATTTACACAAGTATATTATGTTTTTTGAGAAATGAAAAGAGTTTTTTACACTTTTGGTTACATTTTTAATATTTGCGTCAAATAGCTTCCATTCTCTCCTTGGGAATAACAATTCCCTGGCCATCGGGATTGATCCTGATACCGTCTTTATCCTTGGCAAATTTAATCACATCGGCATACTTAAATACAGCCGCATTCCATCCGCTTCCGTTTAGCTTCTTGGAAAACTCGAGCCCGTCGGTAAATATCGGAAGGTATTCTTTTCCCTCTTTTGTCTTTATCACCGGGAATTTGAATTTGGTGTCCTTGCCGGGTTTCATTCTTCCGTCTTCAAGAACTTCCACATCTCCCTCATGCTGCATGGGGACAATGAAACTTCCCTTCTTGATACAATCGACCATCCTCGCCTCTTTTGCCTTAAGAACTTCAGGCTTCTGCTCATAGTTAACAGGCCATGAAAGCTCCGATATAAAATCCAGCATTGTAAAATTAAGCGCAGGATTGACAATCTCATTTCCGGAATTACCCTTCCAATCTCCTACAGCCATAACAATCTCATTTCTCTTAAACCTAGCCTTATATGCTCCGTTATCGATTATCAGATTCTCAATTCCGATGTAATAGAGATAGTCAAAAAAGCCTTTTCCCGATGATGCATCGCTGATATTCTTCACTTCATTTACGACAATCTTTCTGTACTGCTTCATATAGAGCGCAGCGGCCTTACTCGCAAGCTCTTTTTCAAAATAGACATTGACAAAGCCGGCGTCTATAAAAGGATATCTTGTTCCGGCATCATAGAGAACAAACAGCGTTTCGGCATTTCTTATCCTATCAAGTACTTCGTTATATACTTTTCTGTGATTTTTCTCATATTCGTGAAGCGGTGACTCTTTATGATACGCTTCAAGAGTTGTCAAAAGAAATAACAGTTCCTGCGAAGTCAGCTCTTTGATCACATTGTTATCTATATCTTCTTCATAGATCAGCATGCCGACTTCATTCTTGCGTTCAAAAGAAACCGTATCTTCCAAAAGCTCGCATTCTGCATCCTTAATGTTTACTTTGTTTATTCTGGAAACCACGGGCCACCTCAGATTCTCGTGAGCCTTCTTTACTTCTTCAATTGCTTTTTCTTTTTCTGCGGCCTTCTCTCTTTCGAGAGCCTCCTCACCGTCTTTTCTTTTATCTTTGGAAAAAAGATCTAATATTCCCATTTGCAAAACCTCTTTCATATTATTTCTTATGCTTTACAAAAGCATCAATTCTTATATTCGTAAAATGCCTTAGCTGCCTTTACCAAATATTCGGGATCCAAGCTTCCCGCGGATTCATACGGCGAATGCATGGCAAGCTGTGCAAGTCCAATATCCACTGTATCTACAGATACCTGTGCGGTTGAGATATTTCCAAGCGTTGAACCGCCTGCGATATCGGAGCGATTGGTGAATGTCTGGAACGGCACCTTCGCCTTTTCGCAAATAAGCTTAAAGAACGCCGCGGAAACAGCATCTGTCGTATACTTCTGGTTTGCATTATACTTGATGACTATGCCTTTGTTCATAACCGGTCTGTTCACGGGATCTGCCTTGTCTGCATGATTGGGATGAACCGCATGTGCATTATCCGCTGATATCATAAAGCTGTTTGCGACCGCGGTGTAATACTGCTGATTGTTTCTTCCGAGAGCTTCATTTATGCGGATAAGCGTATCCTTAAGGAATGTGGAATCTGCGCCCTGCTTGGTTCCGCTTCCGACTTCTTCATTATCAAACACGCAATGCATGGCAACATTATCGGAATCGCCGGCATTAAGAAATCCCTCAAATGTGGTATACACGCACTCCTGATCGTCAAGTCTTGAACTTGAAAGATATTCCTCGTTGGCGCCCCAGAATGTGGGTTTCACCCTGTTATATAAAAAGAGGTCGTGGCCCAATATTTCCTCTTTTTCCACTCCGGCTGCTTTTGCGATCACATCAAAAAACTTATCCTTGGCTTCGGCATCACCAAATACAGGGATCATATCAACCTGCGGATTGTATTTGTATCCGTCATTGGCATCTCTGTTCATATGGATCGCAAGTGAAGGTATCATGAGAAGATCCCTGTCCACATTTACAAGCTTGGTCTTATAGCCCTTCTTCTTTGACTTAACTATGAGTCTTCCCGCCACGGATAGAGGTCTGTCAAACCACTGCGCACAGAGCATTCCGCCGTACTTCTCCGTATTGAGCTTAACGTATGCTCCGCTGCCCTCCATTTCGGGATTCTCTTTTATCTTAAAGGAAGGAGAATCGCTGTGACTTGCGATCATGTAAAATCCTTTGAAGTCTTTTTTGGGAATCTTAAAAGAAATAACGGAAGAATCATTACGGGTAACAAAGTACTTTCCCGCCTTGAGTTTCCACTCTTCGTTCTCCTTAAGCTCCGTAAAGCCCTCTTTTACAAGCTTCTCCTTTAGGTTTTCGACCACATGAAAGCAAGTGGGGCTCTTATCTATGAAATTCATCATATCTTTTGCAATCTTTTTACTCATATAGCACCTCTGTAATTAGTGAAGTTCTGCTCTCGCGTTCGCTCGCCAGAACTAAGTGGTACACCTCGACTCGAAAAGACCGAGTCTGGTGATCACTTAAATTATAGCACGCCTTTTTTACGTGGCACTATTTGTTTGACAAATGCATTTTTCTTACGTAGTATTGCTTTATATCGAATTTTATAATTCATGTTTTTATGAGGAGATCCTGAATTGAAAACAATAGCAATCATTCTATTTATTCTGATGTATATTCTTATGATCACTTTGCCGAAGAGACGTGCGATAGTTGCTCTTTCAACCGCCGTAGTCTTTGTAATATTGGGGATCCTTCCAATAAATAAAGTATTCGGTGCTATAGACTGGAACATTCTAATGATGATCTTTGGTACGATGGTCATCGTCGATTACTTCATAGAATCCAAGATGCCTAACTTAATAGCGGATAAGCTTCTTAATCTCGCTCCCAACGTTATGTGGGTTACGATTTTCATGTCGCTGTTTTCGGGAATCATCTCGGCATTTATAGACAACGTTGCAACGCTTCTAATGGTTGCTCCCGTAGGACTTGCAATCTGCAAAAAGCTTAAGATATCGCCCGTACCAATGATAATCTGTATCGCGGTTTCATCCAATCTTCAGGGCGCGGCGACTCTTGTAGGTGATACAACATCCATCATGCTGGCTGGTGCCGCACATATGGACTTCAACGACTTCTTCTGGATGAACGGTCACCCCGGAATCTTCTTTGCCGTTGAACTCGGTGCTCTCGCAACCGTTCCTATTATGATGTATCTCTTCAGAAAAGATAAAGAACCTGTACATTCAAACGAAAACACAGTAGTAACAGATTATGTTCCCACGATAACGATGCTCGGTCACGTAGTATTTCTCGTTATTGCTTCTTTCTTCCAGAACAAGCCCGAGATTACAAACGGTGTGATCTGTATGGTATGCGGTATCATCAATATCATCTGGGAGATACAGATTTCAAAAGGAACCGACAGCATGTGGCATTCGCTCAAAGCAATCGACTATGACACAATGCTCCTTCTTGCAGGACTCTTCTGTGTAATAGCCGGAATCAGAAACGTAGGTATCATCGATGATCTTGCGAACATGATCGCAACAGCCGGAAAAGGAAATGTCTTCCTTCTCTACACGGTAATCGTATTCGGATCAGTCGCCGTATCTGCATTTATTGATAACATACCGTATGTAGCAACGATGCTTCCGGTTCTTTACAGTCTTTCAAGGGTTATGAACACAGATCCGATTGTTTTATATTTCGGTCTTTTGATCGGAGCAACACTCGGCGGTAACTTAACTCCCATCGGAGCATCTGCCAATATCGCAGGTGTCGGAATGTTGAGAAAAGATGGTTACGAAGTAAGCTTCGGTGACTTCATGAGAATCGGAGTTCCGTTTACATTAACCGCAGTTGTAGTCGGATATCTCTTTATCTGGTTTGTATATGCATAAAATAAAGGCTTTCGCTTTGATCTTAAATCATAAAGCGAAAGCCTTTTTTCATCATCCGATACCAATACATTCATAGCACAGCCTGATAGCTTTGTTTTTTACATCGTTAAAGCCATTGTTATTTAATCCAATAATTATAATAACGACTGCCAGTGCAAATACTACAATCTGCAAAATTCTTTTTTTACGATCGAGCTTCCTTACTCCAAAGTGTATAGCATCTTCAGGGCAATGTTTTATACATTCACCGCACTGTATACATTCTCTGTCACAGACTCTTTTTACATCCATTTTGCAACTGCGAACGCAGGCGTTGCAGTGAGTGCATTTCTTCTCATCAACCTGTATTCCTAAGAAAGAGATCGGCTGAAAAAAAGAATATATCGCGCCAAGCGGACATATAAATCTGCAGAAGCCTCTATAAGCAAAAATACATAGCACCACTATCGAAACAAGCATAAAAATTTTCCAGCTAAATATAAAGCCAAGCATCGGTCTTAGTTTTTCCTGCATAATTGTAAGCGGAATTCCCGCTTCCAAAGTTCCGGCAGGGCAAATGTATTTACAAAATCCGGGTGCGGAATAAGACACCGGAATAAGTATCGCAAATATCAAAAGCAATGCGTATTTGATCCATGAAAGACCTCTTGTGACATTACTCTTTTTTATCTTTGGTGTAGGAATCTTATCAAGAAGTTCCTGTATCAATCCAAACGGACACAAAAAGCCGCATATAAATCTTCCGAGAAATAATCCCATTAGTAAAATCGTACCAAGTATATAATATGGGAATTTATACTTAGATGATATAAGCGCAGACTGCAAGCTTCCAAGCGGACATGAAGCAATCGCACCGGGACATGAATAACAGTTCAGCCCCGGCACGCACATTCCTTTACTGTTTCCTTTCCATATCTTGCCCTCTGCAAAGCCCTTAACATTGCAGTTATACAAAACCGCCGCCATAAGCTGTACATAGCGTCTTGAAAACTGCTTGAAATGCTCCTTACCTTTCATCGGCACCTCGTTTTATCTTTTACTTCATGCACTCATCAATTGCGCCCTTGTACTCAGCGTACTGTTTATCTGCACCATCAGCTCCGAGATAAATCTTCTCGATTACTCCGTTCTTGATAACAAGAGTATAAGGAATACCCTCCGTAGGATAGAGCTGTCCTATTTTGCCTTCCACATCGTAAGCGATAGGGAATGTATATCCCTCGTCCTTAACAAGCTGATCAACGGTTGCCTTATCTTCCATGCAGTTTACGCATAGAATTGACAAGCCTTCGATATTATCTTTCTTAAGCTTCTCAAATGCAGGCATCTCTCCCATGCAAGGAGGGCACCATGAAGCAAAAAAATTAAGAAGGACTACTTCATTCTCATGTTCTGAAAGCTTAAATTCCGTACCGTCAACAAGCTCCGCTGTAAAGTCAGGAGCCTTATCTCCCTCAGAAAGCTCTTTTATACTGCCTTCTGTTTCAGCTTCAACGCTTGTTTCCGTGCTTACATCGACACTTTCTTCAACGGTTGATCCTGCGCTTGTATCAGCACTTTCCTCAGTCATTGCTTCGCTCTTCTGAGCTTCCCCACTTTCAGAAGCCGCACCGCAGGCAGAAAGACCCACGATGGATAAGCTCATAACGGTTACAACAAATAATTCTTTAAATTTTCTCATCTTTATCTTTCCTTTCTTTATCTTTACTTATACATAAATAACTATCTTTTAATCAAAAAATCTGATCTTGAGATTAAATGAATCCTCAGATACTTCCATGCAAAGTCTTTTAAGCGCGTCATAATATTTCCCGAGTTTCTTTTTTGCATACTTTGTATTGTAAAAGATAATATTCCATCCGTTACCCATCTCGGTCAGAACGTCGTTTAGTGCATCGAGGTTCTTTCCGTAATAATCCGGAAGCGGAAGTTCTTTTACAAGAAGCTCCTGAAACTCTTCGTTGGTTGTCACTTCTGACATATCAATATAAAAAACTTTCCCCATTCTTTTTCCTCTTTTATATTAACTTAGGTCATTTACGGCTCGTATAACAGTTCAAACTTGGAGTAGTGATCATCCGTGAAATAAATATGGAAATCATCGGAATACACTATTCGTCTGGATCCGCGCTTTGATGCATTTAACGTATCAATATCGCATTCATGATATCCGATACCCTCGGGCAACTTTCCCTCGGCGTTCCTAAATACATCTCCTCCGATGCATTTGCCGGGTGCAAAAGCATCAAGGCCTCCACCGCCCCAGCCAAGCTGTTGCGCCTGTGCCTTGGTAATATAGTTGGGCGGAAGTTTGTGATATAAGTGCAGATACAATGCCACATCTTCCTTGGATGAATAGGTTCCGCCTTCAACAACTTTAGGTTCTTCATCTTTGGGAGTTTCATCATTATCGGATTCACTCCCCTGATCTTCCTTATATGAATTCTTGTTATTCTTTTTTGAAGAACGATTCTTTGATCCGGAGCCAATAGTTGTTGATGAGCCGTTCTTACCTTGCGCGCCTGTAAGTTTAGAGCCGGTTCCGGAAGTTGATGAATAATTGCCGCCAGTACCCGAAGGGCTGCCGGAGCTATCCGCAGTTTCTTTTCCAACGGTTCCCGAAATAGGTGCACCGGCACCGGAACCATCTCCGCCGGCGCCGTTTTTATCATCGCCATCCAATCCTTCCGAGCCTTGTCCTCCAAGTCCCGAAAGGGCCGCGCTGCCTCCGGATCCTCCCGATCCTAAGCCCGGCGTACCGCCAGCCTGCATGTTTCCAAGGTCCGCTCCTCCGGTGTCGCCGGTATCGACGGGAGCTCCGCTTTCTCCCATGGCTTCTATGCCACCTAACTCTCCGCCTCCTGACATATCACCCGAAAGATTTCCTTCCATTCCGTCAGGCGTTCCTTCAATCGCTCCATCTCCTTCGACAAACGAACTTCCACCGCCGTTCTGTCCTTCAAGATTAACATCTGTTTTCCCAAAGGAGCCCATGAAGAAGATAAACAGTGCAACAATTATTATCGCACCTATAAAATATTTAATTACTCCATTTTTCTTGTTCATACGCGTGTTCCTATTTCCTTTTATAAAGCGTTATCAGTTACATATAATATCTCCCCTTATAATGATAGCGATAGTATCATTGAATCATCAGATAAACATATTCTCTGCAAGCTCTTCCCTTGAAAGGAAAGGAGCAAGATCTTCAAGCGGAGGACTCGTAAGAGTTCCGTCCGGAAGTCTCCTTGCGGAGCTCTTGGGCGCCCATACCTGATCGGTATCCGTAAACACTTCACAGAGCACCGGTGCCTCAGTATCAAGTGCCTCATCCAATTTATCGGAAAGCTCGGCTCCCGTGTGAATTCCTATATAGCTGTATCCAAAAGCGGATGCGATTTTTTCAAATGGAGGGAATGCCAAGTCACCGCTTTCAGGTCCGATCCCGCACTTGGAATAATCAGAAAAAAGATTATTCTGCGTAAGCCTGATTGAATGATAACCCGCATTGTTTATAAGAAAAATCTTTATAGGAAGCTTATTGGTAACTATGGTCTGAAGCTCCTGAAGATTCATCATGATACTGCCATCGCCCTCAAGACATATTGTATCCTTCTTGCCCGCAGATAAACACAAACCTATCGCAGCAGGAAGTCCGTATCCCATGCTGGCTACGGCATTATTTATTATAAATCTGGTATTGTCTTTTATTGTCCAGCTCTGGTGTCCCGCAACGCAGCATGCACCGTTACTTACCGCCGTAAGGCTTCCCTTTGGAAGCTTGTCTGAAAGTGCTTTGATAAAGCCGTAAACATTAACAAGTTTATCTCCCGTATGAAGCTGCTCATCGGATACAACAGGATACTTCTCTCTCCACTTGATGCACTGTGCTCGCCATGCATCATCGGAAAAAAGATATCCCTCTTTATCGCCATTTGCAGAATCAAGCTTATCATTAAGTTTCTCCAGATATTCTTTTACATCTGCATGAATCTTTAGGTCGATATGAAGTGTGTGCTTATCCATCTCTGAAGAATCAATATCAACCATGATGACCTTGGCTGCTCTCGCCCATGTTCCCCATGTATAGCCTACCTGCCTGATGGAAAGTCTGCTTCCGAGAACAAGAACCAGATCGGAATTCTGAATGGCAAAGTTTCCGGCTCTGTCTCCCATGTTTCCGCCGCGGCCGCAGTAAAGCGGGTTGTCTGATTCTATCACATCAATGGAATTCCAATATGTACAAACCGGTATTCCAAGCTTATCAACAGCTTTTCTGAATGCTTCAAAGCCACCCGAAATACGGATTCCTCCGCCGGCATAGATGACGGGTCTCTTGGCTTCTTTTAGCATCTCGATAGTCTTATCTATACTCTCATCAAGCTGCGCTGTGCTTATTTTCTTTTCACAGATATCTTCAGCTTCGTCATATCCTCGAAGCTCATCGGGATTGATATCGGCAGCCTGGTAATTAACGGGCACATCAATCCATACAGGTCCGGGTCTTCCGGTATTCATAAGATGCCATGCTTTTTCGAGATGATATCTGATATCCGCAGGATCTTCCAACATAACTGCATACTTACAGATATGCGAAGTCATCGCTGTAATATCATACTCCTGATCTCCGATGGCTCTTGGTTCATAATCGCCATCACTATCCTTGCAGCCTGCCTGTGCTGCGCACTCTTTTCCATAGTTCTTTTTCCAATAACGAACTGTAGTGTCATAGCGGACCTGTCCGCTAACAACAAACATAGGAAGTGAATCTAGCC
This sequence comes from Butyrivibrio sp. INlla21, assembly GCF_900116875.1. Lineage (GTDB taxonomy): Bacteria > Bacillota > Clostridia > Lachnospirales > Lachnospiraceae > Butyrivibrio. The sequence continues at coordinate 112,069 of NZ_FPCC01000005.1, forward strand.
AGCCTCCGATAACTCCCGTGATCGCGTTTGTTCCGCCGGGACCTGAAGTCACACAGAGCGCCGCAACTTTATTCTCATATCTTGAATAACCTTCCGCGGCGATAGCCGCACCCTGCTCATGATGAAAGTGGGTGCACTTCATTCCTTCCGTATGTCCGAAAGAATTATTTAAATACATAGCGCCACCGCCTACTACCATAAAGCAGTCGGTGACGCCTTTTTTTATCAAAAATTCAACTATATAATCTGAAACTCTCATAATATTACCATTTTATCCAAGGCGCTTTACCTGCCTCGATAAGCTCCGACAATTCGTCCCTTTCTCTTGCAGTATCCATACATTTCCAGAAGCCGTCATACTTATATGCCGCCATCTCACCGTCTTTTACGAGATTGTGCATAGGCTCTTTTTCAAAGAAAGTAGCATCGCCTTCAATGTAATCAAACACGCCCGGCTCAAGTACCATATATCCACCGTTTATTCTGGCTCCGTCCATGCTTGCTTTTTCTCTGAAATCTCTTACAACGGATGTGTCATCTTTATCAATATCAAATACACCGAAACGCTGACCTGCAAGGATAGCGGTTACAGTGGCGATCTTTCCGTGGCTTTTGTGGAACTTAAGAAGATCGTTCATATCGATATCGCAAACACCGTCACCGTATGTCATGAAAAATGTCTCATTGCCGACATGCTCTTTTATCCTCTTTATACGTCCACCGGTCATGGTGCTGTAACCTGTATCTACAACCGTTACTTTCCACGGCTCTGCCTTCTGTGAATGGAAGGTTGTCTGTCCGCTGTTTGCAAAATCAAAAGTCACATCGCAGTTATGAAGATAATAGTTGGCAAAATACTCTTTGATTACCTCCTGCTTGTAACCTGCGCATATGATAAACTCATTAAAGCCGTGATAGGAATACTCCTTCATGATATGCCACAAAATAGGTTTACCGCCTATCTCGATCATCGGCTTTGGACGAAGATGACTCTCCTCACTTATTCTTGTGCCGAAACCTCCGGCAAGTATTACAACTTTCATTTCTTAATATAAAACCTTTCTGAATCAAAAATAATACTATTATCTTAACGAACCTGGCCCAAAATTACAAATTTCACCTTATATATTCGCATAAATACTCAACATCTTTGACGTATATTCCGAAACATCAAGCCTATTAAGCTCTTTTAACTTTTCCCTGTAACCATCAAGCGTTTCGCGGGAATTCCACATTTCAAGGATTACTTCCTCCAGTTCCTTGGCATCTCCGCTCTTAAATAATCTTCCGTTCACTTTATCTTCCACAAGCTCAGGTATTCCGCCGATATCTGCCCCCAGTACAGGAACAAATCTCTCCTGACTCTCCATAACGGAAAATGGACAATTCTCATACCACTCAGAAGGATAGATCGTAAATTCTGCGTTTCTGATAAGTGTTTCCAGCTCATCTCCGGATTTAAATCCAACGTTTACAGCATTCGTAAGCTCATCAATTTGCTGCGCATATTCACCGTTTCCTGCAAAAACAAAGTTTATTCCTGCAAGCTTTTTACATGCCTCTATCAATGTGCGAACGCCCTTCTCACAAGAAAATCTTCCGAAATACAACACATATCTGTCAAAAGGAATATCAAGAGCTGCATACTCTTTTCCTAAATTCTCGGGATGCTCGACAAAATTATGTATTGCAAAGGTCTTGTATTCAAAAAGCGGGTTTTGATCCATCTTTTTCTTAATAAACTCGGATGGACATATGATCTTATCTATATATTTATATACTCCGTTAATCTTCCAGAAATAAGCTTCCGCCGCACCTACAATCGATTTAAGAGTAGATCCGTGTATACACTTTCCTTTTACGCAGTTTCCGAATGCTCCGTGAATACATTTCTCACAGTTCTCATGCGTAGCAGGATTATTAAACATATGATTTGGGCAAAGAAGCTGGTAATCGTGAGCCGTAAAAACTATTCTGCAGTCTCTTTTTTCTTTTTTTCTCCATTTCACCGTCTCCGTGATAACAGAGGGAGTAAGTTGATAATTAAAATTATTAAGATGCACCACATCCGGTTTAAAATCATCCAGCACAAGACGTATCTTCTTTGCGGCTTCTCTACTGTAAATCGTCTTTATCGGATATGTGATCTTTTTAAGAGGATTGCCGCCTCGGAAATCCATATCCGATGTATAAGCACTTACATTATTTCCGACTATTCTACCGTCATGCTCCATCCCAAAAAATTGGACTTCATGCCCCATATCTTGTAATGCTTTTCCAAGTTTAAAAATATAAGTCTCCGATCCGCCGTTTGGATGAAGAAATTTATTTACTATAAGTATCTTCATGTTGTTTACCTTTTTTCTCTCATACTCATGAGCCTTGTCAAAAGAAGATCAGAAGCATCATCTTTACTCATGCACTCAAGGGCCTCTTCGTTGTCTTTAGTTATAAAAGTAAGGACATTGGTATCAACACCAAATCCTGCCCCCTTAACCTTAAGATTATTAGCGCATATCATATCAAGATTTTTCTTCTCAAGTTTTTTTCTTGAGTTTTTCAAAAGATCTTTTGTCTCCATTGAAAAGCCGCAGAGAATTTGTCCTTTTTTCTTCTTTTCTCCAAGCTCCTTCAAAATATCTTTTGTCCTCTTAAGCGGAATGCTCATTTCCTTATCGGAATCCGATTCTTTTTTCTTGATCTTGTCAGTTGCCGTTTTTACAGGTGTATAATCCGCAACTGCGGCCGCCTTTATTATTATGTCCTGTTTTGATGCTCTCTTAGTCACTTCCTTGAACATATCCTCAGCGGATGTGATCTCCACAACATTCACATTCTTAGGCCTATCAAGATTGGTCTTTCCGGTTACGAGCGTAACGTCAGCGCCTCTTCTTGCGGCTGCCTTGGCAATGGCATAGCCCATCTTGCCGGTAGAATGATTGGTGATATATCTCACCGGATCGATTGCTTCCATAGTCGGGCCGGCCGTTACAAGTACCTTCACTCCCGACATATCTTTTTCACAAGCTATCTCCTGAACAATCGCATCTGTTATAACGGAAGGTTCTTCCATTCTTCCTTTTCCGACTGTTCCGCAGGCAAGGAATCCCTCACCCGGCTCTACGACAATATATCCGAGATCACGCAGAGTCTGCATATTTCTCTGAGTCACAGGATTTTCATACATTTTTGTATTCATCGCAGGTGCGATCATCTTGATGCAATCACAGGCAAGAGCTGTCGTAGTAAGCATATCATCGGCAATTCCGCATGCAAGCTTGGCTATACAATTGGCTGTTGCAGGCGCTATAACCAGAATATCCGCTTTATCTGCAAGCGCTATATGCTCAACCTCATAGTAGTTTCCCCTGTCAAATGTATCCGTCACACATCTGGTATGAGTTATTGATTCAAAGGTGAGGGGAGTCACAAACTTAGTCGCATTCTCTGTCATTATGACATCTACATTTGCATGCTGTTTGATTAGCTTAGATGCAAGATCTGCTGCCTTATATGCGGCAATCCCACCTGTTACTCCAAGAAGTACATTTTTTCCTTGTAACATCAAAATCTCCTTTTAATTATCGCTTCCCGCTTTGTTTTTTTATAGATTTCTCCTGACATTTTACCACATCTATGATATATTTATTACGCACTGTATTCAAATAGATTTGAAACGGTAGCTTTTTTGTAAGGAGAACTAAATATGCAAAACACATCATCACTGAGCCGCGAGACTAAGACGTCAGAAGGACTCAGTACAAAAACACTCTATTTGGTGGAGACTGCCCTTATGATCGCAGTAACGCTCATCATGGGTAACACCTTCTTGGGAACCATCCCCACACCTTTTCTTAAAGTTTCAATCGTAACAGTACCCGTTGCACTCGCAGCAATGTTAATCGGCCCCACAGCCGGTGTTGTATGCGGACTTGTTTTTGGACTCAACAGCTTTTTTACTGCTCTCACCGGGGAAAGCGGACTTCTTTCAACACTTTTTAACGTAAATCCAGTCGGAGTATTTTTGACTGCTGTATTGGCAAGATTTCTTGACGCATTCATCGTGAGCAATCTTTTCCCTATTTTTAAAAAGCATCTGGGCAAGGTTTCTTATTTCATAACAGGACTACTTATGCCTCTTTTCAATACAGTTTTCTTCATGGGACTTCTTTGCATTTTCTTTTATCATTCAGACTTTATTCAGGAGCTTGCAGCAACAAAAAATGCAACCGGTCCTTTGTCATTTGTGATCGCACTTGTCGGCGTTCAGGCAACGGTTGAAGCAGCCATAGGTTGTCTTCTCGCAGGAACACTCGGACTTGTGCTTTCCAAAGTGCTCCACAGAGCATGATTTAATAATGATATGGAAAAGATACTGACTGTAGATATTGGTAATACGAATATTGCGATTTTTTTATGGGAAGGCGACAAAGCTACGCCTCTTGATAGCTTTGCGACAGACAAGAACTATAATCTTGAGGAGTTAAAAAAAGCTTTCTCTTCTGTTCTTGTGTCGTTTTCAGGTAATAATAAAACGGAGCTCATCACGGGCTCCGTTATTTCCTGTGTCGTTCCAAGTATCTCTTACGTGGCAAAAGAGGCTCTTAAAGCTGTGACGGGAACCACCCCCGTAATCGTAAGCTGTGAACTCGATATTGGAATTAACTTTGATCAATATGATAAAAAAAGTCTTGGTTCCGACAGGATTGCCGATATAGTCGGAGCAGTTAAGCTCTATGGCACTCCTGTGATAGTCTGCGACCTAGGAACCTGTACTACATTATCGGCAGTAGATTCCGAAAATAGATTTATTGGCGGAATGATCACTCCGGGCATTCAAACTTCTCTGGATGCACTACATGACAGAGTCCCTCATCTTCCAACTATAACCGCAAAAGAAACCGATAATCTGGTCGGTCTTGATACAGCATCATCTCTTCTTTCCGGTGCTATTGTCGGAACGGCAGCCATGATATCCGAAGTTGCCGATAAGATCAGAACAGCCCCGGATATGAATAATGCAACTCTTGTCCTTACAGGAGGAAACGCATCGTTTGTTCTTCCGTGGATCTCTGAAAAAGGAAAAACTGTTTATGAGCCGGAACTCATCATGAAGGGCTTGCGCGAAATATATACAAATTTCTGTTGAATCTTATAGCTCATAAAGAAAAGGCAAGTATCAACTACAATCTTAACAACAGTCTCGGGAACGACCACGAGCCATTTTACTCCCATCGTCACCAAAAATGCACTGAGCGCCATCTGTACAACAGCTAAGGTTACATACTTTATCGCAGCTTTTCCAACTTTTTCATTACTCTTAAATACCATCTTGTAGTTAAGCGCAAAATTATATGTAGCGGAAACTATCCTTGCTATCACAGTCGCTATCGCAATATATCCCGCGTACTTTCCTTTAAGAAGAAAACAAAGAAAAGAAAACAACGCTATATCCAAAACACAAGATGAAAGGGATGAAAAGATATATCTTATAAAGCTCTCACCAAGAACTCTGTAAATTCTTATAGAATCCGCAAACGGATTAAAATGTGTTGAATGATGATCCTTGGATTCATATATTGTGCTGATAGGCACTTCGATTATCTTATACTTTCCTTTTGCTTCGAGAAGCATCCTCATTTCAAATTCAAAACGATCCCCTTTGACCGAAAGAAGCTCCTCCATAAACTTAGCAGGTATTCCCCGAAGGCCCGTCTGCGTATCACTCACGTCCAGTCCTGATACATATCTCGTAACTTTCTTGGTGATAGCATTTCCCGCCTTTGATTTCCAAGGAATGTCATCTCCTTCAAGACTTCTGACACCAAGAATAAGAGAATCTTTGTTTTCCAAGAGGCTCTTTTTTACATCATTTATAGAAGCTACGCAGTGCTGCCCGTCAGAATCCGCAGTCACTGTTCCGACCGCCTCCGTCATGTTATCAAGCACATATTTGAACGCAGTCTTAAGCGCAGCGCCTTTTCCTTTGTTAACGTCATGCCTTAGAATAACACCGTTTTCTGCCAAAAGCTCTTTTGCCTTGTCAAAAAAGACTTTGAATTCCTCGCCACTTCCGTCATCAACTATAACAATATACTCCCCGCTTTCCGCCAGCTCTTTTACCAGCACGGTCATACGCTCGTCCGGTTCATATGAAGGAATGATCACCGGTATTAAGTTTTCTTTACTCGAAATATTCACATTCATCTATTACATTCTAGCTTAATTATTGACTTTGCGCTATATTGGAATGTAGAGGTTTATCATGACAAGAAAAAAAACGCTTATTCTAATATTCATATTATTATTCATAGTTCTTGGGCTGTCTTTTATCGGAAGAAGAGGAATCGCTCGCAGATTTCCGCTTACCATTACAGAAATCTGCGCTTGCAATAAAAATGCCGCCTACGATGACAACGGCGATTACGGTGCAGATTATATCGAGATCTACAACAGTTCCGATGGCCCCGTCAGTTTATTGGGCTGGGGACTTACCGATAGCAGAAAAGATCTGTTCAAATACACATTCGGTGATGTAACTGTAGAGCCGGGACAAGCTGTTATTGCTTGGAGCAGTCCATGCATAGACGATACTTCTTTATACAGGGATGACTATGTCCCCTCCGACATCCACGATATTCCTTTCAAGATTTCAAAAGGCGAAGTGTGCATTCTCACAAGCCCCGATGAAAAGTATGTTCAAAGGCTTCCCATCCCATACGATCTTCCCGACAACAAATGTTATGCTTCCTGCTTAGACGATCCGGGAAGATATAATATCACTTCGGCAACTCCATATTATGTAGAAGAGACTTTTATTCCCGAGAAAAAAGAAATATTGGAAGCTCCTTCTTTTTCAATAAAAGGTGGATGGTATGACGGCGACGTTGTAGTGACTTTGGATGCTCCAAAAGGAGATATTTATTATTCTCTAAACGGATCTGTCCCTGACTCCGAATCATACAAATATGAGGGTCCTATAACCATAAGTAACAGAACGCAGGAGCCCAACATTTGGTCGGCAATGGGCGATATAGCTACCGCCAATACATATATACCTGATTTTCCCGTCGATAAGGGAACAGTTCTTAAAGCTGTTGCCATAACCGACAACGGAACGAGTGAGATCGTATCACAGACATACTTTGTTGGTCTTGATAGTTACGGTTATGACGGAATTTCCATCATGTCTGTATCTATGGATCCCGACGATCTTTTCGGTTATGAAAAGGGCATCTACGTACAAGGCAAGGTAAAAGACATATATGGCGAAAAAATGGATCTTGATCCCTTTGAATATATCTATGATTACTGTAACTACGGAAAAGAAGGTCGCGGCTGGGAACGCCCGGTTAACATTGAATTTTTCTCAGAAGATCATCATAAGGTATTTGAACAAAAAGCCGGGATCAGGATTCACGGCGGATTTAGTATAGGGCAGAATCAAAAGAGTTTTAATCTGTATTCAAGAGCCGAATACGATGGAAATGAATACTTTAAATACGATTTCTTTAAAGGCAACGGAAACGGATACAGTAAGGTTGTTCTTAGAACCGGAGGCTCAAACGATCTGTTTGTGACTAAGCAAAGAGATGTTTTTTGCCAAAGCCTTGTAGCGGACAGAGATGTCGGGATTCAACGTGCCATACCATGCGCCTTGTTCCTAAACGGTGAATATTGGGGAATGTATTTTATTCAAGAGGGAATCGGTGAGTCATACATTCATGAACATTACGGAATTGATGAAGATAATGTTATCATCATCAAAAACAACGAAGTAAGTACTGACGATCCTGAGGATCTAAAACTATATACCGACTTGGTTGATTATATTTCGACCAACGATATGGCAGTCGATTCCAATTACAGATATGTGGAAGATAAGATAGATATTCAGAGTCTGATAGATTACTACATCACAGAAATATATGTTGCCAACGGAGATGCTTTCTCCAATAACCTTGCACTTTGGAGAGCCAAGAATCCTACCGGTGATAAATACGGCGACGGCAAATGGAGATGGCTTTTATATGACCTTGATGAATCATGTGCTATGATCACAGAGTTGACCAATGCTTCAATCGATTCATTTATCGAAGGCCATTGGGAAATAAGCCCGTTAAACGGAGATAAACTTTTCTCTTCAATAATAAAAAACGAGGAATTCAAAGAACGTTTCGTCAGCTCTTTTATTGAAATGACAGAAAAAAACTTTCAATACGAAAGCGTTCACGAGAAGCTTTCAATACTTTCGGCAAAATGTAAAGACGCCGATATAAAATCACAAGAAAGATTCCGCGGTGACTTTGTGGTCAGCAGTTATGAACCCGGCGAAGACTTCACTCCGCCCTATTCCGAAGATGACTACAATGCCGATATTGCGGTCATTGACGACTTTTTTAAGGAACGAGCTTCATACATTACAAACTATATGAAAAACGATCTGGGATTATCTGACTGAATTTTCTATATTATAAAAAGCAGCTTTTTTAGAAAAAGACAATAATTCATGGAGTCGCACATATTGAATCAATTTAAAATTTTATTTCATTAGATTCCATATCCATTCGAAATAATTGTTTTCTTTTTCACAAAGTTTTCACAAAGAAATTTTGTTTTTCCTTGTTTCGCTTTTTCGTATATGATAAATTCTTATTCGCGCGATTCAGAAATTATCTTTTTTTCCCTTCTCCTGCGCTCTGTACGTGAGTTCCGCTCAGTGCACGCAGCCGCGCTGATAAACCCAAAATAAAAACACCACTGCAAAGTCTTTGCAAGTGGTGTTTTTGTTTTTTATTTTGTTATCTGATCATATCTTTCCGATACCTTAGCCCAGTCAAGTACTTCAAAAAAGGCCTTGATATAATCGGGTCTCAAATTCTTATATTTAAGGTAGTATGCATGTTCCCATACATCCAATCCTATGATCGGTATTCTTCCGGTGCCCTCACTAATCGGATTGTCTTGATTGGGAGATGCCGATACAAACAATGCTCCCGCCTTATCTGTTGAAAGCCATGCCCATCCGGAGCCGAATTGTCCGGCTGCTGCCTTGGACAATTGATCCTTAAGCTCATCGAGACTTCCGAAAGTTTTATCTATTGCTTCTTTTAGCTTACCGTTAGGTTCTTTGGCCGGACTATCGGAAAACATCTCAAAATACAGGTTATGATTATAATATCCTCCGCCCTGATTTCGAAGTCCCTTCTTCAAAGTCTCATCGGAAACTTTATCAAGAGAAGCCAGAAGCTCTTCTGCCGAAAGGTTGCTAAGTCCTGCTTTCTCAGCCAATTCATTAAATGTCTTGGTGTAGGTGGCATGATGCTTGCCATGGTGAGTTTCAACTGTGAGCTGATCAATATACGGCTCCAGCGCATTTGTAGCATAAGGTAACTTGATCTGTTCGTACATAGCGATTCTCCCTTCATAATTCAAGATTTAATTGTTCATTATAACAGTGGTATTACTTTTTATACCAAGAAACAACCTTCTTTACCGCCTCAATAACGTCATCGACATCGCTGTCAGTCATAAGTGGATAAAGCGGTATGCTCATGATACCTTTGTAAACCTTTTCCGCAACAGGGCACAGTCCCCTTTGATATCCCATTCTTTCATAGAAAGGGAACCAATATACAGGTACATAGTGAACCTGCGGCTGCACATTTTCTGCGGAAAGTGCATCAAAAAACTCTCTTCTGGTGCATTTGACCACATCAAAATCAAGCTGTATCACGTAAAGATGCCTTGTAGTATCGGATTCCGGTATTTCTTCCTGAACTATTATTCCCGGAACATCTTTAAAGGCTTCATCATATTTCTTTACGATCTCTTTTCTTCTCTTCGAGAACTTATCCAGTTTATTAAGCTGACTGATCAAAAGAGCTGCCTGAAAATCCGTCATTCTGTAGTTAAATCCGAGTTCCTGCATCTCATAGTACCAAATACCTTCAGCTTCATGCTTGAACTCATCCGGATTTCTTACAATACCATGCTGTGAAGCAAGGTGAAGCTTTCTGTATAATTCAGGATCATTGGTTGTGATCGCACCGCCTTCTCCGGCTGTAACAGTCTTAACGGGGTGGAAGCTGAATGTTGTCATATCAGCGATCGAACCCTCTCCTTTGCCGTCATACTTGGTTCCGATTGCATGTGCTCCGTCAATGATAAGCGTAAGACCATGCTCATCACATATCTTCTGAATTCTCTTATGATCCACTGCCTGTCCTGTATAGTCAACCGCCACAATTGCTTTGGTCTTATCGGTTATATGCTTCTCAATACTGTCCGGATCGATATTATAGGTTCTTGGATCAATATCCGCAAAAACCGGCTTAGCGCCGACATACACAGCACAGTTTGCAGAAGCCGCAAATGTCAGAGGAGTTGTTATTACTTCATCTCCTTCTCCCACTCCTGCCGCTATCATTGCACAATGTAGAGCGGCTGTTCCGTTACTGACTGCTACTGCGTATTTTGCTCCGGTCACTTCACAGATTCTTTTCTCAAGTTCCGCTACGAACGGTCCACATGTTATAAGCTCTCCCTTAAGTGCCTTTGCAACTGCATTCACATCGTCATCATCAATCCACTGACGACCGTAATAAATCTTCTCGTCTCTTACCGGAGTTCCACCGAGAATTGCAAGTTTATCCATTGTTGTCCTTCTTTCCGTATCCTAAATATATCCATTCTAAAAAGATATTCCGATAGTAATTGTCTGTCATCAGATTATACCATATTCCATGGTCTCAGAGTACCCGACACGTGTACAAAATAGCCGAAGAGATATTTATCTCTTCGGCCACGCTTCATCACTGTTTATAATTAATCATAGAGGTCAAAGTCTCCGCTTTTTGAAGGATCTCCGTTAACAACGTAATATGCTTTTCCCTCTTCAGGCTTTACATAGATATTAAGCTCTTTAATATCTCTTTTGCCATATGCTTTTTTTGCCTTGGAGACAATCTTATCCTCTCCTATAGACAGGCTACTGTACTGTAGCTCAATCTTTGTTTTTGTTTCTGCCATCATTACCCTCCCCTCAGAAGATTAGTAGTCTTAATTACGTTCTATTTTACACCTTATTATGACAAAAGTGAATGTTTATTTAATTATCCGTGTTTTTTTAAGCTTCCTTTATTCTTATTTTATTTCTCTCGTTTATAATATACCTACCAAGAGACAAGGAGGTATCTGCCATGGCTAATAAGAAAACTATAGCTTCCAGAATAAGAACCACTCCAAAACCGCCTCTTCAGGTTATGCACGTTAGGACCTTTAAACCCGATCTCAATACTCTCAGCAGCGTTGACTGCGGAGTAGATTTATCGGGATATGCATTTGAAGGACTAAAAAAGTGGAAATAACATTTGACCAAATAAACTAAATATCCTTTTTTATTTAGGGCACGTAATGAGCGATCATGCGTGTCCTTTTTTTATTTCACAAAAATATGTTAAAATGTGTTATTACAAATTTGAATCGGAGCGAAAGAATGATTAAAAATAAGCAAGCCTTATTAAGACTTATAGAACTAATAGCATTTATTATTGCTTTCATTATCTTATCTACACAGCTGATGAACGCTCTTGTTATCAAGGGACATTCATCAGAAGCACGAATGTATGATGTATACGAAGGGTATGCGCAGAACAGCGATGTTCTTTTTATAGGAAGCAGTCATGCAGGACAGCTTGTAGGAAGGAATCTGTGGAGAGACTATGGAATCGCATCATATACAATTGCCGGCAATTCGCAGCCAATTGATGTCACCTATCATTCCATAGTTGAATTCCTCAAGCATTCAGATCCCAAGGTGATAATGGTAGAAACCGCCCTTATTCCCGATGATAACATGGAAACACCCGACACCGAATATGAAGGCAGAATACAAAGTGACGCCGCTTTCAGATATTCTGTTAATTATCTTAAATTGGCATCAGCACAAATAAAGAACTTTAATCTTCCCCTAAAAACCGAAGGTATCCAGCTTCTTTATAAGTGGCCCCTCATGCATGATCGCTATTCAAGTCTGACAAAAGACGATTTCGTAATAGATACACCTTATCTGGTCTCCGATACATTACCTCTTTATTCTGTTCCTGAGGAGGAGGCAGAGATAGTAACATCTGAGGAACGCGCTCCTATCAGTGATATTGGTCGTAACTACCTTGATAAAACAATAAAACTGTGCGAAGAAAAGAATATTCACCTTGTTCTTTTCCATACTCCATATCCTGCACCCGAGACAACTCTGGCACAGCAAAATACCATTTCGGATATAGCTGCGGCGAACAACGTCCCGTTTATTGATTTTAATTATCTTGTGGATGAAATTGGCTTTGATATACACACTGACCAGGCAAGAGATCTTAATCACGTAAATCTCAGCGGTGGTGAAAAGATAACTGATTATCTCGGAAAATATCTCATAGAAAACTATGGCATTAAAGATCACAGACAAGATCCGGGCTATGAAACCTGGAATAAAGACCTTAAGGCATGGCAAGTACTTCAATTAAAAGAAAGCTTTGAAAAAACAAATAATATAGCAGAATGGTCAGACCTCTTTGCCGGTCAATTAAGCAATTATATGGTAATACTGACTCTTTCCGGTGATTATACTTCCGAATCGGACGGATCTATTCAGAGCATCCTCGAAAAAGCTCCCGTTCCGGAAGATTTCTATGAAAAAGGCGGAACGGTAATACTCTATCGCGGTAACATCTTATATTACTCCGGCGGATGTGAAACTTATTCTTATTCACACAAATTTGAAAACGCCGTTGTGTCCATAGACAGAGTTACATCAGGTTCCGAAGATAGTCCTTTTGAAGACGGAATATATATTTGGAATGAAAACTACATCATAAACAGCGATGGACTTAACGTTACTATATATGACGACAGTCTGGATATTGTTGTTGATTCTATTGGTGTTGATGCATGCCCTGACGAAGGCAAACTAATTAGAAACGAAATTGATTAAACTGATATAAATGGAGATTACCAATGTTTATTACTTACCAGTTGCTCTTTCCTTTAGTATTTATAATACTTCTGCTGGAATTCATAGTTCCCAAAAAGATCCGTTCTTTTTTACTTCTTGCATTAAGCTTTTTCCTTTATTACATTTGCGGAACGGCATCTTTTTATATCCTGCCTGCAATGGGCGTTGTTTCATACGTTTCGACAATGGCAATAAAAAAGCTTGGTTCTCAGGCCGCCAAAAAAGTGATTCTTTTCTCAAGTATCATTGTAATAGTAGGACTTATGCTTGCATTTAGATACACGGGGATCAAAAATGCCTCTCCGCTTGGATTGTCATTCTTTGCCTTGGAAGCCATTTCCTACATTTCAGATTGTTATACAGGAAAAATAGAAACAGAGAATAATCCTCTTTATGTTCTCTTATATATCGCATTCTTTCCCACTGTTATTTCCGGTCCTATTGAGAGAGGCGGTAATCTGATTCCTCAATTCAAGAAGCTTGACTCTTGTTCTAGAAAAGATTTATTGGATATAAACAGACTGTGTGACAATGCAATAATCATCATATTCGGAATGTTCGTAAAGCTTGTGATAGCTGACAGACTTTCAATAGTTTCCAATACTATTTTCTCAACTTATTATCGCTACGGAACCACGGTTCTGATAATAGGTGCGATCAGCTTCGGAATGCAGCTTTACTGTGATTTTATGGCTTATTCACACATAGCTCTGGGAATTGCCGGAATGTTTAATATCGGCATAATGGATAACTTTAAGGCTCCTTACCTGTCTGTATCTGTCACAGACTTCTGGAGAAGATGGCATATATCGCTCAGCTCGTGGCTTAGAGATTATGTTTACATTCCACTTGGCGGAAACAGAAAAGGTAAGCTGAGAAAATATCTCAACACATTTATTACCTTTGTTATAAGTGGTATATGGCATGGTTCGGGCCTTAGCTTTTTGGTATGGGGTTGCCTTCATGGGCTCTATATCATGATAGAAAACCTTCTTACCGATATTGGACTCATGAAAAAAGATAAAAGCTCCATCCCCTTCGGCGGGCGCTTTTTAAGAGCTGTAGTTACGTTTGTACTGGTAGATTTTGCCTGGATCTTTTTTAAGGCAGATTCAACCAAGATTGCATGTGCATATATTAAACAAATGTTTACCGTCAAGGATTTCTGGATCCTATCAGATATGAACAAGCTTTTTTCGTTTGGACTTGGAATTCAGGAAGTACTTATTCTCATAACGGCACTGCTTATCCTGGCCGGTATGGACTTTGTCACTTATAAGAACAATTTAAGAGTCGACAGTTGGCTTAAGATTCAAGGTCCTGTATTCAGAGTAATATTCACTCTTGCAATTTTGCTGTTTACAATAGTATTCGGCATATACGGCGAAACTGTCGATCCTGCAACCTTTTACTATATGTCATTTTAAAAAACCGAGACAAAGAATTATGTTCTTTGTCTCGGTTCATTATTTTCTGCATTAAAAACTATTCTTAAAACCCTACGCTTTTTATTGCACATGCTGCCGCCATAACCACCAGAACAATGGCAAAAATGCGCATCCACCGATATGTCTCGGGCTCTTCTTCATTATTCTTGTTAAGTTCACCGATAGTGAACACTACCACCGCAATTATAAAAATAACTGCTGCCAAAACAGCCAAAATTTTTCCCATATCATCCTCCGCGCCGTATCAGCCCGCCAAATGCTCTTTTATCTTATCTTTGATCCTATTCTCAACCAATGCTGCTATATCCTTGGTCTTCATATTCTTATATTCATCATACATTATCGGCTCAAGATAGTATACATATGTCGTCACCGGTCCGTAATGATCACTGTTATAAACTTTATAAGAATCAACAAGCGCCACCGGCACTATCGGAACTTTGGACATCTGCGCAACCTTAAAGCTTCCGGCTTTAAACGGTTCAACAACATTGCCGTTATTTTCCTTATATCCGCCTTCCGGGAAAAGAATGTACTTCTTTCCTTGTTCCAGTTCTTTTGCCATCTCCTGAAAAACTGTTATTGTCTGTCTGGGATTATTAAGATAAATAGACTTTCCTCTAACCAGTAATAAAAACTCATAAACAAGCGGTATCTTCGACCTCTCTATATCCATAACAAAAGAAATCGGCTTTTCGTGTGTTGCAAAAATCCCGGGAACATCATATTTACCTTGATGATTGGGATATAGCATGTAACCACCTTCCTTGGGAAGATTCTCGGCTCCGTATGCTATGGTTTTATAGCCTGATGATCTGTTCATGACATCTACCATCTCTCTTGCCACAGCATAACAGTCCTCTTCCGAGTGCTTCTGAGGGTTTCTGACCCATATCCTGGCTTTGATGATGTAATAAATGATCTTATGTAGATTGATCAGTATCGTATGATAATAATTCCTCATTTAGAAAATTATACTCCAATCTTATCCAATAGTGATTTAAACCCGTATATCTCGAATTGCTCTTTTGCCTTGGTTTTATCAAAATTGAGCTTGAAATCATCAAGTGAAATATCAAAAGGATAATCTTTCCTGATCTCTGCGAGATCTTTAGACAATATTGCAAGATCACGATACTCGATAAGCGCCTTTAAAGGGCTTCTGGAGATGCCAAGCTCTTCTTTCCACTTCTTGGCCAGCTCTTTTTGCTCCTTATCATCTTTGCAATCATCAATTGCCTCATATATGCCCTCAACAGTGCCATACTCAGCCAAAAGAGGTAATGCAGCGCTGCTAACTCCCTTAACCCCCGGGATGTTATCGCTTGAATCACCTTGGATTCCCTTAAGATCGGGTATTTGGTCGGGACGAACACCATATTCCTTAAGACATAGATCCGGTGTAACTTCAAATGCCTTATCAGGTATGGCCGCAAGCTTACTGTCCCACCCATACTCTGCTCCATACTTGGTTTGAAGCTCATTGGCAGTCTCCTGCTTGGTCTGTATAAGCCAAACTCTTGTATGATCGGTCACAAGCTGTAAATAATCATGGTCTTTGGTGATTATATACATGGGAATGTCTTTCTCATAGCGTCCGGCCACGCTTCCCACGATGTCATCCGCCTCATAATTCTCGTCAAAAAGGACCTTAAAGCCCATTTCCTTCAACATATTCTCCATATTGACGAACTGCTCCTTCAAAGGTTCGGGCGTATCCCCTCGGTTTGCCTTATATTCGGCATATTTCTCTCTTCTGAAGGTATCTCTCGTCATATCGAAAGCGAACATGATATGCGTAGGCTTCTGCTCATCTATTATTTTAAGAATTGTTCTCATCATGCCAAACATCGCATTGGTATACTGTCCCTTGGCATTATGCATGATCTGAGAGTAAAGTTTTTCCTTTTTCTCAGGATCCTTTTCGAACATAATTGCCTTGGGAAGATTGCCATAGTAGTTTGTCACTAGCATAGAACTTCCGTCAATTAGTATGAATTTCTCGTTTGCCATTATATCTCCATGGATTTTTATGTTTTTTCGCAATTTTAATGATAAAAGAAAACAGGTGCATTGGCAAGATGCACCTGTTCAGGTAGGAGATTTCTTATGACTATTGTATGTCACGTGTAAATAACGCCTTGGCATTGACGCATTTACTTTGTTAGCATTTGCTAACAAAGACATATTAGCATATGCTAACAAGATATGCAAGTGCTTTTTTCTAAAAAACTTTCTCAAATATTAAGAGAGACAATCCCCAAATCTCACTCTCATATGCGCCTTGATGGCCTCTACGCAGCCCTCAAAGCCAAGCTTACTGCTGTCCAGACATAGGTCATAATTTCGCGCATCCGACCACTTACGTCCTGTGTGATGCTCATAGTATTCAGATCTGTACTTATCTTCCTTGCGGATAAACTTTTCAAGCTCATCTCCGCGAAGACTCTGAACTTTCGCAGCCTGCTCAAGCAGGTAGTTCATAGGCGCATGTACAAATACACTTAGAACGTTGTCGTAATCCTTGAGCACAAAGTTCGCAGCACGACCTATTATAACACAGCTCTCTTTATCTGCGAGATTCTTTATTGTTTTTGCCTGGAAATTAAAGAGATTGTCAGGCTCGGTAAATTCCTTACTGTCCGGACCGATTATCTCACCCGTATAAACATTTACAGGCGCCTTGAAGAAACCAACCGTTCTGCAACGCTCGTCTGCTTCTCTGAAGAGATCCTCATTTATACCACTCTCTTCCGATGCAAGCTTTATAAGATCCTTGTTGTAATAATTGATACCAAGATCCTTTGCAAGCATCTTGCCCACGGTTCTACCGCCGCTTCCATACTGCCTTGCGATTGTAATGACAATGTTTTTCTTCATGCTTTTATCCCCCTTGAAGTGCTCTACTCACCTAAATAAGCTTTTTTTATGGCCTCATCGTTGAGAAGGTCTTTGGCGTCGCCTTCTTTTACAATACTTCCCGTCTCAAGGACATAAGCTCTGTTTGCGATTGAAAGAGCCTTCTTCGCGTTCTGCTCAACCAAAAGAACGGTAACTCCGTCCTTATTAACATCCTCAATTATCTTAAATATCTCATTTACAAAGATCGGTGAAAGCCCCATTGAAGGTTCATCCATAAGAATGAGATCGGGATGAGACATAAGCGCACGTCCCATTGCAAGCATCTGCTGCTCACCGCCGGAAAGAGTTCCCGCAAGCTGATTTTTTCTCTCCTCAAGTCTTGGGAAACGCTTGTATATATCAGCGAGTGTCTCTTCCATTTCTGCCTTACTCGATCTTGTGAAAGCACCCATCTTAAGATTCTGAAGGACCGTCATCTCGGCAAAAACTCTTCTTCCCTCGGGAACCTGGGCCATACCCATTCCAACAATCTTATGATTGGGAGTCTTTCTTAAATTAATTCCATTATAGTCTATTTCACCGGCGTTTGCTTGAATAAGTCCCGAAAGAGTATGAAGAGTCGTGGTCTTGCCTGCTCCGTTCGCACCTATAAGAGCCACGATCTCACCCTTATTTACATGAAAAGAAATTCCTTTAAGGGCTTTGATAACGCCGTAGTATACACTTAAATTACTAACTTGTAGTATTTGATCCATATGATAACCTCTATTCTATTCTGGGATAGTCACTACGCTCGTAAATACCTCGCTTAGTGTCTCCCCATGGTTCGCACTAGGCTCGATAATACCTCGCCAAGTGCTCTACTCACCTAGATATGCCTTTATTACTTCCGGATCCGCAAGCACTTCTTTGGTCTCTCCCTGGCAGAGAACCCTACCAAAGTTAAGCACCGTAAGCTTCTCACAGATACCGGATACCAGCTTCATATCATGCTCGATAAGAAGGATCGTCATTCCAAACTCCTTACGCACCAAAGCTATTGTATCCATTAGCTCGCCTGTCTCGTTGGGATTCATTCCGGCAGCGGGCTCATCAAGAAGAAGGAGCTTGGGATTGGTTGCCATAGCTCTTGCGATCTCAAGCTTTCTCTGCTTACCGTAAGGAAGATTTGAAGCAAGCGTATCTCTCTCTTTATCAAGATCGAAGACCTTCAGAAGACGCATAGCCTCTTCATCCATCTCTTTTTCCACTTTCTTATACTTACCAAGGTGAAGAATTCCTTCAAGAGTGCTGTATTTATAGTGCTCGGCAAGTCCAACCTTAACATTGTCTATAACAGGCATCTGCTTAAAGAGTCTGATGTTCTGGAATGTTCTTGCTATTCCGCAGTGATTGATCTCAATCGTACTCTTTCTTGTGATATCCTCACCGTCAAGTCTTATGATTCCCTCATTCGGTTTATAAACACCTGTCAAAAGATTGAACACAGTTGTCTTTCCCGCACCGTTAGGTCCGATAAGACCGTAAAGCTCACCTTTTTCAATTGAAATATTAAAATCATCAACAGCTCTGAGTCCACCAAAGGAGATGCTGAGATTATTTACATCCAAAAGTGCCATTATGCGATCTCCTTTCCGCTGTTTTTCTTAAATCCAAATCTACCTAGCGTTCTCTTTCTCCATTCAATGATCTTCGGTGACCAGTTAACGATCATCATAACAATAAGAACGATTGAATAGATCAGCATACGATAGTTACTGAAACCTCTGAGGAGCTCGGGAAGCAAGTAAAGTATGCAAGCCGCAATAACGCTGCCTCTGATATTTCCGATTCCGCCGAGCACAACATATACCAGGATCATGATCGAAGCATTATAACCAAAATACTGTGATGTAGCCGTAAGCGTAGTAATATTGTGAGAGAAAAGAACTCCCGCAGCGCCTGCAATGGCTGCCGAAATGGTAAATGCCATCATCTTATATCCCGTGACATTGATACCCGTAGATTCCGCTGCGATATAATTATCACGGATTGCCATGATCGCACGTCCGTCTCTTGAATTTATCAGATTGAGCACTACAAAAAGAGAAATCAGAAGTACGATTATTCCTATTGTAAAAGTTGAATCATGCGGAGTTCCGGTTATACCCATTGCTCCGTTTACAATAACCTCTCCTCCTTCATCGAGTCCAAGTTCCATCGCATTCTTAAGTGAAAAATGGATACCGCTCTTATCAATTCCTATATAAAAAGCATTGATAATATTCTTGATGATCTCACCAAACGCAAGAGTTACGATCGCAAGATAGTCACCCTTAAGTCTGAGAACCGGGATACCGATAAGAAATCCGAAAAGTGCCGCAAACGCGATTCCTATAAGGAAAGCAAGGAAAAACCTGATTCCCGAAGGAAGGATCTCTGCTGTCGCCTTAGAGAAAAAAGCGCTTGTAAATGCACCGATGCACATAAATCCGCAGTGTCCTATACTAAGCTCTCCCAAAATACCTACGCAGAGATTAAGCGCAACCGCAATCACAGCATAATAAGTCATGGGAATAAGAAGCCCCTTCATATGACTCGAAAGATTTCCGGTAGATGCAAGCACCGTGAAAAGAACAAATGCTGCAACCACAATTCCGTATGTGATTAAATTATTTTTTGTTATCTTATTTATCTTCATATTTCACACCGCCTTTTTCAGACTTTCTCCTGAATAACCTTGCCCAGAATACCTGTAGGCTTAACAAGCAGCACTACTACAAGAATTCCGAATACAATGGCATCAGAAAGCTGTGATGAAATATATGTCTTACTTAAGATCTCAACAATTCCGAGTACAAGACCTCCGATCATAGCCCCGGGGATAGAACCGATTCCTCCGAGAACCGCTGCTACGAACGCCTTGATTCCGGGCATTGCTCCCGTGTACGGAGAAAGTGAAGGATAAGCTGAGCACAAAAGAGCTCCCGCAACAGCTGCAAGCGAAGAACCTATCGCAAAGGTAAGCATAATGGTCTTATTTACATTTATACCCATAAGTGTAGCTGCACCCTTATCCTCGGCTACCGCAAGCATAGCCTGTCCCTGTTTGGTCTTATTGATAAAAAGCTGCAGTGCTATAAGAATAACAACACTTACTGCAATGGTAACGACCGTTACACCCTGAATTCTAAGCTGGCCGCCGGCAAAAGATAAACCTTCCCATTTAATGACAGATGTGAAAGACTTAATATCCGCTCCGAAAATAAGAAGCGCCACATTCTCCAGAAAATAACTGACACCAATGGCCGTAATAAGAACCGCCAACGGAGACGCTGCTCCTCTAAGGGGTCTGTATGCAACAAACTCAGTTGTAATACCAAGAAGTGTACACAGTATGACCGCCAATATTATTCCCACGACAGAATTTCCGCCGAGCGCCGCACTGACAGAAAAGATAATGTAGCAGCCCACCATGATAAAATCTCCGTGTGCAAAATTAAGCATCTTGGCAATTCCGTATACCATTGTGTATCCCAACGCGATTATCGCATAGATACTTCCCAGACTAAGTCCGTTAATGAGATAGGTTAAAAAGCTCATCTCAAACCTCCAAAAAACAATAGATCTTTTAATTGATTGATTAATCTAGCATACCATAAAAATTAACTTTTTATTAGCTAAAAACGCGGAATATCTTATGCAGATATCCCGCGTTACACTTCATTGTGTCAGGAATAAATACGTCTATATTTACTCAGCGGATACGTAAGCTCCGTCCTTGATAACAACAGCCTTAGGCTCCTTGTTGGGCTCACCTGAAGCATCCCAAGTCATCTTAGAAGATGTAAGACCTGAAGCCTCGATCTCTGTCATTGCACCCTTAAGTGCATCGCCAAGATCTGAAATACTCATATCAGGTGTAGCGTTCTTAGCTTCAATTGCCTGCTTGATGATAAATACTGCATCATAAGCATCAGCTGCGAACTGGTTGGGAGTCTCACCATATTTCTCCTCATACTTCTTAACGAAGTTTACTGTAAGATCGTCTGTAGCATCAGCTGCGAAAGGTGTAAGAAGCATTACGCCCTCAGCGAGCTTTGTATCAAAGTTCTCTACAGTAAGGATACCGTCCATACCGTCAACACCGAAGAATGTGGGAGCATATCCCATTGTGTTGGCCTGTGTAAGGATAAGTGAAGCTGCCTGATAGTAGATAGGAAGGAATACAAGGTCTGCACCTGCATCCTTAGCCTTCTGAAGCTGAACTGAGAAATCCGTTGCATTGTCGGCTGTGAAAGCTTCCTGTGAAACGATCTCATAGTTCTTACCTGCAGACTCATCTACAAACTTCTGATAGATTCCTGTTGAATATACATCTGAGCTGTCATAGATGATACCAACTTTAGTTGCAAGATTGTGATCTGAAATGTACTGAGCTGAAGCAATACCCTGGTTAGGATCTGAGAAACATACACGGAATACGTTGTCATATTTAACGCAATCAACTGCAGATCCCGAAGGTGTAAGCTGGAACATATTGTCAGCCTTTGTGTACTCTGAAACTGCGATTGAGCAAGCACTTGTTGTTGAACCAACAAGAATCTGCATTCCCCAATCCTTAAGTGTATTGTAAGCATTTACTGACTTCTCTGCATTAAGCTCGTCGTCTTCTTTGCTGTACTCTACCTGATATCCGTTGATACCGCCTGCTGCGTTGATATCCTCAACTGCAAGCTCTGCTGCATTACAAACCGCATTACCGTAAGCAGCTGCGCCACCTGTAAGAGGTCCGATGGCACCGATCTTAAATGTAGCTCCGTTGTCAGATGAGCTCTCTGTCTCCTGTGCCGGCTGTGTCTGTGCCTGAGAATCGCTTGTCTCAGTGCTTGCTGCGTCAGTACATCCTACAAGTGCGGAAGCAACAAGTACAGAAGCCATAAGTGCACTAATAACTTTGCCTAACTTCTTCATAATATTTCCCTCCTGAAAAAAATGAAAAACCAAAATGTATATTTGTATACAATCTGATATTTACTTTTGAAGTTTAAAGTACCAAACTAAAAAAGTCAATAATAAAAAGTAAACTTAATCATTTTAAATATCATTTCTTTATCATCAAAATAAGCTTCCTTATAGATCTTGTATCTTCACCGGGTTCCTGTATCTCTTCTTCAAACTGATCGGGATTGTCCGCATAATCATCCCAAAACGATTTTCTGCTGCACAACCACGCCTGAATATCCTCCGCGATGCTAAAAAGATCATACTTTTGCGCGCCATGCATTTCATAATCATATCTGTCATAATAAACAGGTCCGTTCTCATAACGGATCATGTCCATATAATAGCTATCCTTTATACTTTCAATAACACTGATAAGTACATGGTACTCAATATATGAAACCATTTCGGAAAAATTATTCCTATAAAACATACGCGTCTTTTCCATAAAAGCTTCATCATCGCTAAGTTTCCGCAGCCATCCGCTCTCATCCACAAGACCCTTTATCCAAAGAGCATTCGCCTCATTGCCTCCATATGAAAACCATGGATGCCCCATAGAAAGATCAAAATCCCAGACAGGACCTGCTACAAGCTTATCTTTCATTCCATTCTTATAAACATACTGACTGGCTCTGTCTGCATCGCCGTTCTCAAAAAACTCCTGCAAAAGATAATACTTTATAAAACTCCGCTCATCCGCAAGATCAGAAAATTCTTCCTCACCTTCCTTAATGGAATCTTCCACCTTGCAAATATCTTCTTTTATCTGTGCAAGCCTTTCCTGATCGGGCTCCGACGGATATTGTATCTTGGCAAAAAGGCCTTCCGTCTCCGCGTAGACACTTCCCTCGGTCTTAACTCTCTCTTCATAATCAAACTTGGCAAGATAACCGTCTGAAGAAATTTTCAGAAATCCATTACCCTCTTTTATCTTCTGCGCCGCAAGGTAAAGTCCCCTGTATTCGCCATTAATATAAAGATTTACATACTCACAGTCGGGAACATTATCCACCCCGATTCTCCTGGCCATATCCAAAACCAGATAGTTCTTAAGCTCGCTTTCATCATAAAAATTGGACAAAAGCACATAATTTCCGGCACTCTTCATTCCGAGAATGGATTTCTTCTCGTTAAAAGAAATATTGTATGAGCGCTTAAATTCCTGCCCCGGAAACTCCTCCATGAGCTCTGTCCATGTAGAATTACCATGCCCCGAGATCTTTAGCTTTCCCGAAGTTTCCTTTGCACCCAAAGGATCATAGACAGAATAGTCGGCAGTTGCCGTGATATTATGTAGCGGATCACCGTCCACCTTCTCCATGGAATCTTTTCCCGAAACCAAATACATTGTGCTCACTTCACCGCCGGTCAGGAAAAAGACATTTCCAAGTACCTTTTCACCTTTTTTATCAAGAAGCTCATAATCAAATTCCAATTCTCCGAGGCCGGTATTTTTTTTACCGTAATAGTTTAAAAAGCTGTCATCCAATATATCTCCCGGCGAAAAAGAAACATCCCCTATCTTTAACTCTTTTGCATTTCCGAAAAACATTTTGTACTCATAGCTCTCCGAATTTCCCGGCAAAAAGAAATACGTTTTTTCTCCTTCGCTATCATAATACGGATATATCTTAAGTTCGTCTGAAGGCTGTCCTTTGCTTTCGGCAACCACGTAAAAGCTTACATCATTGTCATTTAACTTTTCCTGATAGAACGGGATAAAAGCAAATAACGCAAGCGCAACGACACATAGAGACAAAAGCACAAAAACAGATTTTTTTGATTTCTTCAAATTTCTTTTCCTTTCATAAAAGGCATTTTTTCAGTTCTTATATAGATGATAACACGGGTTTGCATTATTTATTTATGGTTGTTACAATTATTTAGAGGGGGAATTGAATATGTTGCAATTATCTTATGTGGGGATTGCTTTCGCAGCGGTCTTCTATGTAGCATTTGGCATTGCAGTCAGGTTGATGGAACTTAGTGATACAGACCGCAACAAAGCACGTTTGTGGATCGTAGTTATATCTCTTAGTTCGTTTATCATTTCCAATTACGGTGCCGGAATTTTGAATCTTATGATGGGCAGAGTTTCATGGGGCATAGTGTTCCTGATACTCGGTACTTCTTTTGGTGTAATTCTGGGATCAATCTTTTTAAAACTCCACAATATCAAAGTACGTATAAAGATGCGCAGGTTTATGCTTCTGTTTGACACTGTGGAAAAATATATGAATGAAGGAAAGACCAAGGAAGAGATTCTTGATTATCTTACAAAGAGTCAGAAGCTCGCTCGCAAAGATGCGGTCAACTTCCTTAATTTCATCTCTGATCCGACCAATTACAAATTCCTTTCGGACGTTAATAACAAGATACGTGAAGCACGTATGCTTACAAGACTTAAATAAAAAAGCCGGACCAACCGGAGCATAATAATAAAAACAGGCTGTGAACTTTGGATCATCCCAAGATTCACAGCCTTTTCTTTTTGATCATTTTCGATCTGCATGCACAACTCTGAATTCATCAAATTGCGGATCTTCTATAAAATCCATGATAAGGTTGAGCGGTGTAAGCCCAATCGCTTCATGATGAATCTGCTCTCTTATAACCATCTTTTCATAAGTTGAAAGATTCTCAAATTCAGGATGGCTCCTTTCATACTTCTCACTAAGTTGATCAAACAAGTTGTACTCCGGATCTCCCCAGGCAAATACTTCGGCTGTCTTCAAATTTGGTTTGAACGGAGAATATTGCAGCTGGCTACTACTCATAGGAAGTGCTCCTTTCTCTTTATGCAAACTATTGAATTGAATGTCCGAAGGTGTGTAACCCCTCTGTTATAAATAATAGCACATTTTTGTACTAATTTTCATAAATTTTTCAAAGAATTGTGACTATTTACAGGTACTTTATAAGCCCTTCCAAGCCTTCACGCTCATATATTTCCTTATATATAGCTACTTCCGCCTTGATTATAGAGTCGATCTGACGCATTCCAAGGAGCTCAACAGGCGCCTTATCATCCGTCATTATGTTCTTTCCGGCCTCATAATCATTGAGCGCAGTCTTAACCCTTAACATCATTTCTTTAAGCTCATTCTCATCTTCAAGCGCAAGATTGTCATCAAATGTGCTCATAAAATCAGCCGAATCCGTTGCAAAAAGCTCTCTGTTGGTAGAATTGGCCACAGATGCGATCTTTACATTATCAAATACCGACGATATCGTGTCCGCAAGATATCTGTTGATGGTTGATTCGTTGTCATCGCTGAACATGTTCATATTTACGACCAAGACTCCGCCCGGATTAAGATGATTCTTTACCATTGTAAAAAACTCTGTCGAAGACATCTGAAAAGGAATAGTTATATCCTGATACGCGTCTACCATTATCACATCATATTTCTTTGAAGTTGCCGCAAGGTAAGCCCTTCCATCATAGGTCGTAACCTTGGTATCTTCGGGCAGTTCAAAATACTCATGAGCAAGATCCGTTATCTTCTGATCTATCTCAACACCCTCGATATCAATATTGTCAAAATGCCTTGAAAGCTGTGTCGCATAAGTTCCGGAGCCCATTCCGAGTATCAGGATATCGGTATTCTCACCGTTTTTTTCTTTCTCTTTTATCCCACTCATATACGGTGCAGCCATCGCATAATCGTAGTACATCCCGGTAAGTGCTCCGTCCTTTATAAGAATAGACTGAACTCCGAACAGAACGTTTGTCGAAAGAATAACGCTGTTGGCATCCTCTTTTACCTGAAGATAGTTATAGATCGACTCACCCTCAAAAGTAAGGTTATTCTCCCAAAAAGAAAAGCTCGTGTTGTGCCCGAGAATGCAACACAGTATAAAAGAGATCCCGCCAACTATAAGTTTCTTGCGGTTACCCGGGCCGTTTAAGAAAAAACATGCACAAAGAATTATCAAAATCCCCGCAAAAATAAGGAATGTAACAGATGTTCCGACAGCAGGGATGGTGACAAATGTAGGCACAAAAGTTCCTATGATGCTACCCACGGTGTTAAACGCACCGAGTGTTCCGATGATCTTACCGTTGTCATCAAGTGAATCCGTTGTGTACTTGGCAAGGCTCGGTGTCACGGTTCCGAGTAAAAAGAGCGGGAACACAAACACCACCATACATGTCACAAAAGCCGCGATAACAAGAAAATTATTGTTTACGGTAAATATCAAAAGGGCCGAGATACCGATAATGATATACTTACCGACCACAGGAATCGCCGCAATCCAGATAGCAGCGATCAATATCCTTCCGTAAAGTTTCTGCGGATCGGGGTTTTTATCCGCCGCCCGTCCACCATATATATTTCCAAGCGCCATCGCTATCATGATTGTTCCGATTATGATCGTCCACACGATCTGTGATGAACTAAAGTACGGTGCAAGGAGTCTGCTCGCTCCAAGCTCAACCGCCATGACGGACATTCCGGCAAAGAACTCCGTCAGATATAGAAAAAGCTTGTTGTTTAAGATACTGTATTGTTTCAAAACATATCTCTCCGTTCTCAAAAAATAATGAAAAATGTCGATGATCAAACCCGACATTTTTCATTATACCTTTAAATAAAAAAAATGGCTGCAAATATAAGACAATAAATTATTAAAAATAAGAAAACTGTGGAATACATCAAAAAGCAGCTTCGTCTTATGTCCTTATATTCAATCTCTCTTTTGGAATCTCCGATATACGGCTTATCATGAAGCTTTCCAAAATACGATGTCGGTCCGGCAAGGCGAAGCCCCAGAGCTCCCGCGCATACGCTTTCGCAATGCGCAGAATTGGGACTTGCATGCTTATATCTGTCCCTTAAATATATCTTGACCGCCCCTCCTACGTCGTAATACTTGCTGTAATCGCCCATAAGCGCCGTACATATTATCATAAACAGTGCACTGAGCCTGGCCGGAACAAACGCAAAGACATCGTCGGCCTTTGCGGCGAACCTTCCAAAGAACAAATACTTGTCATTCTTATATCCGATCATGGAATCCATGGTACTGACTGCCTTGTAAATAAATGCAAGAATCGGTCCTCCGAGCATAAGATAAAAAAGCGGGCAGATGACACCGTCGTTGGTGTTCTCCGCAACAGTTTCGACTGCTGCCCTTGCGATTCCCTTATCATCCAAACTTCCCGTATCTCTTCCGACTATCATCGAGACTTCTTTTCTTGCAAGCTCTATATCATTATTTTTAAGAGCCCTATATACCTTCATAGCCGCCTTGGAAAGACTCTTTGCAGCGATACTCTGCCAGCTCATAACAGACATAATTCCAAGCATAAGATATCCGTTTATTTTATGGGATATAAAGATGATCAAAAAAGCTGCCGCACCGGTGGCTATTATAACTATAAGCCATAGAAGAACACCTCTACGGAATTTTGATGCATCACTTATGGCGTTTTTTTCATTGCCATCCGTCTCGCCCACATGCTCAGCTTTACTTCTTGCTCCTGTCTCTCCAAGCAACCGCTTTTCCAGTGCACTTATGAGCTTTCCTATGATCTGCACAGGATGAATAAGATGCTCCGGATCTCCGAGGATCATATCTATGATGACACCCGTGATTATTGCTGCGGGGACATATTTGTAGTAAGCATGTAAAAAAGCAAACATAATAGCTTATCTTTGTCCTTTCGATGAGATAGGTCCTGCGCTATCGCATAATCTTCACCATCATAGCGAAATCATCGCGCAGATACACACCGCTACTGCGATCATCGTCTCGCACAGACACACGAACCATCCGGCCGTATCGCCTGTGATTCCGCCAAGTTCTTTTTTAGCCTTAAAATTGTAATATACAAAAGAGATAAGAGCAGCAATTATGGCTACAATCCCGCCTATCCTTCCGTATGCCGCCATGATAAGCGCCGCTATAGCGGCCTCTTTTACCAGGATAGAAAGACATCTCTTTTTATCTGAACCTTCGGCAAAAGTATAAAGACTCCCTTCACTCTTGGCGCATGGAAAGCTCACAACAGCTATACCGCTGAGTGCCCTTGAAAGAACAAATCCAAAGCATAATACCGCATAATATCTTTCATCAAATCCATTCCCCATAGCAATTATCACTGAAAGAGCCGAGATATATACCGCGCACAAAACCACAAGCTTTATCACGGCAAAAGCTCCTATATGAGGGTCTTTAAGTATTTCCAGCTTTTTCTCTTTTTCCCTGTATGAAGAAAAAACATCGCTGCAATCCATGAAACCGTCAACATGTATTCCGCCCGTGACCGCTATCGGGATCACAAAAAACAAAAGCGTCGAAGCCAAAAGACTGATATCAAAAGCGCGCACCAAAAGGCACCATCCATAACATATCGCCCCTATCACAATTCCTATAAGCGGAAAGAAGCAGATACTGTATTTCATATCCTCTTTTTCCCACTTAAATTGCGGCATGGGAATGCTTGAATACATGGAAAACGCTATGCAAAATGCTCTCAAAAGGTTTTTCATCTTTATTCCGATCCTCGTCCTATTCTTATCCTATTTGGGTTCCCTTTCCGCAAAAAACGCGGTAAACATCTCTGCTATCAGAAAGCGCCTGCATAAACCTTCCCGCATCATCGCGCCATCTTCTGTCTTCCTTGCTTAACGGAACTATTCCGCAGGTTATATCCTCACATATAAGAACCGCGTCTTTTGGAAAATCATCCGCCAGCTCGTGCACATCCATTCCCATCGAAAGAGCAAGTCTCTCGACATGTTCATATGCTTTAAAGCCTCTCGGAATGCCTATTTCTCCATGCAGGATCTCATCGGTTTCAAAAGTATATATATCCTCATCCTTGAGCCCAAACTTATTTTTTACGAAAGCTCTTTTCCCTTGAGCCGCGCCCCCGATAATCAAAGCGCCTTGCTTTTTTCCATCTCTTTTTAATAAATCCATAAGCTCTTTATCCTCTGCGACTGCAACACTCTTCTTGTGAATCATCGGAACGCCCGCACACATCTCGATCACCAGATCGGCGCAGTCCGTCACAACTCTCTCAAGCTTTCCCAGTCCTTCGCGATACAAAAAAGTATCTCCGTCATAAATCGCGGAATCGCTGTATATTCCATCGCTTACAAAAATAAGATCGGTGCGTTTTTCCGCTGTCGTTTTCATAAGCTCTTCCAATTCGGTTCCGACTCTTGCAGCAGCATCACGATCAGTAAAAAAACTGCCGTTTTTTTCAGTAAACATCTCGTTTGCAAGTAGCGCCGTAAGACTGTCTGTTAGATAAGTAGCAGCATCTTCTTGCATAATTTTATTTATGTCTGTCTGAATCTCTATTGTCTCAAAACCAAGCCCCGCTCTGTCCTCAACGTGGCGCCTTATCCTCTCGTCGTCCTCTTCTCCCGTCGACTTCATTGTCGCAACGTAAAACAGCCTGCCATGCTTTCTCTTCGATAAAAGCACCGCAAGTTTCTGAGCCAATCCGGATTTTCCGTTCTTACATCCTCCGGTCAAAAGAATTATCATCTGATCCCCTCTAAGTACGAATCGTCAATCTTACCCTCTTCAAACGTCGCCATATTGTTCATCATGGCGCACGCAGCCTTTATCACAGAAAAAGCAATGACGCATCCCGATCCCTCACCGAGCCCCATGTTAAGGTCAAGATAAGGATCAAGTCCAAGTTCTTTTATCGCTAGCTTATATCCAGGTTCCTTAGAAATATGAGAAGGAAAAAGATATCCCGAAACCGCGGGGCAAAGCTTAACCGCGCAAAGCGCCGAAACTGCGGAAATATATCCGTCTATCACAGCAGCTTTTCCTGATGCCGCGGCCCCTATAAAAGCTCCGCACATGGCCGCTATATCAAGACCTCCGACCTTGTAAATGATATCGATCACTTCTGAAATCACGCCTTCTCTATCCTCAATGCTCTTAATAGAAGCACCGTTCTCAAATCCATGCAAGCTTAACGCTCTTTTGATCACATCTTTCTTTTTTGAAAAAGAATCATCGTTAATGCCGGCGCCGCGTCCGGTAATGCCCTCGGGTTCTGCGCCCGTAAGCGCACATAAAACCGCTGTCGAAGTAGTGGTATTTCCTATCCCCATCTCTCCGATTCCGACAAGATCTATCATTCCGGTAGAACACACTTCTTCGCCCTCTTCTGTTCTATCGCACGTTTCCGGCTTTCCTTCGATATTCATCGCGCACCCGGCTCCTACAAGCATCGCTTTTACGCATTCTTCCGCTGTCATAGCAGGCTCTTTTGCTATATTTCCCGTACCTTTTCTTATATTCTCATAAACTATGCCTTCATCCGCATGAGCAAGGTCACACTTCTTTACAAGTCCCTCGTAATCAGTCTTAATACCGACATCAACTACGGTCACATCCGCGCCAAATTGCCTCGCAAGAGCTGCCATACCGGTTACGCCCCTTGTCATGTTGACTGCCTGCATCATAGTCACGGATACGGGCGCCGACGCAACACCTTCATCAGTAACCCCGTTATCTGCACAAAAAACAAGGATCCTTTTTGAAGTCACAAGGTTCTTAACACATCCCGTGATCCCTGCAAGCTTCCCTGCCATATCTTCAAGCTTTCCCATGCTCCTAGGAGGCTTAACAAGGCTACTTACATACTCTTTTGCCTTTGATATTGCCTCTTCGTCCGCGAAAGAAACAGCTTTGATCATATCTGTTAACTTTTCGTATTCTTTACTGTTCATACGTTTATTTTATATAATTATTAGCATAATGAAAACCATGGAAAAACATGATAAATATCCCGCTCACGGCGGTGACTGCAAACAAAATAACATAAGGCTTGATTTTAGCGTAAACATAAATCCTCTCGGGCCTCCGAAGAGCGTTCTTAACGCGCTCAAAAATCCCGCTTCTTTACTCGGAAAATACCCAACCCCCGATCAGTACGCATTAAGAAAGCTGCTTGAAGCCAAAAGAAATATCCCGATGGACAGGATTCTTATCGGAAACGGAGCTTCCGAGATAATAAGCATACTCGCCGGAGCGATCGCAACAAGAAAGCTGAAAAACTCAAGTACAGAAAATAGCGGAAATATCCTTCCCGTCGCTTCTGTTATTGCGCCCACATTTTCCGGATACGAAAGAGCTCTTTTAGCTTACGGCTTTGACATAAAATACTTTGAGCTTACTGAATGCTACGACTTTAGATTTAATGAGAGCTTCATTGATCGCGGAATCAAAGATATCGATAACCTTGACCTGGTCATATTATGCAATCCCAACAATCCTACCGGTGAGGCCATTCCAAAAACATTAATAAAAAAGATCGCAGATGAGTGCCAAAAGCGCGATATCATCCTCGCCATAGACGAAACCTTTATGGGTCTTGTAAACAACAAGAGCAAATACAGCTGTGAAAGCATCCTTGGAAAGAACAAAAATCTGATTCTCATAGATGCGTTCACCAAGCTCTACGCCATCCCGGGAGTTCGCCTAGGTTACTGCGCGACCTATAACGAAGAACTCCTTAAAGCCATATCGTTTATAAAACCCGAATGGAGCGTTTCAACCTTTGCCGAAGCTGCGGGTATCGCCGCTCTTTCGGAAAATTCCTATATTGATGAAGCAATAACTCTTATAGAAAAAGAAAAGAAATATCTGTTAAAAGAGCTTTCTTCACTGGGGTTCTGTCCGCAAGAAGGCGATGCTCCTTTTATACTCTTTTCCATTCCTCAAAAATACAATGCAAAAACTTTTTATGACAAAATGATAAAAGACCATGGAATACTGCTTAGAAACTGCAGTAATTTCCACGGTCTTGACGATCACTATTTTCGTATCGGAATAAAAAAGCACGAAGAAAACGTCGAACTTATGAAAGCTCTAAAGAACGTTTCTTCTTATTGTAGCCAAGGTACCAGACTACAGCAATAGCAATGAGCTCTACAATAATGCAAAATCCCGTTGCCTCCACGCCGAAATCAACGCTGTAAACAAAGCTGTCTCTGGCACTTGCGGCATCGAGTTTAAAGATTGAAAAATCAAACACAAGTCCGCTGTTTGGAAGTCCCAAAAGCACGTTCTGAGTATAGTTCCATGCAGCATGGAACATCATTACGCACCACAGGCTGTTATAGTAATAGACAATAAGAGAACAGAATATTCCGACAAGAATAATGCTGATAATCGCAAGCATCGTTACTCCGGGATTGAAAATATGGATAAGACCAAATAACACCGAATTTCCTATGATCGCAACTGCCGGATGTCTGTATCCTCTTCTGAGCCTATTGTAAAGGAAGCCTCTGCAAACCAGCTCTTCAGCTGATGACTGAACAAAAACAGCAATAAACAAAACAATATCTTTTATCGGATAGATTGCATTAAAATATATCGCAATATCTTTATTTATCATCGCTGCTACGGCGCAGGACATGTTCATAACAAATCCGATCACAAGGCCCACAAGCAACATTTTAATGTTATTCGAAGGCTCTTTTGTTCCTATCTTATCAAAAATAGGTCTGTCAGGCTTAAAGATTCCCATAAATACAAGTGTAAGAATCCACACACCGGTCGGAGCAAGATAAATAATAAGCATATAGACAAACGGATCTTGTAAGCTGATAGTCGGCACCAGCTGTTCTGCAGCACCTTCTATGAGAATCATAAGTATCCCACCGAATATATTACCGATTTCCAGGAAAAAATATGCAAGAACCAGCGATATCAGCGAAAAATCATACCACCTGAAATTATCGGTATGAATCCTCTTAAAAAACTCTTTCATTTTAACACTCCTTTTATAAATGTTATTTTATATTGATCACGGAAACCTCAAGCCCGCTGTATTCAGCGGAAAGCGAGAACTTCGCAGCAATATCTTCCGTGATATATACTTTTTTGTCTTCCGTTACAAGAATCGCGCCAAATCCGGCTTTTTCCCTAGAGCCTAAGGCGTGTTTTTTTATGAAATCAACAGCGTCTTCCGTCCCCATTACAAAAAGAGCTGTCGAAAGACCGTCATCCATCAGTCCATTATCTCCGATAACAGTCACCGAAGCAAGCCCGTTCCTTGAAGGCTTCCCGGTCTCTGGATCAAGAATATGCCAGTAAACTTCTCCGTCTTTTTCAAAAAATCTCTCGTATCCGCCTGAAGTTATCACAGACGTATCAGTTGCTTCAAATACACCGAGCATTCCGCTCTTACTGTCGGAAAAAGGACTCTTTATCGCTACTTTCCAAGGAGTTCCGTCCGGCTTATTACCTATACACTCTACGTTTCCTCCAAGATTGATAAGGCCCGAAGTCACTCCGTTTTCTTTGAAAAAATTCGCAAGATAAGAACCTGTATATCCCTTAACCACACTGCCCAAATCAATCTGCATATCATCGGGAATTGTAACTTCGAAGCTTCCGTCATTAAGCTTCTTCAAATCTATCTTACCGTAATCTACTTTATCTACGAGCACGGCAAGCTCTTCATCATCCGGGACCCTGTACTCTCCCGTTGTAAATCCCCATTCTTTTAAAACCGGATATATCGATATATCCAGCTTTCCGCCGGTCTCCTTGCAGACATCAAGCGCACCTTCAAGAATCTTACCGCTTTCAGCCGAGAATTTCGCCTTCTTATTATCATTAAGAGTGCCTATCTCGCTGTTCTTCTTGGTGACGGAGAGCGTATTTTCAATCTCTCTTATCTTTTGCTCAGCCTGCGAAAGAAGCTGCTCATCGCCTTGAACTTCAAGTTCCATTATCGTGTCCATCGCAAAGATAGTGGAGATGTTTATCACCTGCGTAGAGCTGCAAGCGGGTAGCAAAGATATAACCAAAGCAAGCGCAGATGCAAGTAATGCGGCACCTATGCAATTGTTTTTCTTCTTTATATTTATATTCATCGTCATCATTATAAATGATAATCACACCTTTTCACTACTGATAATTTTTAATTATTTCCCATATGTTTTTTCATCTTGTATAATTCAGTTATACCAATCGAGGAGGAAATACAGATTATGAAAAAGAGAATAATTACAAGTTTAATCTTAACCGCAGCTCTTTCATTCGGAGCACTTACAGGATGCGGTGCAAAAGCAGAAGAAACACAGGCGCCTGCAGCTGAGGCTACTCAGGCTGAGGCAGAGACAGAGCCTGCAGCAGAAGCAGCTGATACAACAGCTGACACCGATAAGAAGATCACTGTAGGAGCAACACCCGTTCCTCACGCAGAGATTCTTGACAACATAGTAAAAGAAGTACTTGCAAAAGACGGATGGACACTTGAGACAGTTGTTTTCCAGGATTACGTTCTTCCCAACACTTCACTTGAATCAGGCGAGATCGATGCAAACTATTTCCAGACACTCGGATATCTCGATCAGCAGAACAAAGACGCAGGTCTTCACCTTGCAGCTGTAGCAGGAATCCACATCGAGCCCATGGGTATCTACTCACAGAAGTACACTAAACTCGACGAGATTCCCGACGGCGCTGAGATCGGTATCCCCAACGACCCCGACAACGGTGCAAGAGCACTTGATCTTTTAGTTCAGAAGGGACTTCTTACATCAAAGGGTTCTTTTGGCGAGGATGCAAGCTACACAGAGGATGCTCTTTCAAAAGACAAGGATGCTAACCCTCACGGTTACAAGATCACACCTCTTGAGGCAGCAAGCCTTCCTCTTTCACTTCCCGATCTTGATGCGGCAGCCATCAACGGAAACTACGCACTTGAAGCAGAGCTTCCCGCTAAGTATCCCGCACTTGATATCGAGGAATTCGACGACGAGACAACAGTTAAGAGAACCAACTTCCTTGTAGTTAAGGACGGTGAGCAGGATTCTGAGAAGATCAAGGCTCTTGTAGCAGCTCTTAAGTCAGACGAAGTTAAAAAATACATTGAGGATACATACAAGGGTGCAGTTATCCCTTCATTCATCGATCCTCAGTAATACACTAAAAATCTTCCTTTCATAGATATGACACGTCTCATTTGCCGGTGACGTGTCATATTTGATGTTTGAATAAAATAATGCAATAATGTTGACGGAGCAATTCATGTCATCATATTTACAGTAGACAGGTGGTTTAACTATCCATGATACAGATAAAAAACGTCAAAAAAACTTTTAACAAAACCGAAGTATTGAAGGGAATAAATATCGACATTGAAAAGGGCGAGATTTTCGGCATCATCGGACAAAGCGGTGCCGGTAAATCCACTCTCCTTAGATGCATCAACGGCCTTGAATCCTACGATGAAGGTTCGATCATTGTTGACGATACACTCGTTGATATCAGGAACAAAAAAGTCCTTCGAAATCTTCAAAAAAGAATGGGCATGATCTTCCAGGGCTTTAACCTTCTTGAGAGACTGGATGTTTATCACAATATCGCCCTTCCCATGAAATTCTGGGGAATCCCTACCAATACTCCCGAGGCAAAAGAAAAGATTTTAAACCTCATCAAACTCGTAGGACTCGAAGAAAAAGTTCATTCAAAACCAAGAGAACTCTCAGGCGGTCAGAAGCAGCGTGTCGCTATTGCAAGAGCGCTTGCACTCGATCCTGATTTTCTTTTGTGCGATGAGGCAACAAGTGCGCTCGATCCTGAGATCACAAAGGGCATCCTTGCTCTTTTACAAAAGATAAATAAAGAGATGGGCATTACGATCATCATCGTAACTCACCAGATGGAAGTGGTTAAGCAGGTCTGCCAGAAGGTTGCTTTCCTTAGTAACGGCAAGGTTCTTGCCGTCGGAAAACCCGAGCAGCTCTTTGTATGGCCAAAAGAACGCGAGATCAGGGAATTCCTTCGAGAAGAAAGCGACAAGCTCCCTTCGACAGGAGTCAATCTCAAACTCTTTTTCTACGGAGAAGGCAATCAGCGTCCTATCGTTACCGAAATGTCCAGAGAGCTACAGACCAACTTCAACATCTGTTGGGCCAAGCTTGAAGACTTCAGAGAAGATGTCTACGGAAGTCTTGTACTCAACATGGACGAAAAAGACCTTGAGAAAGCGTGCGCTTTCTTAGACAGTAAAGATGTAACATGGGAGGTGATCAGATAATGTCAGGAATCTTATCGACAACAGGCATGAGCACAGTTATAATGACTGCCTTTAAGCAAACTTTATACATGGTATTTTGGTCAACTCTCTTTTCAGTGATACTCGGATTTATTCCGGCCATAATACTTACGCTTACGGCTCCCGACGGACTTAAGCCCAACAAGATCGTATATGAGATCTTAAGCTTTTTGGTTAACGTATTCAGAAGCTTTCCTTTTATCATCCTTCTTGTAATACTTATTCCTTTTACAAGAATGGTTGTAGGAAAATCAATCGGAACAACAGCTTCTATCGTGCCTCTTACCGTATCTGCGATTCCATATATTGCAAGAGTGTTTGAGACGAGCCTTCGCGAGACCAATCCCGGAGTCATAGAAGCCGCAAGATCGTTCGGAGCATCAAATTTACAGATTCTTATAAGAGTTTATGTAAAAGAATCCATTCCGAGAATGCTTAACGGAATCATCCTTCTTGTTATCTCGCTTATCGGATATTCCGCTATGGCAGGAACTGTCGGAGGCGGCGGAATCGGTGATATCGCCATCCGTTACGGATATCAGCAGTACAAGACCGAATATCTTATTGTATGCTCGGTTATCCTGATCGCATTCGTACAGGCTATTCAGATGCTCGGAAACTATATGTATAAAAAAATGAGCTGATTAAATTTAACAATAAATAAAGCCGGAGACGTCTGGTTTGACGCCGCCGGCTTTTAAAATACAATTCTTTATCTTTATTTATACTGCTGAAGCTTCTCGATAAAAGTCTGCGCCATATCGCTAAGCTCACTCCCTTTTCGGATGATATATCCGAGTGTGAGTGTCTCCTCTTCCTTGAGCTTAACGTGATGAATCTCTGAAGTGTTAAGACTATCACCTAGCATCGCCGCGCCAACCGCATATCCGTTAAGTCCAAGCATAAGCTCTACAGATGTGGCTCTTTCATTGGTGCTTATGACCTTCTTGTAATCGTAAGTTGCAAGCGCCTCTTCCCTGTAATAGAAAGAAGTATTGTCTCCCTGGTCGAATACCATGCAAGGATAATCCTGAAGCTCTTCAAGAGATATCTCATCCCTGTCCGCAAGCGGATGGTCTTTTCTTAAATATACATAAGTATCTCTTGTAAACAGCTCATGGAATTCAAGAGAAGCATCCGCAAAGATCTTCTTGAACATATTTCTGTTGAACTCGCTGAGCGCGATAACTCCGACCTCACTCCTAAGGCTCTTGAGGTCGTCTATAACTTCACTTGTCTGAGTCTCTCTGATAGAAAACTGATACTCTTCAAGATCGTATTCCTTAACGGTATCTATAAATGCATTTACAGCTACGGTGTAATGCTGCATGGAAACTGAGAATGTAGGCTTATCAACCTTGGAATTGATATACTTGTCCTCAATCTTTTCAAACTGCTCAACCGCACTTCTTGCATAAGCAATAAACGCTCCGCCTGCAACCGTAGTCACAACGCCGTTATGGACTCTCTGGAATATCTGAATTCCAAGCTCGTTTTCAAGATCTCTTACCGCACTTGAAAGACCGGGCTGCGACACATAAAGTCTGTCGGCCGCCTTTCTCATCGAGCATTCTTCATCAATCGCTATTACGTATTTAAGCTGTAAAATGGTCATATGTATAATCTCCGAACAGATTTTTATACATAATACCACACTTAAATAACATATGCATCCTGAGGAATAATTCTTGATAAGAATTGCCTGGTTCGCTCCTCCTTAGGCTTATAGAATATTTCGCTCGGTTTCCCTTCTTCAACGACCACTCCGCTGGCCATAAAGATCACCCTGTCAGCAACATCCTCGGCAAAAGACATCTCGTGAGTCACCACGATCATCGTTATTCCGGTCTTTGCCACCTTCTTGATCACTTCAAGAGTTTCTCCCACAAGCTCTGGGTCGAGTGCCGATGTTGGTTCGTCAAATAATATCAGATCCGGCTTAAGCGCCACGGCTCTCGCAATTCCCACTCTTTGCTGCTGTCCGCCCGAAAGCTGAGAGGGATAGGAATCTTTCTTTTCCAGCATTCCTACATTATCAAGAACCTCTTCCGCAATCCTTTGTGCCTCGGACTTACTCTTTTTCTGAACCTGAACAAGTCCCTCCATCACGTTCTGAAGCACCGTTTTATGCGCAAACAGTCCGTAGTTCTGAAACACAAAGCCCGTGTGCCTTCTCATATAAAGCACATCTTTTTTCCTGGCGGTCTTAAAATTTATTTCCTTTTCGCCAAACTTCATTATTCCGCTGTCGGCTCTCTCAAGGAAATTTATACTCCTAAGAAGCGTCGTCTTTCCCGAACCGCTCGGTCCAAGGATTACAACAACTTCGCCGTCATTAACTTTTATCGAAACATCCCTTAGAACTTCCTGTTTACCAAAGGACTTTTTTACTCCCGTAAGCTCTATCACAGCTTTATTCCTTCCTGTTTCCGATTAATTCTCAAAATCTTTTTTTTGTCCACTCGCCTTAGTCCTACGCAGTTCTTTTTAAATATTTCCCACTGTTTTTCTCAGCAAAATGCGCAAGTATCTCTATCGCGGCTCCGATCATCCAGTACACCAGCGCCGCCGCCACATATCCTTCAAGATAACTGTAGTACATAAGACTTGGCAAAAGAGCTCCCGTCATGATCTCAACTACCGAAATGGCGCTCACTAAGTTGGACGCCTTCAAAAGACCTATGAGCGAATTCTGCATTCCGGGAAGAAGTATCGGAACCATCTGGGGAAAGATAATTCTCGTAAGCGTCTTAAACTTGCCCATTCCTATGCTGTATCCCGCTTCATACTGCACCTTCTCGATCCCTCGAAATGCTCCTCGTATGCTCTCGCTGACAGAACACGTCGTTCCGATTATAAGAGTGATATAACCGATAAATATCGGATTCACGTCACTTATCGGGACAGAAATATGAAGTGCTGCCGCCACATCCGAATAAAAAGTCATAAACAAAAGATTGTATAAAAGCAGCGCAACCATCGTTGGAAGCCCAAGGTATATTGTCACAAATGCCGCAAAGAACTGCGAAAGCACCGGCACCCTATAATTTCTTACGGTCGCTATCACCGCTCCCAGCAGCAAACTCACTATAAATGTTATCGCAGTAAGCTTTATCGTAACCGGAGCATAGAGAAGAGCCGATTTAAACGAATCAAAAAAACTTGTTATGCTAAAACTCATCTGTCCTTCTCCTTACACTGCTTTTGCCGTTCCGTTATTTAGCCTGTTCTCGATCAAAAGAAATACTCCCTTTAGGAACAAGCTGAACGAAATATATATGATCGCCGCCGAAAGATATCCTTCCAAAGAATGTCCCGTCGCAGCTCCAAGTGTCTTGGCTTTTCCCAAAAGATCAACCACTCCCAAGATAAAAACCAAAGATGTGTTTTGGAATACTCCGATAAAATCAACACCGTAATGCGGAAGTGCAACTTTAAAAGCCTGAGGGAGCACAATCCTGTAAAAGGTTTGTGCCCCCGTCATCCCAATCGAGTATCCTGCTTCCGCCTGAACAGACGGTACAGATGTTATTGCGCCTCTGAATATCTCGCCTAAAAACGCCCCCTCATTCAGAATGATCGCAATTTCTACAAATATCACAGGTTCGAGTCTGTTTAGATTTATTCCGAACAGATTCATAAAAAGATTGCCGAGTACTATTGGTATTCCGTAAAACGCTATCATCATCTGTACCAAAAGCGGCGTGCCCCTCATAAAAGAAATGTATATTCCAAGTAAGCCGCTTATCACGGGCACTCTGCGTATCCTAAGCACCGCCACGAATATCGCGAGTATGGTGCCAAGAAGCATTGACCAAAAAACTATATGAAGATTAACCGATAAGTTTGAAATCACTTTAGGAAAGACATTTATAAATCTTTCTGCACTAAAATAATTTCCCATTGCTTTATTCCTCTTCCGTTACGTCGTAGCCAACCCACTTGATCGCAAGCTCGGAAAGCTTTCCGTTTTCTTTAAGTGTTTTAAGAGCTCCGTCAATTGCATCTCTAAGCTCTGTCTCATCCTTGCGATACAGATAATATGTCTTTGAGTCGTTGATCGGCTCTCCAACCGATTTAAGCCAGTCTTTTCCGTCATCGCTGAAGTTCTTGTTCATCTTGGTAACATCACTCTTTTTAAGAACCGAAGCTCTTGCTGCGCCTGACTTAAGTGCTGCGGCGCCTTCTTCATCGGAACTGCTCTCGGAGTTCACAAGAACAACCTCCTGTCCAGGATGCTCCTCATTCCACTTTGTAAGAATCTGAGTTGTTGCGCTGGTCGCACCGCCGGTTCTTATCTTTTCTCCCGCAAGATCCTCAAGTGAGGTTGCGTCATCATCTATAAGAACCGCAAGGTATGTAATGTAAGATGTATATGATTCACCCGAGAAAAGATATTTCTCCTCTCTTTCAGGTGTGTACTCATACTGATGCGCCGCAAAATCTATCTTTCCTGCGTCGAGTGAAAGTACAAGCTGATCAAATGCCATTGACTGATATTCGAATTCGTATTGAGGAAGAAGCTCATCAATTTCTTTCAATACGTCATATTCATATCCGACCGCATCTCCGTTTTCATCCACATAGCAGTAAGGATTGTAGTTGATTCCCGAACCGACGATAACCTTCGTAACTTCACCCGAAGCCTCTTTTCCGCATCCGACTACAGATGCCATCATTGCTGCTGTCACGGCTCCCGCTACCATAATATTTTTAACTGTTCTCTTTTTCATAATAGTCTCCTCGCTTTATCCTAAAATCAAAAGCTTTTGCAAGAAAACCGGAGATTACTGATCCGCCTAATGGTGACGAACCACTAACCTCCGGTTGTCCGGTTAGTAAACATATGAGTTTGCTCCTTGTTTGCTTTTGTTGAGTTTAATATACAATAGCCTCCCCGTTAGCACAATTACGCTAATCTTTAGGGAGGCTATAACTAAAAGTTATAATTCAATATAATTTACTTATCCCAGCCAAGAGTTTTTCTCTTGTCCTTCATATCCTGTACTATCTGCTTGGCAAGTGCTACGGGATCTGTATTTACGTTCATTGTTGAGCCAAGTAACTCTTTCGTACCATGCTTCAAGAACTCAATAACATTCTTTGATCCAAAAATCGGAGCCTCGACGCAGTGATAAGAACTGATTCCGTTAAGTCTGAATCCAAGAGCCGCGTCAATTCCTTTTTCATTGCCCCACTCGGGAGATGAAAATGCAAAAGGAAGCTCATAGAGATTCTTTCCAAGCACACCTGCAATTCCCGCAAATATACCTGTAGAACGTGTATTATCAATACATTCTCCGACATGCCATACGGGCGGAAGATCGGGTTCAAGGAATTTCCTCAATGACTCACCCGCTTTTTCTTTTCCTGAGATTGCACAATATCCAAGCTTCATAAGCGGGAAGGATGCGCATCCGTTGGTGATAATAAGAACGTTGTTCTTAAGAAGCTCATCGGCAACATCAATAATACACTTCTCATAAAGTACTTTTGGATTGTTGCATCCGACCATATTTACAACGCCAAGAATCTGTCCTGATCTTATAGCTTCTGCGAGCGGCTTCATACTTCCGAATCTCTTGTGAACATACTCTACAGAGAATCCGACCTCTGCCTCAACCTCATACGGAGGAATATAAACAGGAATTCCTTTTCTGTTCTCAAAGCTTTCTATTGCTCGTCTTACTATCTTCTCGGCAAGCTCTTTAGTCTGTCCGATATTACTGTGATGATGGTCATACTCATATCTCTCGGCGCCCGGAAGACGTGCGGAATCACTTGTAGTTATAACTGTAGTCTTAAAGCACTTTGCGACATCCATGATCGAAGGGAATACATCCTGAACATCCGCAACCCACAGATCAAGCGCTCCGGTTCCAAGTACAAGCTCAGCCGATACAGCGTTGGAAAGCGGAATAACTCCACTGTCTCTGTACATCGCTGAAAGTCCCGAACAACAGATACCGTAGAATCTGATACCCTTAGCTCCTTTGGACTTGGCAAGTTCGATCAGATCTTCTCTCTTGCCCGCAGCAACAATCTGGCTTACAAGTGTAGGAAGATGTCCGTGTACGGCAATATTCACATAGCCCTTTTTGAGCGCTCCGATATTGACTTTGGATGTAACTCTGTCACCTACTCCAAATAAAGCATCAGTTGCTATACCTGCACCGACAACCCCGGAAAAAGTAAATGCAAGACCGCAGCGAAGGAACTGCTGCATTATGCTCTTCCAATCGCCATCCGTAGCACAGCCTGATTTATGATAAGCTTCAAAAACTTCATGGTAAGCACTGATAGGAAGAATATCAAGTTCCTCCCATACCTTCTGTCTCTCGGGAAGCGCGCAGGCTTTGATCGTCTTATAATCATCGGGAACCGATCTTGACATATCCTCAAGCAAAACATCAGCAAGGTCTCTTGCTACGTTTTTAAGCTGTCTGTTCTTTTGTTTTATTCCGAAAGCCTCTGCAGTGCTTCTTATTTTCTGCTCTCCGAGAATAGGAATATCAAGCTCTCCCTCGGCAACTTTCTTAAGTGTAAGCATTACTTCACGGGCATGCATACCGTGCTGCGCTGCTCCTGAAGCAGCTGATCTTAAAAGATTTCTTGACACAATAAGATCCGCATCGGCACCGCAGACTCCTCTCTGTGCCTTTGCGGTAATATGACAAGGTCCCATATTGCATATCTTACAACAGGTTCCGCTAAGTCCGAATGCACACTGAGGCTTCTGCGCATCGAATCTGTCAAAGGTTGTATCTATTCCGATCTGCTCCATTCTAAGTATCATCTCGCGAACGGCGGGATCGGGTGTATTGTCAATCACATCCTGCTTCGACGGAAACGTCTTTCTGTATTCCGCCACGGCGTTCATGTAATCCTTGGTAAAATTCTCAGGACTGCTCTCTCCGCCATGGTCACTTGCCTTAAGCGTCACTGTCGGAATTCCATGCTCATCGAAACCTATAAGGTTTCTGTGAGAGTGAATATGTG
Organism: Butyrivibrio sp. INlla21; assembly: GCF_900116875.1. Taxonomy (GTDB): domain Bacteria; phylum Bacillota; class Clostridia; order Lachnospirales; family Lachnospiraceae; genus Butyrivibrio. The sequence continues at coordinate 155,438 of NZ_FPCC01000005.1, forward strand.
ACAGTCCGTTTTTGCCGTGATGATGGTGATATTCGTGTTCATGCGAATGTGTATGACTCATTTTTTCCTACCTTAACCTTAACTTAAATTGTATATTCAATATCTTCTTCTACCTTCATCTGAAGCAGATCGAAGATCTTGTCTCTTATCAGCAAAAAGTCTCCGCTTGTTCTGTCTCTGAAATGATGAATCGGAACCGTGATCACACCTCTTACTTTGCCGGGATTAGGTGTCATCACAACTATCCTGTCCGCAAGATAAACCGCTTCTTCAATATCATGCGTCACAAAGATGATAGTCTTCTTTTCGTTTTTGCAGATATCCAGAATATCATCCTGAAGCTTCATTCTTGTAATTGCATCCAACGCTCCGAAAGGCTCATCCATGAAGATGATATCAGGTTCCACAGCCAGAGCTCTGGCTATAGCGACTCTCTGTTTCATACCTCCCGAAAGCTGTCTTGGAAAACTGTTTGCAAAATTTTCAAGCTTCACAAGTTTAAGATACTCTTTAGCAATCTCTTTTCTGCGCTTTTTATCTATTCCTTTTGATTCGAGACCAAGCTCGACATTTTTGATAACAGTGCGCCACGGAAGTAATCCGTAGTTCTGAAATATGGTAACATTCTTTGTACTTGGCGCGATTACTTCGTTTCCATCTATCTTAACGCTTCCGTGATTAACGGGATCAAAACCTGCGATAGCATTTAAAAGCGTACTTTTTCCGCAGCCCGAAGGGCCCAAAAGGCAGATAAACTCGCCTTTTTCAATATCAAGATTTACATCCGACAAAGCCGTGAATTCCGCGCCGTTTTGTATGAAGGTTTTTCCTGCGTTTTCTATATGAATATATGACATTACTGCTCACCTCCCCAGGCTTTAAGAATTCTTTTTTCCAAGAGACCGATAAGGAAATCCAGTAGCAGTCCTATAAGCCCTATTACAAGTATTGTTGCCAAAAGAATGTCAGCTCTGATATTGTTTCTCGCATCAATGATCTGGAAACCAAGTCCTGACTGCGCGCCTACCATCTCGCCGGCAACAAGGAATATCCATGCACTTCCAAGCGCAAGGTGAACTGCATTTGCAATCTGAGGGAATGCCGCCGGAAGGATCACCTTCCACATAAGCTGAGGCTGCCTGATTCCGAAATTATCCGCAACTCTGAAGTACATATCGTCGATCTTACTTACAGCTGATACCGTAGAAAGAAGTACCGGGAAAAACGCTGCTATAAAAATGATAACTATGGCAGGAAGATCTCCTATTCCAAAAAGGAGCACCACAAAAGGCATCCACGCTGTCGGAGATATCGGTCTGAGTAGCTGAAGCGAAGGATTAACATAATTAAAAACCTTCGGAAGGCTTCCAAGGATAAGTCCAAGAAAGACTGCTATTAAAACCGATAATCCATAACCTATCACAAATCTGTACATACTTGCGGCTATAGAAGCTATGAGCGTTCCGTCAGCGATCATTTCGCCCAAAGCCTGAATTGCCATCAAAGGTGACGGAAACAGAGCCGAACTGTAATCGCTTACAGTAAATGCAAGCTGCCAAATTCCCAATAATATAAGTATCGATACAACAACATATTTAATAGAGAGTAATTTTTTCATCAGGTCCCCTTACTTATTACCCGGTAACTAAACAATCACAAGTAATATAATCAAAAATCTGTCTTTACAAAATCAGAGTATGCGGGCGGATTATCAGAAAGTCCATATTTTTTAACCTTATCAACGAGCTTGTTATACTGTTCCTCTGTGATATCAAGGTCGTCATAAGAAATCCACTTCAAAGAAGTTTCAAGTACATCGTCTTTCTGCTTAAGATATTTTCCCGCAATCTTCTTAGCTGCTTCGGCATCAAGATTATTTCCGGCTGTCTTGTAGCCTTCGACAAATGCCTTGGCTGTATCCGCATGCTTATCTATAAAATCATCCGTTAAAACAAGTGCGCAGCATACCGAATCCTCCCAAAGCTCCTCAGAGGTATACAGTACTTTTGCTTTTCCTGTCGAAACGCCTACGGCACCGAAAGGTTCCGCAACGCAGTAACCGTCTATTGTTCCCGTAACGAGCGCAGACGGCATTTCTGTCGGAGCAAGTTCAACGACGTTAATATCATCGATAGTAAGGCCGTTCTTTGCAAGTGCATCATTTACCAAAATATTATGTGAAGACTGGCGATGAGGAATTGCAATTGTTCTTCCCTTTAAGTCCGCTCCGTCCTTAACTTCATTAGAAACAATGAGAACATTTCCGTCTTTATGTCCGAGAGCAACAGCTTTGATACCTACACCCTCAGCCTTTGATTTCATTGCAAGCTCTATAAGAACCGACGCTCCGTCAACCTTACCCGAATTAAGTGCATCCAAAAGTTCGGGCCAGGATCCGTATTTAACAAGTTCAACATTAACCTTGTCATTATTTGCAAGTTCATCTGCTTCTTCCAACACGGCAAGTGAATGTGTTATGGGAAGATAAGCTATCTTTACTGTCTCTTCTGCCTTAGCACTGCCTCCTGCTTGGGCACTTGCATTTCCGTCTTTATTGTTTCCGCATCCGGCCAGCGCAAGCGCTGCGGTGACTAGTATTGTTAATAATAGGTGTTTTTTCATAATAACTATCCTCCACTATAATTCCTTTTACCTACTAGGTCAATAGGGTAATTTGTATTGATTGAATAATAACACACGAAAACGGAAGCGAAAATTAAAGATTGCTTATAGCGAATGATAATTTGAGCTTATTAAAAAAGAGCAAAGCAGGTTTTTACACCGACTTTGCTCTTCCTATATTTTTCTTACCCTCTTCTTAGACTTATATGATTGTCTATCTTGTTGAAATACGTTGCTATCTTGACGATTGCTTCATCAACGCTGCACTCTACATCGAATCCCGCAATGGCTTTTTTCTCAAGCTGCTTCTGCGCTTGAAATCCGATCTTCTTGCAGACAAGGCTTCGGCAGTCGGAAATAAGTTCAACTTTCTTATGTGCTCCGTCGCCGCCTCCGCAGCCGCCGTGGCCACCGTTTCCGCCGCAACCTCCTTGGGAACCGTCGCCGCAACCGTTCTGCGCTCCTGCGCATCCGCTTATCTGAGTCCCGGAAGCATCACTTTTATTTTCATTCTGTACTCCTGCGTTGGTGTTTTCGTCTTCAACAAACTCTCTGTATTCTTTTTCTTTATAATCGGTTCCGTCTACTTCGTAGATATGGAACCCCCTAGCAGCACCAAAGCCAAGGTCTACGTCCTTGGCATTTGATGTTGCGACGGCAATCAAATATGACATCGCTTTACCTCTATCAATTTAGAAACAACAGTTTATGGCAGAACTGTGTCGTCGCCTTAGTTAAATCTCTGTGATGCTACGGTGTAGATATCTTCGATAAGTCTGATACCGCCTTCGTAACCCACAATTGCATCATTAAGAACTATCTTGTCCTTAACGGGCCATGAGATGTTGAGGAAGTTACCTTTAAGATCCTCAGTTACTTCTTTATCATAGTAGCCGCCAAGAACAAGCGGATATCCATGATAGTCATGGTTCTTTATCTCTTCATGGATCTTGTATCCGTCAGTCTCAAATACAACCTCTGCTTCAAGTCCGTAGTTGAGCTTTTTAAACTCTTCCGTGATTGCTTCTCTGTATTCCTTTGGCGTATCATCGGTAACGAACTGCTTGGCGGGAACAAGTCCGAGATCGTTTGTAAGGAACTTGGTAATTCCGAGAGCATACTGAGCATCAGCAACAACTGAGAACTGCTTGTTGATTACTCGGTTCTCAAGGAACAGATCCGCAAATCTCTCGATGAGATAGTAGTAATAATTCTCATGCTCTGTTATAACATCCTCTACAAGCTTCTCATCTACTCCTGCAAACTTTCCTACTTCTCTAAGGAACTTACTTGTCTCGAAAGCTCCGATAGGAAGTGTATTGTAGTGAAGATAAGGTGTTCCGAGTTTTTTCTCAAGCTTCTTTACATTCTTGAGTGAAACCCAAGGAGAAACAAGAAGGTTGAACTCAGCAGAGGCAATCTTATCTACGTTCTTTATTCCTCTCTGATATCCAAATATAGTATTGGGTGTAAGACCTATCTCTTTTAACAGTTTCTCAAGTGCTCTTAAGTTTCCAAGCCAGTAAAGATCCTGATAAGGAACGTCAGCCCAGATATTTACAAGACCCTTTTCCTTCTTATCAGTCTTCTTTATGTACTGGTCAATGATCGCATCAATAATCTGCTCATGTCCCTTGTAGTTGTTTCCTTTAAATCCTGCTGTAGGAGCGTAGATTACAGGCTTATCCGCATCTGCAAACTCAGATACAACTTCTCCTGAATCATCACCTACAATCTCTGGAATACATCCTGTAAGTACAACGTACATGTCCGCATCGATGACCTTAAGCGCATTATCGATGGTTGAATGAAGCTTTTTTACACCGCCGAATACAACGTCTTTTTCATTGATACTTGTACATGGAAAAATATTTGGTGAAAAGTATCCGCTGCTTCCGTTTCCGTCAGAGAGCTTCTGAGCACATCCGGGGCCGGAGTGAAGAATAGGGATAGCTCTTTCAATTGCCTGCACTGTCTGCATTGCACCCAGCGCACATTTATATCTTTGTTTATCAAGTAACTTTGCCATTTAAATCAGCCTCCGTGAATCATGCTTTGTCCTGAACGAGGAACTCTCCTACATTCTGTTTGTACCACCAATCTGTATAAGGAAGCTTTGTTCTCTTTGCGAGATTCTGCTCAAAGCTTCTGTTTCTGATACTGTCAAGGATTGAATATGCAAACTCCAAAGTGTGTTTGTAACCAAAGATCATATACTCATCCGCAACATATACAGAAGGTGTTCCGTTCTTGATTGCCCAAACAGTTGAACCGGGATGTCTTGATAGATACAGATCCGGCTGATACTTGTTCAGAATGTTCATAACCTCAAAGTTCTGCTGATCCGCAACACTGGCCTCGAAATCAATATTGTTATCAAGAAGATATTTCATTGAAGGAGGTACATCTCCGTTCTCATACTTCTTGTCATAGTGCCATGCAAGAGCCCATACAACCTCAATGCCAAGTTCGTTAAGAACACGGGATACCTCGAATGTATATCCGGGTCCCATACCGAGTACTGCTCTAAGTCCCTTAAGCTCTTTCTTAACTTCCTCAATCTTGGGAAGATAGATTGCTCTCTGCTCCTGAATGTACTTTTCTATCTTTTCACTTCTGCCTGTAACCTTACCTATCTCGCGAAGCCAAGCCTCAAAACCTACGATACCGCACTGGTTGATGCTTCTTACATAAGGAACGCCGTACTTTTCTTCAAGTACGTTTCCAAGATAGTTACCAAGTGTTCCGCAGATACATGTGGTAGCTACTGCTTCAGATATGTGAGAAAGCTCCTCAATAGTAGAGTTACAGTAAAGGAATGTCGGCTCAAGATCAAATTCCTTGAACATCTCTATGATCTCGGGTCTTGCACTCTCATAGAAATTCTTAAAGTTAATCTTATTGCTCTTTACTCCCTCTCTTGGCGGTTTAACAATAGACTGTAGAACCGCATGGTCTGCAATATCAAATCCTGTTGCCCAGATTCTTGACTTGAATCCCTCACAGTGAACCGCAACTATAGGAACCTGAATCTCATCTTTGAGCTCATCCACAATACTGTCGATATCCTCTCCAATGATTCCCGTTGCACAGGAGCTTGATACGAAAATAGCCTTGGGACTGTATCTTTTGTTTACTTCCAGAATGATATTTCTAAGAGTATTGGTTGAACCAAAGATAGTGTCATTCTCATTCATATCTGTTCCAACATAGACAGTATCATTGGTAACACCACGCTTTTTGGCCATAACCTTATCAAGGTAATATGTACCTGCTGCCGCAACCGAACAGCCTGCAGGTCCGTGATGAATGATGGCGATGTCTCTTATCGCAGAAAGCTGACCAAGGGCACAGCTTGAAAGACAAGAGCTTGACTGTGAAAAACATCTTGAACATCCTTTAAGTGTTCCGCATTCGCTCTGACTTGCAAGATCCTTGAGCGATCCGATGTAGCCTGTGATCGAACCTATTCTGTTTTCTCTGGTAGCCACATTGGAGTTATTTAAATTCGTTGCCATTATTTCTTTTCTCCTATATAAACTATGTCAAAATCCTATTTAATCCTGAGCCTTAGCAAAAAGATTGGTTGAAAGATATCTAAGTCCTGTGTCAGGGAATACAGCAACAATCTTCTTGCCTTTATTCTCTTCTCTTTCTGCCAATACTCTTGCTGCATGGAGAGCCGCACCTGATGATGTACCGATAAGAACACCGTCGTTTGCAGCAAGCTCTCTTGCTGCATTGTATGCATCAAGTGCCTCTACTTCGAGATATTCATCATAGATATTTCTGTCCATTGTTGCAGGAACAAGATTGTCGGGAACTCCTTCAAAAGGATGTACTCCTGTTATCTCTTCCTCCGGAGGATTCTTATCTGCATCCGGAAGTGAGTTGGGTCCGGGCTGAACAGCAACTATCTTTATGTTAGGATTCTTTTCCTTGAGATAAGCACCTGTTCCTGAAACAGTTCCGCCTGTACCTACACAGGCTACAAGAATATCAACCTGTCCGTCTGTATCTTCCCATATCTCGGGACCTGTTGTTCTCTTATGAACCGCAGGGTTTGCAGGATTGGAACACTGATCGAGAAACACTACATGATCTTCCTTATCAAGAACGTCTTCCTTAAGTGCCTTGATGGCAGCAACGAAATCGCCGCCTGTTTCCTCAAGAACCTTAGCAATAACAGGCTCTTCACCAAGCTTGATTGTCTTTCCGCCAAATGCCTGAATTACCTGGAATCTTTCTTTACTAACCTGATCCTGAATATAAACTCTGAAAGGATATCCTTTTGCTGCGGCGATAGCTGCAAGTCCGATACCTGTATTTCCGCTTGTTGTCTCAACAACAGTGTCTCCGGGCTTAAGCTTTCCACTCTTCTCCGCATCCTCTATCATGGCAAGTGCAATTCTGTCCTTTACGCTCTGATTTGGATTGAAATACTCAAGCTTACCGATAATATTTGCCTTAAGATTATGTTTTTTTTCATATCCTGAAAGCTCTAAAAGCGGTGTTCTGCCCACAAGTTCCGTAATAGATTTGTATACGCGTGACATACCTTTTCCTCCTTAAGTCTGAATCCTTCTGTATATATCAGATCTTGTAATCGTCTGAGAGTTCCATCATTCCATACTCCATAAGGATCTCTTCAAGTCTCTCCTGTGTCATTGGTGTGGGAATTACGAAATCTGTGTTCTCGATAACTGCCTGTGCAAGGTTTCTGTATTCCTGTGCCTGATTTGAATCGGGCTTGTATTCGATAACCGTTTTCTTGTTGATCTCAGCGTGCTGAACAACGTTGTCCCTGGGTACAAAGTAAAGAAGCTTTGTTCCGAGTTCTTTTGAAAATGCTCTTAAAAGATCAAGCTCTCTGTCTACGTTTCTTGAGTTGCAGATGATACCACCAAGTCTTACGCCACCTGTTCTTGCGTATCTCTGAATACCCTTTGAGATGTTATTTGCCGCATAAAGAGCCATCATCTCGCCACTTGCTACTATATAGATCTCTTTTGCCTTACCTTCACGGATGGGCATTGCGAAACCACCGCACACAACGTCTCCAAGTACATCATAGAATACATAATCAAGATCGTCTGTATATGCGCCGAGGTTCTCAAGCATGTTGATTGAAGTGATGATACCTCTACCTGCACATCCTACACCGGGTTCGGGTCCGCCTGACTCTACGCACTTGGTTCCTCCGAATCCTTCCTTCATGATCCTGTCGAGTGAAATGTCTTCACCCTCTTCTCTGATAGTGTCAAGAACCGTCTTCTGAGCAAGTCCTCCAAGAAGAAGTCTTGTTGAATCCGCCTTGGGATCACAACCAACTACCATTACCTTCTTACCGTGCTCAACGAGTCCGGCTGTAAGATTCTGTGTTGTTGTTGACTTTCCGATTCCTCCTTTTCCGTAAATTGCTATCTGCCTTAGTTCTGCCATTTTTTCTTTTCTCCTCTTTCTTATTTTTTATGTATAAAAAAAGGCATTGCAAAAGTAAGCTATTTTCTTACATTCACAAAACCTCCGGTTGACCGGTCAGCTTTTTTACTGTCCGCTTATGCTGTTCATTTCCTTAAGTAATCTGAGGTACCCGTCCAGCTTTTTTATCGCCGCATCTACGGGTCCCGGCATTTCAAATGCTGCGATTCCTCGCTCTTCGAGTTCGCCCATCGCTCCGCCTCCGATCTTGGCTACCAGAACGAAATTGCAATCCGCAACGCCGTCTACTCCTCTTTTTAATTTCTCAGCGTTGTGATGCCCGCCTTCACATACCGGAATCACAAAACGCTGTTCAATTTCCTCATAGTCGCCGTTCTCATCAACATCAACTATCAAAAAGCTTTCGGCTCTTCCGAAATGCTGATCTACATATCGGTTGTCTGTAGATGCAAGCGCGACTCTGTAAACTGCTTTATCCATGTGAAAATGTATTCCTTACGTTAACTCTGCTCTGGTATACGAGCTTGCTGTACTCGCTCATTCCCGGAACTCCGACCGCATCTGCACGGCAGTGTGCGCAGTGTCTGAACACTTTGATGTACTGCTCCGCATCCTCTCTGGCTTTTTCTATCTGCTCACATGTCGGCTTTGGTATATCTTTAAGCTGATGCTGCGGTATCAGCGGAATAATGTTATACATCAGCGCTCCGGCTTCTTTGACCGTCTTTGCGATGGTAGCTATGTGCTCATCATTTATTCCCGGTACGAGAACGGTGTTGATCTTGAGCGTCACTCCCGCATCTGCGACCTTCTTGATTCCTTTGAGCTGATTCTCGATAAGAATCTTTGCGCCTTCCTCTCCGTATATCTTCTCGCCGTGCCAAATGATATATCCATTGAGCTTGGCTTCAATCTTGGGATCGACTGCGTTAACGGTAACCGTCAGAGTATCGATTCCGACCTCAATCAGTTCGTCCGCTTTTTCATACAGAAGAAGTCCGTTTGTGCTCATGCACTTTAGAAGTTCGGGATGGCTTTTTCCTATCTTTTTAAAAGTCTCAAAAGCGTAATCCGTCGCCAATGTATCGCCGGGGCCTGCAATTCCTGCCACCTTGATGTTCGGCACAAATCCAAGTGCTCTGTCTATAAATGTATTTGCTTCGTCAGGGGATATCACTTTAGAAGTTACGCCTGGTCTTTGCTCGACATCATTTATTGTCCTGTCGCAAAATCTGCAAGCTATGTTACATCCGGGACTTACAGGAAGATGAATTCTTCCCGCATTGAACTTACATCCGCCAAAGCAAGGATGGTTTTTCTCAAGCTCTTCATATGTTCTTGCCATAATCAAATCTCCTCTCAGAATCTCTGTTTACGGCTTGTCTCGAGCTGAGTTACTTTGCCATCGTGTACTGTTATTGTTATCGTGCCATACTGTATACTTTTGATGCTCTCAACTATGCTTTCCAAAAGAGCCTCATCGACTTCTGTAGTCTTTGGTATTTCTGCCTTTGCCATAAACTTTATCTCCTCGCCTGTTTTATAACCCATCTCCCTACTCGGTAAGTAGGTTTTAATAATGACGTTATATGCATTATGCTTTAGTTCGCTGCCATTGTAAAACACTTATAATTTATAGCAGGGTATAAATAAAACTTATCCCTCTGCTTTTTTAAACACTCTTTCGAACTCGTTTATCAGATCTTCTATTCCCTCGATTCCCACAGAAAGCCTGAGAATACGGTCGTTTATGCCATTCTTTTCAAGAACGTCCGCAGGGACATCCGCATGCGTCTGAGTTATGGGATAGGTGATAAGTGTCTCAGTTCCTCCAAGGCTCTCTGCAAAATAAATGAGTTCAACATTTGCCAAAATCTCTTTTGCAAACTCAGCGGAATCAACCTCAAAGGTGAGCATCGCGCCAAAGCCTCTTGCCTGCTTTTTCATGATCTCATAGCCGGGATGCTCTATTAATCCGGGGTAGATTACCTTGGTGACATGCTTATTTTTCTTAAGGTACTCCGCGATCGCAAATGCATTTTCCTGTGCCTTGTTAAGTCTTACGGAAAGCGTCCGTATACCTCTTAAAATAAGCCAGCTGTCAAAAGGACTTAGTCCTGCACCCGTTGTTTTATAGATAAAGCGAAGTCTCTCATTGAGATCTTCATCATTAACGATCACAAAACCTCCTATCGTATCATGATGACCTCCAAGGAACTTTGTTCCCGAATGAATAACTATATCAGCTCCAAGATCGAGCGGATTCTGATAATAGGGTGATAAGAAAGTATTATCAACTATCAGAATCAATCCTTTTTCATGAACTTTTTTGGCAAGCTCTTCAATGTCCGTAACGTTCATCATAGGATTGGTCGGAGTTTCTATATAAACTGCCTTGGTATTTTCTTTAATAAGAGGAAAAACATCCTCAATGCTCAGATTCGCAGCGGTATATGACAGGCCGTTCTTTCTACTTATCTCATTAAAGAGTCTAACGCTTCCGCCATAGAGATCCGAATCGATAATAAAATGATCTCCCGGTGAAAAGAGCTCCATCACAGCCGCAACTGCAGCCATTCCGCTTGAAAATGCGATCGCATCTTTTCCGTTTTCCAAAAGAGCCACAACAGACTCAAGCTGCTGCCTCGTGGGATTCTGCTGCCTTGTATAATCAAATCCCGTACTCTCTCCAAGGCCCTTGTGCGCGAATGTCGCCGTCTGATAAATAGGGTAACTTACCGCTCCCCAAATATCTTTTAACTTCTCATCATTAAGCTGACACTTGGTGTCAGCGCTATATTTTTCCTGTAGTCTACAGCCGTTTTCCGTACTCACTTTTACTCCTCCCGATATCTTTCCTGTAACCTGTTATGCCATTTTGTCAGGTTTTACCATATCTCTTTTCATATGCTTCATACAGCTGTTCCATTGCTTTTTCTATAATGCTTCTTGGACTTGCTATATTTATTCTTTCAAAAAGAGCCGTCTTTCTGCCAAAGATTATTCCTCCGTCGAGCCAGAGCTTTGCCTCATTTTCAATAAGATTCCTTAAATCTCTGTAGTCGGTAGTAACCTCTGAAAAATCGAGCCATATAAGATATGTTCCTTCAGGTTCTATAAGCTTAACCTTAGGCAGTTTTTCTTTTATGAAATTTCTGATGTAATCAAGATTTCCTTCAAGATATTCAAGGAGTTCGTCTACCCACTGCTCTCCTTTTTCATAGCAGGCTTTGGTTGCTACAAGTCCAAGCACATTGCACTGACTGTAGCCTCCCGCTCCGTTTTCACGATCAAATTTATTTCTCAACGAAGTGTTTGGAATAATTATGTTTGCAATCTGAAGCCCCGCTATATTGAAAGTCTTACTCGGGGATGTTCCGAGGATCAGATTGTCCTTGTACTTCTCTCCCAGAGTAATAAACGATGTATGCTTATATCCTTTAAATACAAAATCAAAATGAATCTCATCCGCAAAAATAAGAACGTTGTGCTTTAAGCAGATATCCCCGAGTCTTAAAAGCTCCTCTTTTGTCCACACTCTTCCTGCCGGATTGTGAGGGCTGCATAATAAAAAGAGCTTTACGTTTTCTTCAACTATCTTTTTTTCAAAATCTTCGAAGTCGATCTCGTAATGTCCGTTCTTATATACAAGCTGATTGTTTACGACTTTTCTTTTGTTAAGTTCTATTGTCTCTCTGAACGGATAGTAGACAGGCTCCTGGATAATAACGCTTTCGCCGGGCTCCGTAAAAGCTCTTACAGCAACGGCTATTGCATATACAACTCCCGGTACGACAATGTTCCAATCATAATCAATATCAAATCCGTGTCTTTTCTTAAACCAATTTGCGACAGCTTGCGTATAATCATCCTTGGGATCTGTGTAGCCAAAGATTCCGTGATCTACTCTTATCTTAATGTCATCAAGAATCTCATCGGGAAGTTTAAAATCCATATCCGCAACCCACAAAGGAAGCAGATCGTCACGCCTTCTTCTCTCTATTCCAAAGTCATATTTAAGGCTGCTCGTTCCGCGCCTGTCGATATCTTTACCAAAATCGTATTTACCCACGTAGAATGCTCCTTTTAATAATTGAGATCGCTCATCATATATGATGATAAGCGATCTCATTATTTTTCATGTATATGAGAATGATATGCGAATTGCTTTACGGAAATGACCGTTTTTGCAATTCTTCAAGCGTTTAGTTCGCAAATAAAGGTGTTGAAAGATATCTGTCACCTGAATCGGGAAGAAGTACAACGATATTCTTTCCTGCATTCTCGGGTCTTGCTGCAACGATTGTAGCTGCCTTAAGAGCCGCACCTGATGAGATACCTACGAGGATACCTTCTGATACTGCGAAGTTCTTACCCTCTTTGAATGCATCGTCGTTTTCTATAGCAATTACTTCATCGTAAATCTTTGTATTAAGTGTATCGGGGACGAATCCTGCACCGATACCCTGGATCTTGTGAGGTCCTGCTTCACCCTTTGAAAGAACAGGGCTTGTTGCGGGCTCAACTGCGACAACCTTAACGTTAGGATTCTGCTCCTTGAGGTATTCACCTACACCTGTGATTGTTCCGCCGGTACCGATACCTGCGATAAAGATATCAACCTGTCCGCCTGCCTGCTCCCAGATCTCGGGGCCTGTTGTTGCTTTGTGGATTGCAGGGTTTGCAGGGTTAACAAACTGTCCGAGGATCAATGATCCTTCAATTTCTTTCTCAAGCTCTTCTGCCTTAGCGATTGCTCCCTTCATTCCTTTAGCGCCTTCTGTAAGAACTATCTCTGCGCCGTATGCCTTAAGAAGATTTCTTCTCTCAACACTCATCGTATCGGGAAGTGTAAGGATTGCTTTGTATCCCTTTGCTGCTGCAACTGCTGCAAGTCCGATTCCTGTGTTTCCGCTTGTGGGCTCGATGATTGTTGCTCCGGGTTTAAGCTTTCCGCTCTTTTCAGCATCCTCTATCATGCTGAGTGCTACTCTGTCCTTAACCGATCCTGCGGGGTTTAAATACTCAAGCTTTGCAAGGATTGTTGCATTTGTATTTCCAACCTTCTTGCTGTATCCGTTGAGTTTAAGAAGAGGTGTTCCTCCGATAAGATCCAATGCGCTTTCTTTGATGTCTGCCATAATTCGTTTCTCCTTTATCATCATTTTTGTTCGTGTTTTTTATTTGATGATTGAATCATAGCATAAGGGTCCACTCGTGAAAATTAAGGAATACTTATAGCGGAGTATAAACTTTGGTTATTACAGTTTTATCATCAGATGATTCTTCTCAAGATCGTAGTAGAGAGTACAATCCAGATCCTTCATATCATATACGCTTACAATGCCGCGTTCTGATTCACTTTCAGTAAACTCCGATGTGATATCTTTGCCCTTCTTAAAGCTCTCAGGTGCAAATACTTTTGTCTTCTCTCCTGAGAAAACCGCAGTATAGAGAATGTCCGCTTCCACAAGATCCTGGAAGATATGGCTTCCGTATGACAGCTCGGGATTGTATCCTGCTTCCTTTTCCTCAACCTCGCATACGGCTTCAAACTCACTAATATCCGCAAAGGTAGTGGGAACGCCAAGCTCCGGTGAAGATGTGCCGATACGTCCGGGAACTATGAGCATCATGTGTCTTCCTTTATCTCTGTAGGTCCAATTGACCTTTCCGATAATACTAGCGATACCGGGCTTATCCGCATATGGCATGTTGTAATAAGCCTTGGGATCAACGTATACGATAAGATCTACAGGAACACTTCTTGAAAGGCCCATCGAAGAATCCAATGTTTCCATCAAAATATTCTCGGCAGGTACATTCTCAGGAATCGTTACGCTGCCTGTATCCTTGGACACCTGTAGCGGTCTGCACTGCAAAAGATTTATCGAATACTCTCCGGTTTCCGACAAATTGATCGTAAATTCTATATCAACGGGATGCTCATACTCCTCATGAATGCAATGCATCATCCGCTGCATTCTTTTCATTATCTCTTCTTTTTTGACTAGTCCCTTACAGGAAATAAATCTTACATCACGGATTATTCCGCGCTCTTTTAATGAATCCTCAACCTCGTAGTCGTGCTCAAGAAGTGTATTTACAAGATACATCGGAAGCTTCTTCTCAAGGTCTCTAAGTTCAAGGCGCTTTAGCTCATGCTCTGTTACATCCATTACTTCCACAGCTCTTTGTGAGAACTGATGCTTTTCCGCGATTGTAACGCACGAAGTTGCCTCAGGCATATCAAGACTTACAAGACGTGGATATGAGCCCATCGTCCTGTCTACAGCCGATGTTCCAAGTCCCATGACAAGTCTGAGCATTCCCGCCTTAGGATCTATTCCGGACAGAAATTTGTACGGGCTGTATGAATAGCCAACACCTGCCGCGCAGGGCATATAGTACTGTCCGTAGTATGAGCCCGAAACCCTTTGAACAAGTAGCGCCATCTGCTCATCTCTTTTATCCAGACCTCTTCTCTTACGATAATCAAGTGCGGAAAGACTCATAGTACTTGCATAGACCGTTCTTATGGCGTTCTCAAACTCTTCAAGTCTCTCTTCAAGCGTTCCTCTGTTGGCGCAAAATACCGACTCATACTTTCCCGCAAAGGCATTGCCAAAGCCGTCTTCCAGGATACTGCTCGAGCGGACAATAAAAGGATCTTGTCCGTAGTATTCAAGGATGTGCTTTAGCTGCGTTTTGAAATCCTCCGCAAATACGCCGGATCTTAATTTATCCGCAAACTCTTCCGCAAGGGAAAAATACTCCTCTTCCGTTCTCTGGCGAACTCTGATATCCCAGAAATCGTTGTCCACTATGTACGTGTAATAGATATCGGATCCAAGGAAAAAGGAATCATGTGGCTCCAATATCTCGTTTATCTCAGGCTCGGTATTTCTGATGATAGCTCTGGCAAGAAGCATACCGCAGGCTTTTCCGCCGATAAGACCTGTGCCTATCATATGGCTCCTGACATTGAAATAGTCCTCGGGTCTAAAGTGCTTTTTTACCATGGTTCTCATCTTGTCATCTCTGGTCATCATGACCTTGCACATGATGTCACAGGGTTCTTCCATATCCATGTGGCTGTCATATTGGAACTTCGCCGTATTAAAAAACTTATCCCAGAAATCAACATATTGATCTTCACCGGGGCGCTGGAAATTGTCCAGTAGCTGGTAAAAGCGGCTACTTTGAACTCCGTCTAAGATCGGTCTGAAATAGCCGTCCTCCTTCCTGTAAATATGCGGAAGGAACATGGTCTCCGAATCACGGTTCCAGACTTTTTCGGGACGGACATATACATTTTTTGAATCGGAATACACATCAAGAAACAGCTGTGTTGTGTTAAGGATCTTATTTATTGAATGGAAAGAATGCTTTCCTCTGATTATAGGGAAAAAAGCGACTGTATCAAGAATAAAAAGAAACGGACAGGTAACTCTGAAAAAATTGCCCATCATAAGGTCTGTTGCCCACGCGATCTGAAGCTCCGACAGGCAATCGAAAACATAGAAGGCATCCTTACCCTCTTTTTCTATAACATTATGGATCTCAACGGTGAAGGTCTCAAATCGGTGAGACAGCGGAACCTGCACAGTCTTAACTTCAGGGCAGTCCTCCACAAGAGGCTCGTGGGTTGCAAAACGAAAATAGATAATGTTCCTCTTATCTTTTTTGGCCTGCTCAATATACGGGTCAACGAATAGCTTGAACTCGGACAGTTCCGAAACTCTGAAAACAACGTTATCTCCAAGCCTGATATTATCAAGCGCTTCATCCATCTCGGGTATGCCGGACATTACTCTGTCAAATGCTGCCATAGATAGTACCTCCGCTCATATAACCTAAGCTCCCGTGAATTTATACCAAGGATGCGGTATAAACTCAGTTAATCAACTCCCGCAAAGTCTTGTATTTACAGGCTTTGCGCCCACAATATATTGTATCAAAATAGCTCATTTTGCTTGCGTTTCTAACAATTCCTTGGTATAATTATACCAAGGAGGGATTGATATGGAACTGAAGATTAACGAACCCTGGATCACAAGCAAAGTAAGGTGTCAGAACGGTTACGCCTATATCGACAAGCCTTTTTGGAACGCTGAAAAACAGTGTGCTGATCATAAACGTGAGTACATAGGCAAGTATGATGGAAAAACATTTACTCCTAACAAAACATTCCATAGGCTTAAGGCTGAGTATGAACAGAGCCTCACATCACCTAAGACCGGTCCGGTTCCTACTGACATCTGTCTACGTCAGTTCTATGGATCCACATATCTTCTGAATGAGATATGTAGTAAGACTGGCATTGCAGCTGACCTTGGTAAATGCTTTGGTGACCTCGCTCCGCAGATCCTGTCTCTGGCCTATTATCTTGTTCTTGAGGAAGGTCAGCCTATGTACAGGTTCCATAAATGGGGCATAACTCACAGGCATCCATATGGCAAGGACATCCCTTCACAGAGAAGCAGCGAACTTTTCGGTCTCATAACTGAAGAGACCAAGATGGATTATTTCAAGTACCAGGCCAAACGCCACGGCATGAACGAATACCTTGCTTTTGATACAACATCTATCTCTTCATACTCAACCCTGATAAAGCAGGCCAAGTATGGAAAGAACAAAGAAGGCGACTCACTTCCGCAGATAAATCTTGCGCTCCTTTATGGAGAGGAATCAATGCTTCCTGTATACTACAGAAAGCTTGCAGGCAACATCACGGATGTTAAGACTATAGAGAATCTCATTAAGGATGTTGATTTCCTCAAACTTGACAAGCTCAAGCTTGTCATGGACAGAGGTTTCTACAGCGAGAAGAATATCAACGACCTCATGAAGCACCACCACAAGTTCCTTATCGGAGCAAAGCTGTCACTGAGCAAAGTAAGCGACAGGCTTGATAAGATCCGTGCGGATTTTGTTACCCGCTATAACTATAATTCTGAGTTAAAACTATATGTCATGTCATTTACAGAAGAGTGGACCTATACAGAAGAAAAGGTCCGCAGCGGAGAGATAATCACTGATAAAAAGCGTATATATCTCCACTTCTACTATAATGACCAGAAAGCTACTGATGACAAGACGAGGTTCAATGCTATGCTTGACCGTCTTGAAAACAACCTGGTAAACGGAACTCCTGATCCTGCTGATGAAAAGCTCTATCAGAAGTACTTTACAATACATGAGACACCTGTAAGGGGCAAAGTCTACAGTTTCAAGGAAGATGCAATCCGCAAGGCTGAGAAGAACTACGGATACTTTGCTCTTATGACCAACGGAATCAAGGACCCGGTGGAAGCTCTGCGCATATACCGCCTCAAGGATCTCATTGAAAAGTCCTTCGGAAACCTTAAGGAACGTCTTTCTATGAGACGCATGTCTGTTGCATCTGAAGAGAACTTTGAAGGCAAGCTGTTTATACAGTTTGTAGCGCTTCAAATGGTGTCTTATATCAAAAAGCAGATGGATGATAACGGCCTGTTCAGTAACTATACGATACAGTCGCTGCTTGATGAACTGGATACCATTGAGTATTACCAGCAACCCGGTAAGGCTCATCATCTATCTGAGATAACAGCAAAACAGCGTGAGCTCTATGAGCTCATGGGAGTCGATGTCCCGACATGATCAACCCTTGGTATAAAATGACGGGACTTTAGGATATAATTGAAATAAAAAGTTCCAAAAGAAAAAGGCAAAGACCACCAATTTCTTGGCGCCTTTGCCTCTGATATCATTATATTCCCATAATACATTTAGCGCTATATCAAACTTTTTTTATTATTTTAATAACAGCAGTCTCCGCATAAGTAATGGGGTTGGAATGCATAAAAAACAATATTCCGTCTGTAGGAGCGTACAAGGTCTCCATTACTCTTCCGTCATACGGATCTATTATTTCCGCCAGAGATGTCCCTTCCTTTATATGCTCCCCTACCTTGACGAGCGGTTCAAATATTCCGGATTTTGCAGTTCGAACACTGATCAGATCTTTATCGCTTATTATTCTCGTCGGATGTTCACCTCGCTCATGATATTTTACAAACCCATGGCTGTTGCAAAATCTTAGTATTGATAAGACCGCTTGTCCTGCACTGTTCTTATCAATTCTGCTCGTAGTCGAAGTATATAAACTGTAGGCTTTCGTATTCCAAACCTGCCAGTTGTAATTAAGTGTTGCTGTATCATATGGTCTTACAGTTCTTTTTACAACATAAGGAAGGCCAAATTCCTCAGCCGTTTTAATATCTGAATATCCTTCATCCATCATCCTGACATGCGGAACAAATTCTCCCGGCATATAAAATGACGTAAACTGTATTCCATATTTATAATCTTTTATTTTGGAAAAAATACCATCAGCAATCCTCTGTGTTGTTTCTCCGAGATTAAATCCCGGAAACATTCTGTTGATATCCGTATTATCAATCGGCCAAAATCTCTTTTGAATATTCAGGGAATACGGATTGCAGCACGGAATAATCAGTATTTTAATATTGGAGGCAATCCTACCTTCTTCCTCTAACTGTTTGAATTTCTTCACAAGCTGTGAACAACAGTATAATTGCTGAACTTCATTCCCCCTCATGCTTCCGACTATGCACAACGCTTTCTTTCCTTTGCCGAATTCAAAACCTGTTATCCTAAAACTATCTCTATATAAACCTTTTATTTCATAAATTATCTTCTTTTTCATACTGCCACGACTTCCTCTTTCAAAAGTCTTCCGATAAGCGATCCCTCATCAACTATGGGATAATCTCTAATAGTGAATAAAATTCCATCTATAGGGCTAATAACATTTTCAAGCACTTTCCCTGAAAGCGGATCAATGATGCGTCCTATAATATCTCCCTTTTTTAATCTCTCCCAATGCTTTACACCGGGAATAAACAATCCTCCCGATGCAGCATTAAGAAAGCATACATCATCAGCCTTCTTCGAAACTATAGCCTTTCTGGATGCTCTTACTTTTCCTTTCCATATACCTATAGACTTCATAAGATTCAAGATACCCTCTACAAGTTGATCTCCGTATTCCTTTGTTATTCGCATTCCCACGCCCATCTCAACAACAAGACAGGGCGTTCCCGTACTGTTTAAGCTATATGCAAGCGTTGATTCCAAAACAGTACTTGCACCATGAACCCAAATAAAATCCACATTACACTGCTGCGCAAGAGGAATCAGTTCTTTCTCATGAAGTTCATTTATTCTTATCTGTGGTATCTCGGTTAAATATATATTACTTGCGTGTATGTCAAGTACAACATCTGACCCTGAAATATCCTTTATTATATTTGCCGCCAGTGATTCAGTCATATTACCGTCTGCATTACCCGGAAAGATTCTGTTCATATCAAGATCAAACGCCGGTATTCCACGCGTGATTGAGTCTATTCCAAGTGGATTCATTGCCGGATATATATCAACTACACCGTTCAGGCATTCCTTTTTTTCTTCAATACGCCTTGCCAGCTCAAAGCAAACATATTGTCCCTCGAGTTCATCACCGTGAACTCCGGTTACAATACTTATGCGTTTCATGCCTTCTTTTTTATCATCGGGTTCTATACGTCTTTTCTTAATTCTCAACACTTCATCAACAGGTAATAGAACCTCTGCTACAGTCTTTATCATTAGAACAATACTCCACTGCTTATAATACTTTTCTCGGGGCTTATCTCCTCAACACTAACAAAAACTGCCTGTGTCTGATCGCCGCCTCCATGCATAATTCCTCTGTTTATCTGACATTCTGTGGCGTCTCTACCGCATCCAAGCTTAATATGTGAATCCAAAACAATGCAATTGTTGGTAGGATCAAAACCAAACCATTTTCCTTCATTGATGACTTCTACCCATGCATGCGATTCGCCTTCACCTATGATCAACCCAGTAACATAAATGTCTGCGGAAGCACTATGTACCACATTATCTGGAGCATCGAAAACCCTTGTGAATGTCCGGCTTCAATCTGTCCGGGTGCCACCGAATTAAGTCCACCTCTTACTATCTCCGCTATAACACCGGACGTATACAGGATAAGTGCGACTGCTGCCTTGAAAAGAAGCTTGTTATTTACGGAAGACAATCCGAACATCTGCTTATCAACAAAGCCGGGAGTCGGGCAAAAAACAACGCATATAAATATCCAGAATAAAAGCGGTGTGTTCCTGAACATCTCTATGTAGATGGCTGATGCAGCCTTAAATATCCTGCTCTTTTTACTTACGCAGTAGTTTCTCATCAAGGCAAGCACTGTTCCTATTGCTATGCTGAAAAGAACCGCGGCAACCGATATGATCATGGTAAAAAGAACTCCTTGCAGTATGAACTTTATTATTGCCGGGTCTTTTAACATCGAAAGACTGTTTCCCAATGTACTCATATCATGCCTCCTTAGGTCTTCCGTTTTGGAACACTTTGCTGTCTCTCTTTTTAAGTGATGACTCCCACATTGAAGCAAAAGTTGATAACGGGAAGCATATCAAAAAGAAGATCACTCCACAGACGATATATGCGGGAGCATAGGAACCGCCTGTGTTTTCACCTGTTACAAAACTGTATGTCAAAGATAACAGATCCGCACCTCCTACAATGTATAAACATGATGTGTTTTTTATCATATTGACTATCACGTTGGTCATTGGCGGTAAAATCACCTTGATACTCTGAGGGATTATGATGTAGAACATCCTCTCCGCATATCCAAAGCCCTGAGCCTGCGCCGCTTCAAACTGACCCTTGGGAACCGATTCGATTCCCGCTCTTATTACCTCTGCCATATATGCACCTGTATAAATTCCAAGTGCCAAAAAGCCTGTAACTATGATTCCGGGGCTGTGTCCGGAAAAAGCCAGTGCGTAATATAAAAAGCACATTTGAAGAAGAATCGGTGTGTTCTGTATTACCTCAACGTATATTCTGCTTATTGTCCTTAGAACTTTTTTACCGCTTGTAGCCATAAGTCCGAAAACAATACCAAGTACAAGAGCTATCAAAAGAGCTACCAAGGCAGTTTTCAGAGTATTGGCAAAACCAAGTAAAAATGTTCCTCTATATGTCCATATTTTGTTCCATGCTCTTGGAGATAATAATCCTGACATCACCGGTCCTCCGCTATCCTTACTTAATCAAGTCCGTTATCTTTTATAAGCTTATCAATCGTTCCGTCGCTTAAGCTTGCGGAAACGAGTTCCTCTGCAACCTTTGAAAGTCCGGAACCTTTTGTTGTTGCAATGCCGTACTCCTGAGGAGCAAACTCTGCATCGATGTATGATCTTCCCTCTGTCTTGTAGATAGCAAGAATTGACTTATCTACGCAGAACGCATCAACCTCACCAGCGCTAAGAGCAGTGGAAATTGTCGGATAATCATCGTACTGTCTGAACTTAATACCTGTAGTCCATGTTGCGGGATCAAAGCTCTCTTCATCAAAACCGTCTCCGCTTATCAGGCCTTTTTCGATCATAGCTTTTACAAGTGACTTGGCTGATGTCGATCCGGATGAAACACCGACAGTAGCATCAACAAGATCGTCAAGCGTCTTAATTCCCTTGGAATCTTCAACAAGAACGCTTACATAGTCTGTGTAGTAGGGAGTCGTGAAATCCCAGCTTTCTTTTCTCTCATCGGTTATTGTAAATGTCGCAAGTACGCAGTCGATATCGCCCGAATCAAGAAGCTCTGTTCTTGTAGCTGCGGTAACGGCTGTAAACTCAATGCCGACTCCAAGCTTATCCGCAAGTGCTTTGGCAAGTTCGATCTCAAGTCCCGTATACTCACCTGTAAGAGGATCTTCGAAGCCAAATCCCATAACGGCATTCTTAACTCCGACCTTTAATACTCCTCTGTCCTTAATAGCCTGTACATCTTCAGAAGCAGGCGCTGCGATTGAATCCTCGGACGCTGCAACGACTATAGTATCTGTTGAATCCGCCGATGCCGTACTTTCAGGTGCTGCGCTTCCGCACGCTACCAGCATGGCGCTCATCACTCCCGCCATTATTGCACTCAAAACCTTCTTTTTCATAATATTGTTCCTCCTATCTATTACCTGATTATCTTTCCCAAGAACTGTTTTACTCTTTCGCTCTCAGGATTATTGAAAAAGTGCTCCGGAGTACCGGACTCGATTATCTGTCCGTCCTCCATGAAGATCACTCTGTCAGCAACTTGTTTTGCAAATCCCATCTCGTGGGTAACGACCACCATCGTTATATTTTCTTTTGCAAGCTTGATCATTACGTCAAGAACTTCCTGAATTGTCTCGGGATCAAGCGCCGATGTCGGTTCATCAAAAAGAATTATCTTACTCTGCGAACAAAGTGCTCTGGCAATCGCTATTCTCTGCTGCTGTCCGCCCGAAAGAGTTGTGGGATAAACATCCGCTTTGTCACTTAGCCCAACAATATCAAGATAGTGATAAGCAAGTTCCTCCGCTTCTTTCTTGGGCTTATGCTGCAGCTTTATGGGCCCGATCGTGAGATTTTTAAGTACTGTCATGTGGGGATACAGATTAAACTGCTGAAATACCATCGAAGTGTTATCCCTTATGACCTTGGTCTTATTCTTGGTCGTAAGCTCCGTCCCGTTAATGTAAACGTGTCCGCTGCTTGGAACCTCAAGAAAATTCATACACCGAACGGTTGTCGATTTGCCGGAACCGGAAGGACCGATTATTACAAGCTTTTCTCCCTCCTCGACTTCAAGATTCACGTCTTTAAGAACGTGCAGGTCTCCAAAGTTTTTATTTACATTTTCAAGCTTGATCATTGCCATAAGCTGTTGCCTTTCTTTCCCAAATGCAAAGAAGGCGCTCCGGTATCAAACCGAAACGCCATTGTTTCAATGCATCTGTATTAGGATGAGTATGAATAAGAATAACAGTGAAAGGCGCTCTGAAACACTAAGTGAATCAAAACGCCTTTGTTTGTATACAAGTATACATTGAAGTTTCTTTTTGTCAACTCTCTTTTTAAAAAAATTTTTTTGATTGCGCCACCTTACTCAGTCCTTAAAGGTTCTAAGCTCCGAATAAGCCAGCGGAACAGCGATAAGTGTAGATAATATATCTGCACACGACTGTGTGATCTCAACTCCGGTGATCCCAAATAATCTGGGGAGCAAAAGAATGAGCGGGATAAAGCAGATACCGTTTCTGGCGGATGCTGTGATCGAAGCCTTAACACCTTTTCCGATCGACTGAAGCATCATGTTGCTGATAACGATGGGACCTGATAAGAACAGTGTGATGCACTGGAATCTGAGTGCTTTGATTCCAACCTCAACCGCTGCATGATCCTTAGAAAAAAGAGCTATCAGATTCGGGGCGAAATAGTAGCAGACCGCGCCGATACCGATGAGGAAAAGCGTCGAGTACTTTACGCAGAAATTAAAGCCGTCTTTTACTCTCTTCAAAAGCCCCGCGCCGTAGTTAAACGAGCATACAGGCTGATAACCCTGACCGAATCCTATAAGCGCAGAAGCCATGAGCATCATGATCCTTGTCGCAACGCTCATTCCGGCAATCGCAGCGTCTGAGCCGATCGCACCTGCTGTTCTGTTAAGAAGGAGGGTTGCGATAGCAGCAAGGCCCTGCCTGAATAAAGACGGTATTCCTCCGTTTACTATCTCAAGAAGATAATGGCCGTTAAGCCTTACATTTTTGATACTGAGTTTTATATTCTCGCCCTTTGTCGTTCCGATAAGAAGAACAACAAAGCTTGTTATCTGTCCCATTACGGTCGCGATAGCGGCTCCCGTAACCTGCATGTGGAACCCCATGATAAGAAGCGGATCGAGAACCATATTCATGACCGCTCCGCTCATAAGTCCTATCATCGCATAGTATGCGCTTCCCTGGAATCTGAGCTGATTATTTATAACAAACTGAGCCATCATAAAAGGTGCGCCCAAAAGAATTATTCGCATGTAATCTTTGGTGAAGGCAAGACTCTGCGCGCTCTTTGCTCCGAGTGCGCTTGCAATATCAGTCAAAAAAACATTTCCGACTATCGCAAAGATAACGCCCAGGATTATAGCTAATGCAAAACCGGTTGAAGCCATCTCGTCGGCTTCTTTATAATTCTCGGCGCCCAGCATTCTGGAAAGATAATTACCCGAACCGTGTCCGCAAAAGAAACCCGTTGCCTGAATAAGCGCCATAACCGTAAATACAAGTCCTACTGCCGCAGTCGCCGCCGTGTTTACCGTAGGATCGTTTGATACCCTCGCCACGAAAAAAGTGTCCGCGGTATTATAGATTCCCGTAACCAGCATGCTCATGATCGTAGGAAAAGCCAGCGTCATGATAAGCTTTGGAATGGGAGTGGTAGTAAGATATTCTCTTCTGTTCTGTGTTGCCATTTTAATGCCTCGTATAATAATGATGTTCCGCTCTATTACTTGAGCTCATCAAATTTAGCTTTCATAGTGGGATTGCCCCTTGTAAGCTTTTTGATACTGATATCTTCAACTTTATTATTGGCAATCCTAAGCTGATTGTCCGAACCAATAAGTTCTTTTTTCACCTTTTCAAGATGAAGAATTGTCTTATCAATCTCTTCAATCGCCTTATCAAAATGATTTTTGGCATGCGTATAATTTTTAGCAAAATCATCCTTGAACTTCATTAGGCTGTCTTCGAAATTGGAGATATCAATGTCCTGATTGCGGACCATTGCAAGCTCCTGCTTGTATTCCAGCGCGCCGAGCGCAGCATTTCTAAGAAGCGTGATTATAGGAATGAAGCACTGCGGTCTTACAACATACATCTTGTCGAATTTATAAGAGACATCGACGATTCCTGCATTGTAGAGCTCGCTGTCACTCTCAAGAAGTGATACGAGAACCGCATATTCGCACTTCTTCTCATTGCGGTCCTTATCAAGCTCCTTGAAGAAATCTTCGTTTTTGTGCTTGGTCGCAGTCTCATCCATTTCGTTTTTCATTTCGAACATAATGGAAATGATCTCGACACCGTTCTCATCGCACTCTCTGTAAATGTAATCACCTTTACTTCCGCTTCTTGCATCATTATCTTTTTCAAAATATGCATTCTTAAAAGCGGTGGCTCTGAGCTGATTGAACTGTATTTCACAGTGCTGCTCAAGCGTTTCGCCGACCATCTTAGTGGACATCTTGGTCTTTAAGTCCTTATAGAACTCAACTTCTTTTTCCTTCTGTTCCAAGAGGATCTTTCCTTTTTCTTTTTCCTGCAAAAGAGCATTCTCAAGCTCGTGCTTTTCATCGTTAAGCGCCGCAGCAAGCTTATTCTTCTCGCTCTCAACCTTATTGACGGCTTCAAGAACCGCAAGTTTAGTTTTATCTTCGGCTCCTTTTATTTCCATAGAAAGAAGGCTCTTTTCCTCAAGAGCCTTGTTAAGCTTGGCCTGAAGGTCTTCAAGTTCCTTCCTGTGATCCTCTTTTTCTTTTTCATACTGAGACCTGCTCTTAAGGATTATCTCATTCTCCTTTGCAGCAAGCTCAAGCTCGTGTTTTTCTTTATAATGCTTCTCAAGCTCCGAAACGCGGCTCGAAAGATCTTTTTCGAACTCCTTGTCTCTGATCTGCTTCATTATGGAGCCAAGCTCCGTATCATCAACCGTAAACGCCTGTCCGCAGTGCGGGCACTTAAGTTCCGCCATATCGCCCCTCCATTTTTCAGGTCCAAAAATCATCGGGATTTTTACCTACTATTCAATAATAGTTTGTATATGGAAAAAGGTCAAAATGTTTAGTATCAAACATTCTGACCTTCGTAAATATCTATTATATCTGCATAGCCTCTATCTTTTCGCTGATAGCCTCGGCAAGCGCCTCATGTCCTCTCTCATCTAGGTGCTCGTCGTCGCGTTTGCTCGCCTTGGCGTATGAAGAAGCGGCGAGGAATCTGTTTCCTCTTCTTTCCGCGATACGTCTGTAGGTATCTGCAAGTTCTTTGCTCCTTGTTACGGAAGCGGTGTCAAACTCGGGATCTTTGCTTGGCTTCCAGACATCATCTCCAAGGTAAATAGGCGATACAACAAGTACCTTCTCCGGAGATACGTACTTCTCAATCTCTTCGATGCAGCGCTCAAGGCCTTTTCCGATTATATGAGGATTGGCGTTGTAGTATGCTTTGCAGTCATTGGTGCCCAGCATGATAATTACGCCGTCAAGCGGTGAAGCACTTTCCAATATAAGAGGAAGTGTATCGACACCTTTTCTGAAAGGTCTTATCTCATCCTCAAATACGGTTGTTCTTCCGCAGAGTCCTTCTTCTATTATCTTTGTGTCATCAAGTTTATTTTGAACAAGGCCCGTCCATCTGACTTCGCCGGGGTATCTTTCTTTTGTTCCGGGGATAAGTCCCCATGTATTTGAATCACCGAATGCAAGTATGTTTTTCATAGCTTTTCTCTCCTTTGATGATTCTATTATGAATTGCTTTTTTCAAAATGTATAATATTGACAACTTATAGGTAGAGATAACCATTTCATATTACACAATTTCGTAATACAATAGTAAATGGTCAAAAACGAGGAACGTCTGTGAAAACAGAGCAATCCATCGTATTAGGTATGATTTTTAAAGTATTTGGGAAAGGTTGATCAACATGAGAGACAAACTTAAACTCATCCAAGAATGTATGGACAGAGCAGTATATAAACAGGAGGTTGCCGGAGTCGTTGCACTCGAGGTAAAAGAGGGTAAAGAAGTCCTCTTTGCAAAGAGCGGCTTTGCGGATATCAAAAACGGTATTCCCATAAGCCGAGACACCATTTTCAGACTCTATTCGCAGTCCAAACCCATTACTGCAGCCGCAGCCATGATGCTCGTTGAAGACGGAATCATCGACCTTGGCGAGCCGGTAGGAAACTACATCGACAGCTTCAATAATCAGACTTATCTTTCAAAAGGTAAGGTACATAAGGTTCCCGTTGATAAAAAAATGAGAATCCGCGACCTTATGAACATGACTTCGGGACTTGTATATCCCGGAATCGGCACTCCTACCGAGGTTTCTGTAGGACGCCTTATGAACGGAATGGAAAAGAGACTTGGCACCGACAAGATGGTGTCAACTATGGAATTTGCTGAAAAGATCGGAAAAATCCCGCTTAACTTCCTCCCCGGAAGCCACTTCCAGTACGGAACAAGCGCAGATGTTCTCGGAGCCGTTATTGAAAAAGCCTCCGGAATGACATTCGGAGACTTTGTAAGAGCAAGAATCCTTGATCCTCTCAGAATGAAAGATACCGATTTCTATGTTCCGGACAGCAAAAAAGACCGTCTTTCAAAAGCATATAAAAATGTAAAAGGCAGACTTGTCGAATATCACGGTGACAGACTTGTAATCAGAAACGACGGTGGTCTTAACCCGTTTGAATCGGGCGGAGCAGGTCTTTTCTCTACTGTTGATGATTACGCACGTTTCGGTCAGATGCTCCTTAACAACGGAAAATTTGGCAACAAACAGATTCTCACTCCAAACAGCATTAAATACCTTACTTCGGGAAGACTAAATAAAGATCAGCAGATCGATTTCGATAACTGGCAGGGGCTTGAGGGCTTTACATACGGCAATCTTATGCGAGTAATGGACGATCCTTCACAGGCTTCTATTATCGGAAGCAAAGGTGAATACGGATGGGACGGCTGGCTCGGCGCTTACTTTGTAAACGACCCGTCTACAAAAACCACATTCATCATGCTGGTACAGCGCTTTGACTATGGTACCGGCCCTCTTACAAGAAAACTTAGAAATATCATCTTTTCATAACATTATCTGAATCTAAATAGGGAGAAAATGCATGAAAAAGAGAGCCGCAAAAGAATGGATAATAAGAATCATACTTCTGATGATCGGGCTTATAATAGCCCACCTTGGTGTAACACTGTTTCTTTTGGTGGACCTTGGATCCGATCCTTTTAATGTCCTGATTCAGGGTATTTTCAGGCGCCTTGATTCCATAGGCTTAATCCCCGGACTTACGCACGGACGCGTCCATGTTGCGATAAGTCTTTTGATAATCTTCATCCTGCTTGCAGTTGACAGAAGTTACATAAAGATAGGAACTCTTTTATGCATGATATTCGGAGGCCCTATAATAGATTTCATTTCTCTTGTATTAAGTCCCATTATCGGCAAGGTTTCGGCCTTGCCGATAAGGATTATTATTCTTGCCCTCGGATGCATTATCCTTGCTTTCGGAATGACGATAGTAATAAAATCCGATGCCGGAACAGGCCCCAATGACCTTGTTGCCGTAGTAGTAAGCGATAAGACCAAGAAGAAATTCAGCATCATGAGGATCATAGTAGACAGCCTTTTTGTTATAGTAGGCTGGCTTCTTGACGGTACTTTCGGCATAGGTACGCTCATCTGCGCTGCCCTCGTCGGTCCGGTCGCCGGTTTCTTTATGCCTTTTAGTGAAAAAATATGTTCCAAAGCCGTGAGTGTGATATAATACCTAAAAACTAACGAAAGGCACCATCATGAATATAGGTATTGTATTTGGCTGCTTTATTCCCATGCACAAGGGGCATGAGTCACTTATTAAAACAGCTCTTTCGGAAAATGATAAAGTAATAATCGCCGTCTGCGGCTATCAAAATGACCGCGGACGCGATTTTCTTGACTTTAATACACGTATCAAACTCGTGACCAAGATGTTTGAAACACAAAAAGACAAAGTAATTATCGTACAGATTGATGATAAAAAGCTCGGTCTAGACGGAACCTTCACCCATGAAAACTGGGTGCTCTGGGGAGACGAGCTGTTCTCAAATGCAGGCATCAGCCCTGACAGCGCTACTTTTAACTGGTACACAGGTGAACCTTCTTATGTTGAGAAGCTCAGCGCAATTTACCCAACTCACAACTTTAAACTAGTGGATCGCACAATCATCAAGACTTCGGGAACTCAGATAAGAAAAAATCCGGGCATTCACGCAGACGATATAAACGAAACCTTCAGAGAATACTTATCCATTACAGGAAAACTATTATAAAACAGCATTTAAATGAGGAGAGAAAAAATGCAAAACATTATCAGCAGTCTACTTGAAACAGATCTTTACAAGTTTTCAATGGGACAGGCAATCTACCACAACTTCCCTGACTACACTACCACTTGGTCTTTTAAGTGTAGAAACAAGGATGTCTTTTTCACAGAAGAGATGGTCGAAGAAATCAAGCGTCAGATCCTTGCTTACTGCGACCTCACTTTTACTGAGGAAGAGCTCACATACCTTAAGGGTATCAAATGGATCAAGAAATCCTATGTAGATTTCCTTCGTCTTTGGCATCCGAGATACGAAGACTTTACTATCGGAACGAATGCGGAGTGCGGACTTACAATTGAGACCAACGGAACATGGCTCAACACTTCATTATATGAGATTCCCACACTTGCTATCGTTAACGAAGTTTATTTCAGGATGGCTTACGACTATGACGAGCTCATGGCTTCTTTTGAGCAGAAGCTTGATGAAAAGATCAAAGCCCTTACAGATAAGAAATATACCATCGGAGCTTTCAGTGAGTTTGGTCTCAGAAGAAGACTTTCCGCACAGGCTCAGGAGCTTGCTGTTATGAAGCTTAAGAACGCCGATCTCGGCGATTCAAAGTTTGTCGGAACTTCAAATGTTCTTTTGGCAAAAGAGCTTGGTGTTAATCCCGTAGGAACCATGGCACACGAGTGGATCATGTGCGTTGGTCAGGGTAATCACAAACATAACCCCGCATATTCCAACTGGTATGCGCTTGATTTTTGGGTAAAAGAATATGGAATACTCAACGGAACAGCCCTCACGGATGCGATCACAACAGACTGCTTCCTTCGTGACTTCCAGCTGACATATTCAACTCTTTTCTCAGGTGTTCGTCACGACAGCGGCGATCCGATCGAGTGGGGTGAAAAGATGATCGATCATTACAAGAGTCTTGGAATCGATCCAACAACAAAGACACTTCTCTTTAGTGACAGCCTCGATTTTGAGAGAGCAGACAAGATCTTTGCTCACTTTAACGGAAAGGCAAGAGTTGCGTTCGGAATCGGTACTTACATAGCAAACGACACCTTTGTTCCCGCACTCAACATTGTAATGAAGACAACCGCATGTAACGGTCAGGACGTTGCCAAGATTTCCGACGTTGAGGGAAAGGGCATGTGCAAGAATCCCGCATATGTTGATTACTTACAAAGATGTATTAACTGGAGAATGGAGCATGAAACGGTATGAGCGAATATAAAGAATTAGATCCCCAAAAAGAAATTGAGAATATTTGTAATTGGATAAAAGAATGGTTCGATAACAACGGCCCTAAGGCCAGCGCGGTCATCGGTCTTTCGGGCGGAAAAGATTCTACTATTGTTGCCGCTCTTCTTGTAAAAGCACTTGGAAAAGACAGAGTAGTCGGCGTTCTTATGCCAAACGGCGAGCAAAAGGATATCGAAGATTCCAAGCAGGTTGCCAAGCTTCTTGATATCAAGCACTACATTGTAAATATCAATCCCGCTGTGGAAGGCGAAAAGAAAGCTCTCGCCGAAGCAGGCGTAGAAATGGGAAATGATGCGATAATCAACACTCCTCCGAGAATAAGAATGGCTACTTTATATGCTATAGCGCAGTCACTTCCAAACGGAGGACGCGTTGCAAATACCTGCAATAAGTCTGAAGACTATGTAGGCTATTCCACAAAGTACGGCGACGCTGCCGGAGATTTCAGTCCCTGCGCAGACTTCCTTGTAACCGAAATGAGACAGATCGGTGATGCACTCGGTCTTCCCACGGAGCTCATTCACAAGACTCCTTCAGACGGACTCTGCGGTCTTTCTGATGAGGACAAGCTCGGCTTCACATATGACACACTCGATAAATACGTTATGACAGGCGAGTGCGAAGATCAAGCTACTAAGGAAAAGATCGATAGAATGCACAAGAACAACTTACATAAATTGCAGACTATACCGACATACTGTAAAAGCAAGTAATTCAACGTTCTGCAAATTCATGATATATTTAGCATGTCTATTTCAACAGATTTATAGATATTTCAATGACGTTTGAGAAAAGAAAAGCATGTACCTTAAGCCACTAAGCTAACGTACATGCTTTTATATCTGTTCATGATAGATATTTGACAGTCCTGCATAAAGAAAGAGAATCATATAACTTCTTTAAGCAATAAATCCAACTGTTTTGCATAAAAATAGTTTTCCTTAGCATCCATGCTATTTTCATAAAATAAAGCAACTATATGTTCATTATTGTCATATGTTATCACGCATTTTGATTTCCCCTGAGTCCATATTCTTGGCAAGATTTGTCCTTCCGTACTAGCAACTAGATTATCAACAGTCCCATAAATAATTAGCTGTTCAAACAAGTCATATGACTCAAGTTCTAAATCTCTTTTTATAATTTCAAAGCTTTTATTCGACAAATCAGCTCTAGCTACTATTGCAATATTATTTTTTTTGATAAATTCATTAATATTCATCATCCCTCCTAAAAGCCTGGATCAATCCATACTCCCGGCTCAACTTCTATTAATCTTTCTCCCTTTTCTCTCCAACTCTGAGTTATTTCATTTTTCCTTAATATATTCCCATTAGGTTCACTATTAAAAATAGACTTAGCAGGATGTCTGTTGGGAGGACCTGCTGATTCATAGCCCTCTTCTTTTTGCAATTATCAACAAACACCACCAAGTTCCTACCATTCAGGAGGATTCTTGATGGTGTCAAATAAAGCAGTCTCATTAAATATCATTTACAGGAATCTCATAAATCGATTTCACATTGCAATCTGTTGGAACTAATGCATAATACTGCTGATCGTTATCAAGGACGAAACTTACTACTTTCATCTTCTCATCTTTGTTCCAGTAGTTTTTCAGTTCTCCTTCATAATCCTCAAAGTCTTCTTTCCAGTCAATCTGAAGAATATATCTGAGCTCCACGAGTTCAAAAACAATCAGCATTCCAAGCATTTCTTCTTTCTTCCTATCTTCAGAAAACTCTTCGCATTCAAACCAAACTTCCCTAAGATTGTATTTACTCCAGAACTCATTATCGGAAATAGTACTATAATCGCTGATAAGCTCGTTTATTCTATCTTGGAAAATAGGAGGAACAATACCCTCAAGCTCTCTGTTGTTTGTTATTCCATTTGTTGCAACATCAAGATTGATTTCTTTCTTAACTGGCTTGATTATCTCTATACTATGAGCAGTAATCTCATCATTCTTATAATGAGCAAGATCATATGGATAATTCATATCATCCTTAAGTTCACTGTCATCAATCCCAAAAAGCTTTGAGATTGCTGCCGCTTCATAAGACCATAGCCCTCTGTAATCTGCCCAGTCTTTGGCAGCCTTAGGCCATCCCATGTCTGAATGGGCCTTAAGGTAATTTTTCATATAATCTTTAAGCATCTCTTTTGCTTTGGCTTTATCAGTTACAGCTACTTCACATATCGATGCTGCATTTTCATACGGTGACTCTCTGTAGAACTTTGTTGATCTGAATGATCTTTTTAGTCCGTAGCCTTCAGCAAGATAGCTTAATAGAATATCATCAATCTCATCCGTATCAAGCTTATCAACAAGTGGTTTTAACTTATCTTTGCCCAGTTCAAGCATTATTCCTAATGAGAAAAATCTCAAAAAGACGATATATCCTATATTTTTAAACTCAAGCTGCATCGCGTATTCAACAAACTTATCAAATAGTTCTTCATAGCTGATATCTACACGATCTAAAGAATACTGAGTATCAAGGATATCACGTAAATCTGTTACTATTATTTCTTTAAAACCATATATTACTTCGACATTTTTTTTTGGATGTCGCTGAATTCCATTCTTTTCACATTCTTCTAAATCGCATATCGCATTCTTAAGTTTTGTTATATGAGGTATACTTGTCTCTAAAACAATTTCCAGAAATTCCGAATCGCATCTTGTATCTCTCATTTATATCTCCTTTATGGCCATTTATCTGTTATCTTTCCCCATTTATCTAATTTATATGTTGTCACCTTTCCAGTTTCATCTACTTTTGATAATACTGAATCAACTTGTCCCATTTTATAAGCTTCCTGTATATCTTTTGCTTTTAACCAAGCTTCTTTTTTACTCATTCCACCTTTGACAAGCGAATCATATACTCTGCTCTTTCTAATATCTTCCTCTACTCCAAACAACCAAGATTCAGACATCTGCTTTCCGCTTTTTGTCATTCCAAGGTGACTTTTTCCGTATTTAGCCTCATTAAAAACATAACGGATTTTTGATTCCAAGTTTTTGTTTTCTAAAACATCATCAATTCCCTTCTGTATTTTTTCATCTAATCCTTCGGGAACTTTTCTTCCAACAGAATTAAGCTCATATCCTTTTTCTAATATCTCAGCACTTTCTGTAATGTTTTCGTGGGAATAGTGTTCACCAAAATTACATTTTTGAGTATTATTTGCTTCTTTCGGATTGAACTTCTCAAATGCATTTGCTACATCATCAGCTTTATCTACTACTTTCTCAACATCGTCAAGCTTATCAACAACTCTTTCTACATCATCGATCTTATCGGCTACTCTTTCGATATCATCTAATGAGTTTACTACGGTCTCAGTAGCTTCGCCTGCGACTTCTGCTCCTTTGGCGACTTCTCCGCCTTTTGAAGCTTCTCCGAATTCTCCTCCAACAACCATCGTTCCTATAGTTGTCAGAAGATAGCCTGCTGATTCATAGCCCTCTTCCACCGACATGGTGTTCACTTTATTTATGAATTCATCTTTTAGTATATTATAGAGGTTTACTACCTGTTTTCCTTTATCGCCTGCCCATGCAGCAAGGTCGTCCGGAAGGTTTGATGTACCGTTGTCCTTTATATAATTGGCCCCTTGCTCTATTGTACCACCTATTCCTTTTCCTATCTTTATTCCCAG
>NZ_FPCC01000006.1 GCF_900116875.1 Butyrivibrio sp. INlla21
TATAGTGTCCGGTGGCTTCTAGCCCTACTTTTACTTTTGATACATCTTCCATTACGGATTCTATTTTCTGATAAAGATCATTGAACCCATCGAGATTGTTTTTGATGGTGAATGTTTTGAAAACAACTTCCCCAACAGAGTTTTTGATAATGCAATCGTGTTTGTCTTTAGCGACATCAATTCCTACATAGATCATATAGAACCTCCCGAAAAATAGTATTGATACTGTTTCAAATCCACAGGGCTCCTTGCAATCGTAACCTACTTCTTGATAAACCGTCATGCGGTAACTAACTGATTAACAAATAAACAAAGAGACTGTGGTTGGAGCCTTTTAAAAACCGTCTATGCGGTAGGAGGTAACAACCAATCCACAGTATCTTAAACAGCATAGTCGAACCTATAGAAAAGGTAAAGAAAGACTATGACTAATACTAATAGTAGGAGGTGTTGTTATGGCTCTCTTTATAGTTTTAATAATATTGCTCGCATCATTTGGAATAGAACAATACAAAGCAGGTCAATGGAGACGAGAGCAACTAAAGAAAGATCCGGGCCCTTGTGATACTTACACTGATTACTTTGGAATGGATAGAGATCGTAAAACGGACGCTATCAGATTTACCGCTCTTGACATGAATGGTGATAGAGTCTTGCAAGACAAACACTTTAAGACAATCAGAAATCTATCTAAAGAAAAAGAAATAGAACAGTTCAATGCTGCGACACCAAAAGCAATAGAAATGGGGCTAAGGGCTGTAGAGCTAGAGCTTTTGCCGTCAGATAAGAAAAAGTATCTTTCGCAATTTCATTTAAGAAAGAAATACAAAGACATTTATACAAAAGCAGATTACATAATCATAAAAGGCAATCGCAATAGAGGAATGGATTTAGTCCATTACTACTATGACTACCAAAGCCAAAAAGTAGTTTGTCCTGCTGACGGATTTGAAAAAAGATTCAATGATCCGTGTGCGCCCAAAGTGAGAAACACTAAATCGTTTCGCCCTGAGTTCCCTGAAAATGTATGTTGGGACGATGTGTTGGCAGAAATTCCTAAGTTACAAGAAGATATCGATGACCACGGACTAAGCATGTGGCAGGTGGTAGCACAAGAGTCTGATTACGGAACATATATTCACGATGGAGGTTATTATGCAAGGTAGATTAGAAAATGAATTAAAGATATTCAATACGATTGAAAACAAATTAAAAGGCTATCCTGACTTTGTTTTTGAATGGTATGAGATTTTAAAGGCATCGGGATGTACGGCGGCAACTTGTAGGGATTATGTTAATAAAATAGGGTTATTGTTAAAGTCAATAGATACTGACATTAAAAACATTCGGATAGCTGATTTAAACCAAGCAAACGTTACTGTTTTTTATTCTGGGATAAGAGTAAAGAAGGATAATAAAGGAAATGAACAACCTACAACTAATTCATATCAAAGAGCATTCTACATGTGCTTAAACAACTTCTTTTCATATCTAAGAAAAAGTGGCAAGTGTGATCAGAACTATATGGATTTAATCGGCCCACCAAAAGCAAAAGATGATAACGTACAAAGAGTAAAAATAACAGCAGATGATTTCAACAAGATACTTCAATATCAAGAATCAAAGACGCCATTCTTATGGTTTAGAGATAACGCTATTTTAATGATACTAATGACAACCGGTATAAGAAGAAGTGCATTATCGTCTATAAATATTTCCGATATTGATTTTGATACCAATGCATTGGTTGTGATAGACAAGGGAGATAAAATACATAAGTATTGTCTTCCTGAGAAAACAATGAACTCTTTGAATAAATGGTTGAGAGTAAGGAACAGCCATATAAAGGATGACACTGACGCATTGTTTATCTCTTTATATGGAAACCGTATTACCTCTATGGATATTTATTCTGCTGTTAAAAAGCATACTTATGATGCTTTGGGTGTAGAATTAAGTCCACATAAATTAAGAGCTGGCTTCTGTTCTATCATGTACGAACAAACGGGAGATATCGAAAAGGTTAGACGTATCGTAGGACACAAGCAGGTTTCTACCACACAGAAATATGTGGTAACTGACAATAAAGAGAAAGAAGAAGCTGCAGATATAATGGAATTCTTGCTCAATTAGTCTTATAATAGACATTAGACGTAGTTATAGGGAGGTGTTTCAAAATGACAGTAGATGAAGCTTATCAAAAGATAGAACAGCAAAGAGAAAAAAAAGATAAACGAGTTGTAGACTTAAATCGTAACATTATCTTTGACCACAAGGAACAAGGTATAGAATGTATACAAAGTATTTCTGGCTGTGAACACGATATTGCAGAACAAATATATGAATTATACCATAACAAGATTGAGGAAATCAGAAATAAAAAAGCTGAAGAGAAAGCCCAGAAGCAACAGTATATCCCTAAATGCCCTACTTGCGGATCCCCAGATATTAAAAAGATAACTGGTGGTAAACGTTGGATTACAACCGGGATTTTTGGTCTTGGCAGTTCTAACCTTGGCAAGACAATGGAATGTAATAATTGCGGTTATAAATGGTAAGCGAGATAAGTTAATTTATTATAGTGTTTTACCCACCTAGGAGTCGATTCTAGGTGGGTTTCTTTATGTTCTCGATAAAATTCCATTCACAAAATAAAACCGCCTTAAATCGCCAAATTCGCTCTTTAATTTTTTTTAAGAGTGACTCTTGCCATAACGCAAAATAGTCTGTTATAGTTCT
The DNA here is from genome assembly GCF_900116875.1 of Butyrivibrio sp. INlla21. Taxonomy (GTDB): domain Bacteria; phylum Bacillota; class Clostridia; order Lachnospirales; family Lachnospiraceae; genus Butyrivibrio. The sequence continues at coordinate 2,740 of NZ_FPCC01000006.1, forward strand.
TTCAGCTGATAATGATAAGGAGAAGGTTATGGGGGCACCGACTAAATATTCTGTAAGAGAAAACTATCTGTCATTTATTTCTAACTACATTGAGGAACAAGTAGAGTTCAGAAACATAAGGTTTATAGAGACTGAAGGCAAGGTATGCCACATATACGTAAGAGACATGGACCGCTTTGATACCTATATGACTTTATCATCGCTTAAAGAGCAGCTACCAGATAATCAATTTGCTCAAATAAATCGCTCTTGTATTGTGGCGATTGATGAAATTTCTGCCGTAGAAAATGAAACCATTCTCATGTATGACGGCTCTAGGCTCAGGATAACGCCCAATCATTTAAAAGACGTTGCCACAGCACATCAAAAATACGTTTCCCAATTCCACAAAAAGAAAACTTCACAAGAGATAACAAAGGAAATAGAGAAGTATCACTTGCTTGACATATCTCCGGTTCCTCGCTGTGTAATAGAGATGTACTTTGACGGGGATAAACCTATGGATTTCAAGTTTCACTATGTTAACGACGCTATAGTTAAATTGTTTGGAAAAGAAAAGAAAGAAGATCTTCTGGGGAAGACCTTTAGAGAGGCTTTTTCTAAGATAAATGAGAAGTGGCTTGACTTCTATGCCCCAACGGCCTTATACGGAACGCCTAGACGAGTAGTAATAGACAGCACCGAGATACAAAAGGAACTGTATGTAAGGGCCTACCAGCCGTTCTATGGATACGTAGTATCAATCATGCAAGACATTAGCTTAATGGAAGAGGCTTTAGAAAGAAGAGAGGAGTTCTGATGGATACTAAAATAATGCTAAGTTTTATGCAAAAGTTATATAATTGTGCATACGGGAATGGCATTCTTACAGCACATTTAAGAACAACAGACGATGTTTTAGACATAGACACGGCATTTACGGTTGATCATTGGGAACTAAGCGCCAACAAAGAGAGCATGACACTATACGGTGAGGATGATATGAAGGTTGTTTTTAACCCCCAATATTTAACAAAAGCCTCTGTAGAGGGAGATGATTTTGTATTCAATACCGGGAACGTGGAAATGGTTGTAGGATTTATTTAGAAGGCTGAGATGTAGTATATCTCGGTCTTTATTTTATTTCTACACTAGAAGAAATTAAAAGTGATTTACAAAAGAATAATGACAAGCTATAATATGTGTAAACAGCTTGAGCAAAATAAAATAAGAGTCATTCAGCTTGGCGGCTAGACTCTCATTTTACCTAATGTAGACGCATCTAAGCGTCCTATATATAGTCCCGACCAGAGTGGATATGATCGGCAGCTAATCTTATGTAAATATTACATCATCATTGTGCTATTGTCAATTGTTAATATTTACATCTGTAAAATAAAGGAAAGCCACAGCGATAAGCCGCGGCTTCCTGAAAGTACCAGTGGATAGACAGAAGTCATCCGCTAATATCTTCCCACGCAAGATGATATTAACGGTTAATGGCGTTTCTGTCAAGCGGAGACCTTCTATCTTCGCAATTATCCCACAAAGCACTTTCAATATGAGAGTGGATAACAGAATAGCGTTTAACGACCACTACAAAAATGGACGCGGTATGGCTCGCCTAAATAGTAAAGAAGCCCGGACTCGTGATGATCGTCCTTGTCATAACTTGCTCGTCATAGGGGTGGAAAGCGCAAACCCTAATAAAATAAATATCGGCTTGGAGGATGAAATGCTTATAAAAAAGGGATCCGTAACCATTTGAGAATTGGGAGCATTGATTCAAGGTTATGGGCCAACTGAGATGTTGGCAAGTCAAGGGCTATACTGAGATACGGAAACATCAATCCGACGGGTAATACAGTGTAATGACTTTTTCTACACGAACGTAGGGAAAGTCTGCCTAAAAGCCGTTGCATTATCCTCGGGGTAAAAAATGAAATGAAAGGAAATAGAAAATATGGAAGAAATAAAACTGTACCGAAGAGAAATAAAGCCTATGCACTACGAACATGGCACGCAAGGGTTTTCACCAAGATCTGGTCCTATAGATGGCTATGATTTTTGGTACCCTGAGGACAAAGAAAACTGGCTTAGGAAAGAGTTAGAGCCGGAGTTAGAAAAACATCATGGATGGATTGAGCTAACTTTCAAAGAAAGATATGTTGATTATGGCGATAAATATATCATATGCAATGCAGAAGACTTCCCCAAAGAATGCTAAAAACTATAAATAGCACTAGCAATAATTAACAGTAAATGATATAATTTAGAAAGCGAGGTACTTGAGATGCTAACAGAAAGAGAAAGGCTAAGAGCGTTGTTTGGGAATATTAAAAACCATCCCTGGGACGTCATCCCACAATTCAAATTAGAAAAAGAAGATGCGGAGGTTCTGCTCAATGCCACAAAAGAAATGCAATCAGAATTGCTTAGAGTGCAAGCTGCCGAAGTGCATTCATGATATACATGATCAACATGCCTATGTCAGAGAAAACTATGAAAAGATAAGGCATGCAGAGTACTACAAAAAGCATAGAAGAGTGTAAGAAGGTGATTCTTTGATTTGTGATAAAGATTGTTTTAACTGCAAATATCCTGATTGTATTGTTGATGTAATCAGCAACGCTGAGATTAATTACACACGAGATTATAACAGACAGTATAGGCTAAAGAATAAGAAGTACTCTCGAGAGTATTACAGAAAATACAGAGAGGACAACAAAGAAAGATTAAAAGCAAACCACAAAAAATATTATGAGGCCCACAAAGAAGAGATTTCTGCCAAGCGAAAAGCACAGAGATTAGAGGCACATAGTACTTGCACTTTTTGTGGCAAGGAATGGAGCGGAACAGCAATCATGTATAAACGTAAAGCTTTTTGTGACGGTGATTGTTTATATGGCTGGTTAAACGCTCAAGGGTTAATAAAGGTTGTAGAGAGGGGTTGTTGATATGAAATGCAAGCATAATGATTGTTTAACCTGTCCTTATCCAGATTGCATTTACGAGAAAGCAAAAGAGACAGGCAAAGCACCAAAGAGAACTCATCCTCGCAGTGGGTATTGGGCCGCCTATTACGAGAAAAACAAAGAGAGAATAAAAAAGAGAATGCTTGAACGATACTATAACAACAAAGAGAAGTACAGCGAATATAAAAAGGCTAAGTACCAGAGAGATAAGTTTAAGGGGGCGGTTTAAATGATATGGGGGTTACAACGCCGCAATAAACATCTTAAACAGAGGGCTGTCACTAGCCTAAGATAGTGGCGAATAGGGTAGGGCATACCCGAATCTACGCTTGTGGACACAATGTAAGACGTTGAACCTTTTAGGTCAGCGCAATAGTGGAAGAAGCAAGAATCCCACGAATTTATTCGTGGGAGTGTCAAAGCAGGGCAGATTTCAAGATACATGGACGAGAATAGGGGGAGCCACAATGAAATGCGAGATATGCCACCAAGAGATTGAGGGAAGGTACATAAAGTACAAAGACCATTTCTTTTGTAGGCAGGACAACGACCAATGCTTTAAAGAATGGTTGTATGACCAAACGGACGGGAGCGACGATATCGAGTATGGCCCTATTGCCGCCGGAGAAAAAGAACCGCTTCCCGAATGGAGCGAGGAATACTTGAATAGTTTAGGCATGGGCCTAAGAGATTTTTTTTAGGAGGGAATATGAAACTACGCAGAAAAGAATTCTATATATGGCACGATGTAATAAATCTAATACCCACAATACAGATCGTAGTAAATCAGTGGGAATATCCGTTCAAGAACATTGAATTGTCGTTTCACTTCCTGGTATTCCACGCGCGGTTATTATGGGCTTAACTTAGTTACTGGCCATGTATTCCACTTGAGCCATTTGAAGAGAGGGGTAAACAATGAGTAATCACGATTGTAATAAATGTCGCTGGGCTACATGGGATTGTTTTGAATACTACAACACCCGTAAAAAGCAATGGTTCGTAGACGGATGCAAGAAAGAGCAAACCGAGGATGATTGTACGGAATACGAAGAGAGGGAAGAGGAATGACAAGAGAAGTGATTGTTAGGGATATAAATGGTTACGAAGGCTTATATTCTATTGATATTTTTGGAAATGTAATAAATCTCAAAAGCAATAGAGAAGTTAAGCAACAGAAGAATAAATTTGGATATATGAGTGTTTCGTTATACAAAGATAAAGAACAAAAGCAATATAGAGTACATCGACTAGTAGCTGAAACATTTATACCTAATCCTCAGAACAAAGAACAGGTTAATCATATAGACGGAATTAAAACGCATAATGTTGTATGGAATCTTGAATGGACTACATCAAAAGAAAATAATATCCATGCAAGCGATACAGGTCTAGTTCATAAAGCAAGAAAAGTTAAGATAGTAGAAACGGGAGAAATATATAGTTCTCTTGGAAGTTGTGCGAGAGCAATTAATGGTAATGCAGGAGATATATCAAGATGTATTCATTCAAGAGGAACTAAAACACATAAAGGTTATACCTTTGAAGAGGTGGAATAAATGGGAATGTCAAGAGAAGAAGCAATAAGTTTGTTGACGCAAGTAAATCACATATTGGTTAATAGTAATTCGTGGCTTGAAAACACGCACGAACCATTAAATATAGCCTTTGATATGGCAATCAAAGCACTAGAGCAAGAGCCGATCACTAAGAATGATTTAGAAGATGATGCAGTAAGCAGACAGGCAATAAACGGATATATAGATTATATCCTCAGTCATGGGATGGGGAAAAAGAAGTCATTTGATTTTATCAAAAAGTTTGTGGCTAATTTGCCCTCAGTAACACCACAAGAGCCAAGAAAAGGACATTGGGAGCATGGAAAAGAACTAGGCAGAGAATACCAAGGAAAAACACTTGTAGATATTACTTATGAGGATTGGCATTGTAGTAATTGTCATTGTGTTATAGAACAATCAAGCAAGCCTAAATGGAGTTATTGCCCTAATTGTGGGGCAAAGATGGATAGAGCAGAACGTGAGGGATAAGGAATGACAAGAAAGATAGCATTACATTGTATGAAATCCGCAAGTGAGTTAGAGCGTGAATTATGCGAAGAATGTCCAATATACGGTCAGACAGGATGTGACCATTGCTATGATGATGCTTTGCAGTATGTTATCGGAATGTTAGAGCAATATCCTACGCTTGACAAGATAAGAGCCGAGATTATCGAGTTGAGAAGTAAACAGAATGGGGTGGGTAATGATGAAATGTAGACACATGCCACGAAAAGCCTATAAATACCCTTGTACCGATTGCGAAAACAAAGATTCAAGTAAATGCAAAGAATTTGGCGGCAAAGAGCCTATAACTTGCGAGGCTTGTCATTGGTATTGCGGAATTGACAAAACAGTTTGTTACAAAAGGAGAGGGCATAACATTAGAACTTGCGAAAATTTTGAGTGGAATTGATGAGGTGAGGACATGACAAGAGAAGAGAAAGAAAGGCTTTTAGCAGAGATAGAAAATCAATACAAATGGTTAATGACGAAAAGCCCGACTATATACATGATAGATATTGCGTTTGACGCAATCAGAAAAGCGGTAAGAGATGAAGCCTCAAAAGAACAACTAGAGCCGAGATGGATTCCTGTTAGCGAAAAGCTTCCTAACGATAGAGATTGGTATTTGGGTATATTTAAAGAAGCTGATACAGGTTGGATAAATCCTTTACCTTTCATTTGCGTTTATATGGGGCTTGAAACTATGGCAACTACAAAAGAACATTGGATATTACGAGGATTTACAGATAGAGATGTTAGAGATTGCGATTATTATTTCAATCTTGAATGCGTAGCATGGATGCCATTACCAGAGGCAGAAAGTGAGGATAAGGAATGAGTAAATCAATTTTAACAATAGACACTCCTAAAGGATGCGTTTTTTGCCCATTAGCAAAAATGCATGGTTTTAATGCGTTCCACAACTATTCGGTGAAACAAGAATGTGTAATGGATAGACAACCGTATATGGGGATAACTTGTCCGTTTTGTAATGGCATTAGGTATATTTACAACTTAACAGATGATGAAGTGCTGACATACAAATATAAGGAATGTCCATTAAAAGAAAGTGAGGATAAGGGATGAAAATACACGACAAGTTTGTTATCGAATTGAGAGAAGTTATCAAAGGCTATGGGAATGACCCTACAGTACAAGACCCTTGTAAATTTCCTTGCGACTATAAGTTTTACGAGATAGGCGGTGTGGCAATCTGCGAAGAAAGTTTCAAGAAGATGAAACCACTTGAAAGTGAAATCAATGCGGTGCTTGACAAGCTAAGAGCCGAGATAAAAGCAAAAATCGAACAAGAAGATTTTGCACGTTCTGTATTTCGCCATGAAGAAAAAGAAACTGCTAAAGCAGAACAATGTACTGGCAGTATTTTTGCTTACAAAAATGTACTTAAACTTATTGACAAATACAAGTCAGAAAGCGAGGTAGAAGATGGGAATGATTGAAAAGCACGAGCTGACCTTATCATTCAATACATCAGAAGAATTATGGCAGTTTGCTAAAGAACATCAAGATAAGGTTGTAGGTATGGTGGATTATAAGATTAACAAATGGGAACAGACAGATGGGAATGACGATTGATGAATTAAAACAACAGCTATTCAAGTTATCTTTTGCTTTGGATAGTCAGAGCGCAGGAAAAGATTATGTGGCTTTGAGAGATACACATTATAGAAATCAAAAGTGGTTACATGACCATGATTTACAAGAGGAATACTATCAATATTTTATTACGAAGATATGAGGGCAGAAGATGGGAATGATGATTGAGAACAGTATTGAAACATTAACATCTATTTTAGACGAGGCAACAGAGAGTGAAGATTCTGTTTGCTATGTTACTTCCGCAGATGCAGGGTCATTAAAGCTGGCAATAGAAACCATGCGCCAGTATCAGAAGATACAAGCCTATATGAAGAAGTTAGAGAAAAACGGACAATATGGCACTCTAAGAAAGCTAAAAATAGTGATAGGAGAGGTAGAAGATGGCAAAGCATGAATATGTAGACATAGAACGAGTATTAGATGAAATTAGATGTATGGATAATGACGGATGTATAACACGTTCAACAAACCATATATGCGAAGATATACAGACAATATCAACGTTCACCGAGCAGGAAATAGTAAAGCCGTATCTTGATAAGTTAAAAAGCGAGATATTGAAAGCAACATGGGATAACTATTATATGCCTGTAAATAAGTTGTCAGCAGATGAAATTTTTGAAATCATAGACAACCTATTAACAGAATAAGGAGATGAGAAATGGGGCTAATTGAAAAAGATCTGGCGTTATCACACCCTTTTGCTAATGGCAAGTATGATCATGAGAACGCCAACATAGACTTTGTATTAGGGCATGAAAGTTACAAAGAATGGTTAGAGACACTTCCCGAAGTGGATTCTGTATCAGCATCAACTTATGAACAGTTGCGTTGGGAAAGGGACGTAGCTCTGACACAGCTCGAAGAACTAGGCAAGGGTCTTGGAGAAAAGACATGGCATTATTGTGCGGCAATGGAAGATCTGCCTAAAAAGCACGATGAATACTTGGTAACGTGGACCGGTTATCTTGGTCATAAAATTACAAAGCCTTTGATTGCTATTCTCGAGTATTCAACCTTTTATGACGAATGGCAAACCCTGGAAATAGAAAAACTAGGATACAGAAATGTAATAGTTCATGCGTGGATGACGTTGCCAAAAGCCTACGGGGAGGTAGATTGAATGAAGGATCTGAAAAAGCTTATTGAGAGTATATACAACGCAGAATATACATATCTTGGATATGATAGAAAGACAACTACAAGTAAGATAATAAGTGACTTCGATGAAAAAGCTGCTGCCAAACAAGCTGCTATATCAAAAGCAGGAGGTGACTGAAATAATGTACAGCAATATTGACATGTGGATAAAACCTTTAGATTCACCTGATGCTACTTATCAAAAACTCGGGAATTGCGAAGTAATCGCGCTTACCTCTGTTGAGGAACCCAAAGAAAGTATTGGTAGTAAGTATTTTGCCTCAGACTCTATTACTATCCCATGCAAGATTAAGAATATAACAAATTTTAAGGCTTTTTGCATATACATGGTATCAGGTAATGATCTGTACTTAAGGTTCCCTAAAAAGCTCAGAAGAAAGAGAGGTTGGAAGTGAGAAACTGTCCTAATTGTGGTGCGCCAATTGACCCTTATATGGTGCATTGCCCATATTGCAATACATATTATTTTGATTTAACTGCATTTGATTGTAGCAAGAAGTGTTTTGTAAAATTCAAGACCAGCATAAACGGTCAGGAGTGCTATGTTACAGCCCTTGCAAAGCCAACATTAGAGGACGCAACGATTGAAAGCAATACGATGGATTGCGTGGATCCTTTTGGAAACAAGTTGGTCAGCTATGCAACAGGTAGAACATGCAACTTACACGCAAACTTTTGTTGCCAGGTAAATCCAGAAGATAAAACACTATTTGTAATAGAGGTCGAAGAATGAAAAATGTAAGTAAGAGAGAACTATTAGCTGAGTATATCCGAAATCAGCTGGAGGCAGAAGACGTAGAAATATACCTGGATGTTGAAGACTACAAGACGATTCTTGAAGAGCTAACGCCAGATGTAAAAGCGGTCGCCATCAAGGATAGCGCCACCGGAAGATACTATGCTGGGTGCAACAAAGAACTAAGCCAGACGTTGTTGGGAGCGCAAATATACAGATCGGCAAAGGCGGCTGAGAATGTAATCAAGAAATCAATAAACTTCCACATAGACAATCCTATAATTGTCAACGTGGAATTAAAAGAAAGGAGTCCCAATGAAGATAACGAAGGCTAAAGGCGAGGGGCAAGGTCAATGCCTTAGATGCAAACAACTCGGGATATGGAACCGCCAATGGATGTCTTTCTTATATGAGATAGAAGGAAAACCGGGAGTTTATTGTAAGAAATGTGTTGACGAACTCAGATACATAGAACAGAAGGAGAGCAGAGACCGTTTTAAGACATGAGCACTATAAGTGCGATCATGATGGCTCAAATACTAGAAGAAATTAAAAGAGAGGGGAGTCTGTATGCTAGAAGTAACAATGATATATATTGTATTCAGCGTAATAGCGGGGCTGATATTCAGATGGTTGGATCGGAGGTGAACAAAGAGGTGTCGAGAATGATTAAACATTTCATGATTTTGAGTAGTTCATACTCATCAGGCACGAGAATTGCGTTGCATTATGTCATTGATGAGCAGACGACCCCTGAAATGTTGACAGCTGAAGTGAAAAAAATCAAAGATGCTTGTGGCGAAACAGTTTCAATTTCGACACATTATGTTGAAACGGATTCTGACAAATGGGGTTCGGTGCCGGATAAGGATGCTTTTTTTGCAGGGGTCAAGGTTGTTGATACGCTTGATGAGTTTGTGAAACTAATTTCTAAAGATCGAGTTTTAAAAGGCATTGATATTGCAAAATATATCCTTTCAGTACGGAAGTGTACGCATTTGGAATTGGAAAAATTAGTGTATATGTGTTATGCAGATTATCTTTGTGCTACCCAGAGGAAACTTTTTGAAGATAAGATATTTGCATTTAAATACGGACCGGTAGTTGAATCTGTTTATGAAGCATATAAGGGCATGAAGGAGATTGAAGAATGTGCTGATGATACACATCTAGAAGAAGATTATGCTAAAATGCCAGCACGAAGCAGGATTTTGTTTGCAGAGGACGGTATTGGTAAAATTGACCATATTGATGCGACTTTAAAACGATTCAGCGGTTTATCTGCAAGTGAACTTGTAGATATAACTCATGTTAAGGGAGGACCGTGGGATTCGGTAAATAAGGATGAACAGTATGCTGAAATATCAGATAGAATCATCCTGGGGCTATGATACAGCCAATGACGAATGGTTAGATAGGATAGACAAGATAAGAGCCGAGATTGAGCAGAACGCATATCCAATAGTACACGGAGTTAATAGTCACGAAAAAGGCATGACATTGTATGGAATATTACAGATTATCGACAAGTATAAGGCAGAAAGCGAGGGTAAAGAATGACAAAACAAGTATATGACGATTTGAAAGAACTTGAAGCAACTTATAAAAAACTATCATGCTCGGTTGCGAGCGCTATGAGTCTTATCGGCTTTGAAAAAAAAGAAATAGCAAACGCCTACGATCAAGTAAGGGCAGAACGAGATATAGCCTTGTCGCAGCTCAAAGAAATAGGGAAGTGCCTTGGCGAGAAGATGGACGATGTAAAGCCTGTTATTCATGCTAAATGGGAACTTAGATGTAGAGGCAACAAGTGCACAGATATATATTGCTCTAATTGCAACACTGTGAGAGTTAAGGATTACTCATATAACTCCGCAGGCTACACATTAAAAGAGTTAAGCGAGCTAGATAAGGGAATTAAGGATTTCGCCAAGGAAAATAACTTGAATTACTGTGAAGTTTGTGGGGCGATAATGGATAAGGAGTAAAGAGAGGATTGGAAGTATGGAAAAACCAAACTACATACGGTACGTAGAGTTAAATAAAAGAAAACAAGAAAGAGCAGCTGCCGAAACGGTAATGGCTAGTTGGATGACCGATAGCGAAGCCGTCTCAAAAGAAGTTTTAACAAAGGCAATGCTTTTTGCAATAAATGACATGCACACTATGCAAGCCTGTGAGGATATATTGGGATGAGGAGGATAGATGTTAATAGAGTATTTTATATTAAAGGGGTTTAAAGAAGATAATAGAGGGGAATATGAAGCAACTAGGATAAATTATTTCACTGAATTCCCGAGCGATGAAGAATTCACTAATACCCACGGGTAAGCCCGTGGGATTGACTAAGACCGAAAGGTTTTAGGCGATCCCTTAGTGAGAAGCACAAGGTCTTTGCGACCTACGTTAAGGAAGAATACATAGGTACCATGGGATACCCCACAAGTTCCATGCTCTACGAGGCCGAGTAAACATCTGTCAGGGTAAGGCAGAAGTCGGAGCCATCAAAACCTTCCATTAACATGTGCGATGTGGACCACCTCCGTAAGGAGAGAACCCGGCAGTACTATGGCCGGAGGCGTAAGCCATATTTAGAAAGGAGGCATCAGCGTGGTTGCTGTATTGTCAAAGACCGGCATCAGACTGATGCCCACAACAAACTACAAGGCACGTAAACTCTTAAAAAGTAGACGTGCTGTTATTTATCAGTACAGACCATTCACGATAAGACTTCTTGACCGTGAGGATGGTAATGTACAAATTGTTGAATTCAAGGAGAAACTGTTAAGTAATCGAAAACATAGAAATATGTGAGTAAATATAGACAAATGTGTATAAGGATGGTGATGTTAATTGATTGTAAGTTACAAAACTGAAATCAATCCCACACAAGAACAGATACAGAAGATAAATCAAACAATAGGTACTTGCAGATACATATACAATTTTTATCTTGCCACACAAAAGGAAAGGTATGAACATGGAGAAAAACTTCAATCCGCTATGGATTTTAGCAAGTGGTTAAACAATGATTATCTTTCACAACATGAAGAACTGTCTTGGATAAAAGAAGTTAGTAGTAAATCTGTAAAACAAAGTATTGCAAACGCTTATGGTGCTTATCAGAAATTTTTCAAAAGGCAAAGTAAATTCCCTAAATTCAAGAAAAAGGGAAAGTCGGATGTAAAAATGTACTTTGTAAAGACAGATGCTAAAGCGATTATCCGTTGTGAAAGACATAGGATAAAAATACCTACGCTTGGATGGGTAAGGCTTAAGGAAAAAGGTTATATCCCTACAACTAAAAGCAGTTTAGTAATTAAAAGCGGAACTGTATCTGAAAAGGCAGGAAGATACTATGTATCTGTGTTGATAGATGTTCCTAAAAAAGAAGTTGAGAAAAATACTAATCAAGGGGTAGGAATTGATTTAGGAATAAAGGATTTAGCAATCTGTAGTGATAAACAAGTCTTTGCAAATATAAATAAGTCTAAAGAGGTAAAAAGACTTGAAAAGAAACTAAAACGTGAACAGAGAAGTCTGTCACGTATGTATGAAAATAAAAAGAAAGGAGAGTCTACTCAAAAGAATATACAGAAGCAAAAGAGAAAAGTCCAAAGAATACATCATAGGTTAGATAACATCAGAACAGATTATATCAACAAGGCAATAGCAAAGATAGTGAAAACCAAGCCATCTTATATAACTATTGAAGACTTGAATATATCTGGAATGATGAAAAATAGACATCTTTCAAAAGCAATAAGTCAACAGAAACTATATGAGTTTAGAACTAAAATAACCAATAAGTGCCATCAAAACAATATTGAATTAAGGATTGTAGATAGATGGTTTCCAAGTTCTAAAATCTGCAATTGTTGCGGAAATATAAAGAAAGATTTAAAGCTATCAGACAGAACATATATCTGTGCTTGCCGCTATGTAGCAGACAGAGATTATAACGCAAGTCTTAATCTTAGAGATTGTAAAGACTATCAGATAGCTTAAATAATACAAAACTACCGATGGCTAAGTCGGGAAGTTACGCCTATGGACTATACAAGAACTTGTGAGTAGTTGAAATTTAACGAAAATATATAGGAAGAAGTAGGAATTTTCTCAATGTGAGTATATTTACACACATTTTGAGTAGCAGGATACCGGATATAAACACATAGGTATTTCCATATGTTCTGAAAAACATGAATATGTTTCAGAACAGCGTGATCTTTTGACAGACGAACCAGAACATCACAACGATTGTCGCAAATACCGTCGTAGCAGACGAAATCGCCTACGTTACCGTAAACCACGTTTCGATAACCGTAAGGGCATGATCGTGAAGGATGGTTTTGCTCCATCAATACGTAACAAGCGTGACAGACATATAGATATCTTCCTTATGTATCATAAGGTAGTTCCTATAACAAAAGCGACATTCGAAATGGGACAATTCGATACACAGGTACTTAAAGCGATAGCCGAAGGGAAATCTCTGCCTGAAGGTAGTGATTACCAGCATGGAGAACGTTACGGAGCGGAGACCCTCAGGGAAGCAGTCTTTACCCGTGACGGATACAAATGTATATGTTGTAAACGTACTCCTTTTAAAGACGGAGCCATACTTCATGTACATCACGTTGGGTTTTGGAAAGGTGACAGGACTGACAGACTCTCGAATCTTGCTACGGTATGCGAAAAATGTCATATATCGAAGAACCACAAGCCAGGTGGAAAACTTTATGGTTTTGAACCAAAGCTCCCGAATATGTCTCCGGCAACGTTCATGACGATGGTAAGGTTCGACATGTTCAAAAGGTTAAAAGAGCTTGCACCTGACGAGGAGTTTCGCATGACTTACGGAGCAAAGACCAAACTTTCCCGTAAGGATCTAAGCATCAAGAAGTCTCATGCTAACGACGCTTATGCCATGGGAGAGTTCCACCCAAGGCACAGGACTAATACCGTTCATTATGAGAAACGCCGTAGAAATAATCGTATCCTCAGTAAGTTTTACGATGCGAAGTATATAGACATACGTGATGGTTCTATAAAAAAGGGCAGTCAACTATCCTGTGGAAGGACAAAGCGCAGTATACCTCGTAATTCAGAACTGAATGAACGTATCTATCGTGGAAAGAAAGTCTCGGAAGGCAGATATTCAATCCGAACACAAAGATACAGTTACAGACCGCATGATATTGTCTGGGTTGATGGTGTCAGATATACAGTAAAAGGTGTTATCAGTAACGGAACACGGGTAGCATTAAATGAACGTCTTCCCGTATCAATACATAAGATACAGAAGATCATACATATCGGAGGCTGGTATATGTCGTAAGATCGACAGGGCTTCATCCCACAGGCAAGCCTGTGGGTTTTCGCCCATGACAGACGAAAGGATTTATTTATAACATGGATAAGTATCATTCATTAAATGTTTTAAATCTTAAAAATAGGCAAGATTACATGAGTGACGACTGCATTCAAGATGTTGCCAATATGATCAATGCGAGCGGTCAAAACCGGAGTCAGAGAAGAAGATTAGAAAAGTCCTTAGGCAAGGTTGAAAACATCATGGAGCATACTCAGAAGCACCTTGACAGGTCCGCATATGCCGAGTATCAAAAAGCCGTAGACCAAAATTTTATACACTTCTTTGCTGTTCTCGGTTTAACCATGATAGAAGACTATGGATGGAAGGAAACGCCTGATAACGACCACGGGCAGATAACCTCGTTATTCCAGCGTGTTGACAAGAAAATAAAGAAATACAGCGATATGGGGTATACGACAGAAGATTTAGTCAATCTGTTGGACGAGCAAACAGGAATAGTTTTGGTTGCTGACAAGCATAACTAAGTATCAATTACAGCTTGCATTTATTAACTGTTAATAGTATATTGTATATAGACTACTATATGTGTGAGGTGTAAGATGCTAAAGCCCAGAGATAAAGTTGAAGAATCAATTCAGAGGCAATTACGAGCTTTAGAAAAGGATCCTTCTAGTTATAAGGCAAACATCAGCTCTCTTATTGATGCGTTAAACAAGAAGCACGGGATTCCTTTTTCTAAGGCTTCGGACCTATTGTCGCAAAAAGTCCATGTAAGTACTGCAAGTGACTTTGAATTATTTGCGATAATGAACGCTATCAACAATAAACTTATCCCAGACTATTTTACACCAATAGAGATTAAAAAGTATTCTAAATACAAGGTTACTAAATCAGCTATAACATTCCCTATAGAATTTAACGTAATACAAGTATCAGAAGATCAATGGCTTGGAAGTATAACGGCCAGACAGCTTATGCTCTTTAGGGATACTCAGTTTGTAAACTACAACTCAAACACTCAAAGGACGATGACAAGGGTAAATCATGGCACTGTTGAAAGCTACAGGATAACTCTTAACAGAAAGGCTGTAGAGGGGATAAAGAAGTCCTTTACAAGGAATGCCTATATCCCTAACACTATTACCCTTAATCTACCGGATGATGCTGAGTTTGATTATGACGAAGATGAAAACAAACTGAGCATAACAAGCATAAGTCATTTTGATATTCTGGATGGTTATCACAGGTATATTGCTATAAGCGAGCTTACAAACAACGACCCTGACTTTGATTACACAATGGAACTTAGGGTTGTTTCTTTCAGCGAGGAAAAAGCAAAGCAGTTTATATGGCAAGAAGACCAGAAAACAAAGATGTCTAAGGCTGACTCTGCAACATTTAATCAATACAAAGCCTCTAACATTATTGCACAGAGGCTTAACAGTGGAGCACTCAGAGGCATCATCAACAACAACGGTGGTATAATAGACACTGCAATTTTAACAAACATCTTAGATTATACATACCTTAAAGGAAGCCAAGACCTTACAAGAAGCGAGGAAATATCTCTATCAAAGAAGATAGGCAAGGATTTTGAAAAGCTGGAAGATAATGATTCCACGATATTTGATACCAGATGGGATAGAGAATTTACTATCTGTGTAGTTTATTGTTTATTCAATGGCTGTTATAATGCCAAGAAAATAAAATCTTTTGCCAAGAAAGCAGGTCCAAAGATCAGTATGAGATTGAACCAGAGAGATATATCACGTCTTAACGATGTGTGGAAAGGGGCTTCAAATGTATAACGAGGAGTTTAAGAGGGCCTATATTCAGACGGTAGTAAAGACAGGGATAAATAAGACAATAGAAGCTGCAGCTACACAGTTTTTCAACCAAGCAGCACCGGTTGAAGAGGCTCTACAAAAAGACCTTAGCAACTTTAACATAACTGAGATACTTGGTTTGCTCAAACACTTCTGCACTCCATCAATGGAAACACTCATGATGGGCGTAAGTAACTTCAGAAGATATACCTATTATTGTATTGAACAAAATATGGTTAGTGACGGAATAAATCATTACGAAGAAGTGACAAACGAGATGTACCTTGAATGCGTTAATAAGAGTCTTGCAGAAGATAAGATTGTCTCGAGAGAAGGTCTCCTTAAACAAGTACACTTATTAGAGAACCCTGTTGAGAAGTTTGTCTTATTTGCAGTATTTGAAGGATTAGGTGGTGTAGGCTGCATGGACCTTGTTGACATTCAGCTCAACCAATTCAAGGATAATAAAGTCACATTAAGGTCAGGGCGTGAACTTTCCGTACCGGAAGAGCTTATAGATATTGCCAGAGAATCTGCAGATGAATATTTCTATTATCCACCGAATGCTACTAGCGAGAAACATGAAAGGGTAAGATTTAAAGACGAACCCGGAATTATCAAGTCCTTGTATAACGTCAAGGACTACTCGTCTGACAGAAGAAAAGCATACAACATAGTAAATAAGCTAAGAAGAATCTCTGACAGAGAAGGAACCAAAGCGTTTTTAAACGGACATTTGGTAGAGTCTGGAAGAATAGACCTTATCAAAAGAACTATGAAAGAGCAGGGCGAAGAGGATCCTCGCAAGGCTATGCGTTCATGTAGAGATGAGATGAAGATAAGGTACGGAGAAATCCAAGCTGTCGGGCGATGGTTGTTGAAATATGAGAAATACTTAGGGTGAGCAAATCTCACCTTTTCTCCTAGTAATAACTAGTAAAATTTAACAATTGATATTGTTTGCAACAAGAGTTATAATTAAAATACCTCTTGAAAACCACGAACAAATGTTCTAATATGTTACTACAGGCTGACTCATTGACTCGGGGGAACTGCTATGAATATTACACTAGAAGAACTGATTGAAGACATTGCTTACGTAGCTATTGTTATCACTATAGAGACTCCTATCGTCCATAGTGATTTTGCTATGAAAATCGACCACATCGTTAGATCTGATAATGGCGTTTACATTGAAGGGGATAATGGTTGTTCTATTGAGATTTTAGAAGGAACAGACATTAAGAAAGAGAAAGACGGCTTGATATATTTCGCCTCAAGGAACGATTGTAATATTTGCATAAAACTCGGCAATTAGATTTGTTGAGTTTTTAACACTACAATTATTTAACAGTAGTGGTATAATTGTATTAGACAATTGTTGTTGGGGGGATATATATGATGTCAAACGATTCTTCAATCTTTTATCAGTGTTCTAAATGCCATAAGATTTTTCCAAAAGATAGTATTGTAATAACAGAAAAGAAATTATATTCTAGCACAATCAAGGAGAAAAGTTGCCCTTATTGTGGTGGGAACGTTGTGTTCGTTAAGGATCACAAGTTTGGTAAACCAAGTGCATAAAACGCTATAAAAATAGAAGTACCCGCGCCGGATGCCAGTCACAGAGCGGATACCTCAGATAAAAGTGTTATGCATGAAGGCTTTAATCTCCCTTCGCTCAGGAGGTTTATTCCTCCCTACGACTTCATAATATACTATAAATAATTAAAAGTCAACATCTTGTGTTTTTACATAGTCAACCGCAAGATGTAGAACTAAGAATAAAAGGAGAAAATGTATGGAAGAATTACAAGTCAGAGTCGAGCAATCGCCCGGCATAATCAAGTTCAATTTTCAAGAGATTAAAGAAGCTCTGCAGATTCAGATGACTGCTTATACCTCGCTTGAAATCACGGAAAGTGGTACTGACGAAGCCAAGGCAGACTTAGCAACTCTGCGAAAGATCCGCAAGGCAGTTGAAGACGAGAAGAAAGCTGTAAAAGCTGAATTCCAGAAGCCGCTAAAAGAGTTTGAAGACAATGTTAAAGATCTTCTCGCAGTCATTGATGAGCCTATCGGGATGATAGATGGAAAATTAAAAGAGTTCGATGCAAAGAGGGTCGCTGAGAAACAGACTCACCTCAAGGAGTTATATGATGCGAACATTGGCGATTACGCAGAGTATCTTCCATATGAGGCCGTAGCTTCACCCAAATGGAACAATAAGACATATTCTGACAAGGATATTGTTTACGATATTTCCGAGGCTGTTATAAAGGTAAGGTCAGACATTGATGTTATTAAGTCTCTCGGCTCCGAGATTGAAAAAGAGTGTCTTGATGTTTACAAGAAATCAAACAATGACTTAAAGGCAGCTATTCAAAAGAATAACGATTATCTATCAGTAAAGAAGCTTGCCGAAGAAAAAGTCAAAGAAGAAACCAAGACAGAAGAAAAGAAAAAGGTTGAACTTCCAAAGACCGAAGAAGACACAATCTACTTCAAGATAACAGGCGCTGACAACATTAAGGTTGTCAGAGATTTTATAGCACTTAACGGAATAACTGTAGAAGAAATTCCGGGATAAAAGGAGGATATATGGCAGCAAAAAAAGCAGAAGAAACAAACGTGCAACCTATTGACACAAAAGACATGAACATCTACCAGAAGATGCAGGCTATCACACAGGAAATCTCGGCGGTAGCCAAGAACCTTAACGTAGGGTTCGGAAAGAATCAGTACAAGGCTGTAGGAGAGGCAGATGTCCTTGCAGCAGTTAAGCCTATAGAGGCTAAATGG
Organism: Butyrivibrio sp. INlla21; assembly: GCF_900116875.1. Classification (GTDB taxonomy): domain Bacteria; phylum Bacillota; class Clostridia; order Lachnospirales; family Lachnospiraceae; genus Butyrivibrio. Next base: position 21,243 of record NZ_FPCC01000006.1, read on the forward strand.
GGAGTGTATTCTTACCCCATGGAAAGAGGAATTATTGATTCTGGTATACTAGAAAACTTTAAAAACGATGGTTCTATAAGCAAATCACAATTCCTTAGAGTAGCAACAAAATACCGCTTCATAAACATGGATAAGCCTGAGGAATACATTGATATGGACTCATACGGTGATGGTGTCGATACTCAGGATAAAGCTCCCGGAAAGGCAATGACTTATTCTGACAAGTACTCGCTTCTTAAGGCATACAAGATTATCACAGGAGATGATCCCGACCAGAATTATTCACAGGAGTACACATCGTACAATGTACAGTCAGCTCCTAAGCAGACATCTAAACCTGCACCTAAGGCAGCTCCCAAGGCTGAGCCTAAAGCAGAAGGTGGTGACATTCAAGGCTATCCTTCAAGAGAAGAAATGATCGACGCTTGCAAGAAGCACTTTAACGGAGATAATCTTCAAAAACTCTTAACCTATTACAAGGTTGATTCGATAGACGCTCTGGACACTGCACAGCTTGCAGTAGCTTATGGTACAGCAATGAAGAATAAAACAGCGTGAGGTGAGGGATATGTTTGATTTTGTAGTTCTTGGTAAATACGTCAAGGTTAAAGAAGCGCTTCGCAGCATTGAGGTTGTCCGCAGTTTCTACAAGGAGTTGTGGGCAGAAGCTGACAATGAAAAAGACAGCGCCTCCTTGGATGAAATTGACGAAAGGCTTGCAGAACTAGACGTGATGCAGGTTGAACTTGAAAAAGTCGAAGATGAGTGCGTGGGGACATTGCTATGATGATGGGGACTGCGCTTGAAATTGTTTCATTTTTAATGGGACAAGATAAGCAAAAGCTTTGGGATATTGAAGAACATAAAGAGAAGAAGCGCAGAAGTCTTTCAAGCAACTCCTATTATTGGAAACTCCTAGAAGAGCTTACTATTGTTACCCATGTGCCAAAGATGAAAATACACAACCTGTACCTCAGACAAGTGGGACAAACTGAACGGGTAGGGGATAAGCCGATATTCATGCTTTTGCCGGACGACGATGCTACTGAAGAACAAGTCTTATTAGCAAGTACCTACCATCTTGCCCCAAGGAGAGAAACCAAGCAGGGGACAGATGGAAAGACGTATCGTTGGTATGTGATGCTTAGGGGCTCTTCTACATTCTCTGTAGAAGAAATGAATATGCTTGTCGATCTAGCTGTTCAAGACGCAAAAGCTCAAGGCATTGAGACGCTTACCTTTGATGAATTGGCCCGCATAAGAGAGTTGGAGTTGGCAAATGAACAAAAGAACAAAGGCAACATCAATACCACAAGCAGTTAAACAAGAGGTAGAGAAAAGAGATTCCATAGATGGCGTCCCTTGTTGCATCTTTTGTAAGACACCTTATGGAGTGCGTGGTGAGGCACACGTTATTAGTAGGGCTCAATCAGGCCTTGGCGTAGAGAGAAATCTCGTAACAGTTTGCCGGAAATGTCATTCAGCTATGGATAACTCTCAGTTAAGACCATTATATGTAGAAAGAGCAAAAGAATACCTTAAATCTATTTATTCAGATTGGAACGAGGAAGACCTTGTTTACAATAAATGGAAAGGCTTTAAATATCAATAAGGAGAAAAGAACATGAATAAAGTTACACTCGTTGGCAGAATATGCCGAGAAATCGATGTTAGGACAGGGCAAGGTGAGAATTCCACGGTTGCTAGATTCAGCATAGCAATTAACAGAAAATTCAAGAATAAGGAAGGCCAGTACGATGCAGATTTCCCGAGCGTCATTGCTTTTGGGAAAACAGCGGAGTTTATAGGCAAGTACTTTACAAAAGGCATGATGATCGGCATCGTTGGAAGGATCCAGACCGGCAGTTACGTCAATAAGGACGGAGTTACCGTGTACACTACAGACGTAGTGGCAGATGAGGCCGAGTTCGTTGAAAGCAAGACCTCTCAGAACGGACAGCATGCAAATACAGCACCTCAGGTTGATCCTAGTGACAACTTCATGAACGTACCGGACGAAGTTGCCGAAGAACTTCCTTTCAACTGATTCTATCTACCATTGTTAGATAGAAAAGATAACGGGTATCGGTAACAGATATCTTGAGTACTGCGGTGATGGAACGGTAGACATAGGGTGGAGATAAGGCAGCAAGGAGTAAATAAATCAAGCTGTAAGACATCATTCCGAGGAAGATAGGACGGCAAACAAACTTATCGTGTGAGGTTCAAGTCCTCGCCCGCAGTACACAGGGGCTTAGTGTCAACGGTAGAACAGTGGTCTCCAAAACCACATATGAAGGTTCGATTCCTTCAGCTCCTGTTAGTAGGTGCCGTCTTTGTACATGACGGTCAAATGTCCAGTAAGGTTCTTTGCGAGTGTACATAAGCAAAGAGAAGAGGAAACAGCCGAATCAACATTTTTCCTTTTCTTGTGTTGAAAAGGTTGGCACGTAGCTCAGTCTGGCTAGAGCCTAGGGTCGGGAGTTCAAATCTCCCCGTGTCAATGATCCTAATCCGGTATTCGCGAAATGGCAAAGCGAGAATGCGTGATGTCTAACCGGAAGGCCCGAGGCGAGCGAGGAAACACACCTGCGTAGTGGCATACTACAAGAGACGCGATACTGAAAGGACGACCTATATCCTACTATGTATATAGGCAAACACCGTACTATAAACGGTGGAGTATCATATGCCAATACAGGATTGTAGTGTAATTGGTTAGCATAAGAGATTTTGATTCTCTTGGGTTGGGTTCGAGTCCCGACAATCCTGTTGGGAGAGGTAACTCTCCAACAATTCCCCTTTTCATATTAGTTGAAAAAGTTTCAAGGTTGGCACGTAGCTCAATTGGTAGAGCCCCCAAGATGGAAGTTCGAGTCTTCCCGTGCCTATTTCTATTTTTGTAAAAGAGAGGTGACAATATGGTACACGAAGCTACAGAAAAATGTTGGCAGACAGGCACATGGAGTGACGAATGCTCGTGCGAACTCTGTGAACACAGATATGAGTGCAGCGGATCTGACGCTGACGATGAAGATTAAAAGGAGAATAATATGGGAGAAGATAGCTTAAAAGAGATTGCAGAACAGCTTAAAAGAATAGCAGATTGTTTGGAAGTGATGACTGCGGTTCCTAAATTTGAACCGGATCCCGAACAAGTAAAAGAATTAGAAGAGATATTAAAACGAGAGCCAATTACCGTAGTTGAGAGTACAAAGCTTCTACATCAGGATATTATAGATGCTTGGAATAAAGAGTTGGTTCCTTTGGGCATACCAAAGATAATGAACATCTGTGGAAAAAGATCTACTTTAGTTACCGCAAGGATAAAACAGTATGGTAAAGAAGCCTTCTTTAAGTGCATTGAAGAGGTTAAACAGAGTTCGTTCTTACAAGGAAAGACTTCACGACCTTGGACAAACTTTAACTTTGATTGGCTTATCTGTCCTAACAACTTTCCTAAAGTACTTGAGGGCAATTATAATGACAACAGAAAAAATAATGCAAGCCAAGTTCCCGTGTATGGCGGTTCATTACCGGAGAGCTGGCTGGGAAATTAAATTGGAGGATGTATTATGGGATATAGTCCTAACGTTGTGTCTAAGGGCGATATAGTCATTATCAACGGAGTTAGATTCTGTGTAAAATATGATTTTAATTTAGCCGAAGGACACAAGAACCTTTGGTTAAAAAGAATAGGTGATAAGCCTAAAGAATACGAAGCTAGAGTGGAGGAGCATTGAATTGAATAAAGACGAGTTTTTTGCCATAGCAAACAATCTAAGAGCAGCATACCCGAGAGAAGCATTTCAAGAACAGTACACCTTTGAATTATGGTACGAGTGCTTACGTGATCTTGATGCTAAATGGGTTAGCACCGCCGTAATAGATTTAATTAAGACCATGAAGTTCTGCCCTAAGATAAGCGACATAAGAGAAAAATATGTCACTTATGATAGACGAACAGAACAAGAAAAATATGAGGACGAGAGAGGTCTTCAATAAAGGGGTGGAAGAATGGCTTACTATGATGAAGCGGAAATACGTAAAGCGTTAGCAATCTTAAAGCCTAACGATGAGATATTTGAAATCCGCATACTCGGTGCGGCTAAAAAGAATTTCAGTGGTTATTTTCGAGATGTAGACGTGATGCTCGAAGAACTTAAGAAAATAGACTTAAGAGGAGCTAACGTTTATTTTTCTGTCAACTCTGTCAATGAGGCGTGTTATGACAGACAACAGAGAGATAAGTTGATACAGTATTCCAAGGCAACAACATCTGACAATGACATATGTTCATACGATTACATTATGATTGACTTGGATCCGAAGAGACCTACTGACACGAGTTCAACAAACGAGCAGGTCCAGATTGCCAAAGACCTTGGTAACAAGATATATCAGTTTCTTAAAGGGATTGGGTTTGCACAGCCGGTATTTGGATTCAGCGGAAATGGAGTGCATCTTTTATATAAGGTCGCTCTTAAGAATTGTGACGACAACAAATTTCTTATCAAGAGGGCATTAGAGACTTTAGCTTTACTGTTTGATACCGAAGAGGTTCAGGTAGACACGACAACGTTCAATCCTTCAAGAATATGCAAATTATACGGAACGCTGGCACAAAAGGGTTCAAGCACTGCGAAAAGGCCACACAGAATGTCTTATGTACTTAATGGCCCGGAAGAGGTTGCTGTCACCGACATAGAGTATATACGCAAACTTGTTGGCTATTATCCGGTAGAGCTTGAAAAACCACAGCGGTACAACAATTACAATCCCAGAGAGTTTGATCTCGAAGAATGGATTGACAAATACCACCTTAATTACAAGAAAACATCGTTCTCAGGTGGAACGAAGTACCTGCTTGACTGCTGCCCTTTCGATTCAAACCATAAAGGGAAGGATGCAGCTCTTTTCAAGATGAACAACGGTGCTATTGGCTTTCATTGTTTCCACAATTCATGTGCAGACAAGACGTGGAGAGATGTAAGGCTGTTGTTTGAACCCGATGCTTACGAGCAAAAAGAACAGTACGAACAAAAGATTAAATACCAATCTTTTAACCGAGATAAACCTCCTGTTCAGCACATCGAGGAAAAAGCTAACGAACCTATATTTGAAACTGCTCTGCAGATACTTGAAAAGAAAGAAGAACCTAAGACCTATATCAAAACCGGAATAACAGACTTCGACCAGAAGACAGGCGGTCTTATAAAAGGGCAAGTAAGTTTGGTTTCCGGGGTGAGAGGATCTGCAAAATCAACATGGCTTAATCAGGTAACCCTAAACGCACTTGATGCCGGAAATAGAGTCGCAGTATTCTCGGGAGAGCTTAAAGATACACGTTACATGAATTGGTTATATAGGCAAGCTGCAGGCAAGGCATACGTCAAGGCTAACGCCAAGTTTGAAAATTCATACTACGTTGAAGAAAAGATACAACACAAGATAGCACAATGGCTTGGAGAAAACTTTTATCTATACAACAATAGCTATGGCAACGACTTTAATGCCATGCTTGAGCAGTTTGAAAAGATAGTCAAAGAAAAAAAATTAGATCTTCTCATCTTAGACAACCTCATGGCGTTTAATATAAAAGCACTATCTGAGAATAAGTTTGATGCTCAGTCAGAGTTTGTATTGACGCTTCATAGAATGGCAGAAGAGAACAATATCCACATAATATTTGTTGCTCATCCTCGTAAGTCTTTTGGGTTCCTTAGATTAGATGATGTTAGCGGATCCGCAGACCTTGCAAATGCTGTTGACAATGCTTTTATCGTACACAGAAATAACAGAGATTTCCAGACCAAGACAGCCCAGATGTTTGGTTGGAAACAAGACGATGAAATATACCTTGCAACAAACGTTATTGAGGTGTGTAAAGAGCGTGAGAATGGACTTCAAGATGTATTCATTCCGTTATTCTTTGAGACAGAGACGAAGAGACTTAAAAATGATTTTGCGGAAAATATTATTTATGGTTGGAATACGGGCGATGAAGGCTTCACAAGCCTCTCTGAAGAAGAGGCCAAAGAGGTTGAGGAAATCTTTGAAGACATTCAAGAAGAATCCCCTTTCAATCTTATTGGCGATGAAGGGCAGCTTTCAATCGAGGACTTCCAACAAGACGACGGAAGTTCACCATTCAGTAATTAACACTTGTAATAATTAACAGTTAATGATAAAATGATTCTGTGGAGGGTTTAACATGACAGTTGGGAGAGCAGTGGGAGAAATCAAAGACATACTACGTCGGTATGATATTCCAAATTATTCTTCAGAAGAAGTCTATGGGGGTAAGGCATGATTTATTTTGACCAAGCGGCAACGACTAAGCTTCATCCAAAGGTATCAGAATGGATAAAAGAGCATATTGATAGTGATTGGATGAATCCAAGCAGCATGTACGCCGCAAAACAGAAGAGAGACATCGAAGATTGCAGAAAGAAAATATTAGGGATGATCGGAGCCGACCTTGATGATTATGTTATCTTTACATCCGGTGGTTCTGAGTCCAACGCTATGGCTATAGAGGTCGCAGACCTTTTAGTCACGACAGAAATTGAACATGACTCTATTCTAAACAGTGATATAGGTGCAAGGTTATCCGTTGATTCTGAGGGATTTCTTAGTGCTGTTAACTTTGAAAAAATCTACAACATATCAATGAGACCTTGGGATGTAGTGTCTGTTCAATATGCAAACAACGAGATAGGAACCATTCAAGACATTGCAACAGTAAGAAATACTTGTCCTGATTGTTTGTTGCACGTAGATGCAGTTCAGGCCATTGGTCACGTCCCTTTTAGTGTAAAGAGGCTCGGTATTGATATGCTTTCAGCCTCGGCTCATAAGTTTGGTGGACCTAAAGGAGTAGGCTTTTTATATGTCTCCAAGAAAGCTTTGCCATACATCAAGCCGAGAATTTATGGAACGCAAGAGAACGGCCTTAGAGGTTCGACGTATAACTACATTGACATAATGGCTATGACTCTAGCGTTAGAGATTGCCTTTAATGAAATGGTAGACAATCTTCTTCAAACAAGCAGAGTGAGAATGGCTATCTTTGATAATATTAACAGCATTGAGTGTGCTCACTTGAATGGCCCTATGGATTTCAAGAGAAGACTTCCGGGAAATCTTAACTACAGATTCGACGGATACCGAGGAGAAGAGCTTCAAGCGTTCCTTGCACAGAACGAGATTTATGTTTCAACGGGATCCGCTTGCAATACCGGAAAGACCAGTTATGTCCTTAAAGCAATCGGTCTTACGGAAGAAGAAGCCGATAGCTCTCTAAGAATAACATGTAACGAAACCAATACAGTGAGTGAAGCACTTACATTATTTAAAACCTTGCAGCAAGGATTGGAGATTTTAAAGTGAAGAAAATCATTAAAAAGACTGACGAAGAGTTTGCTATACTTCAAGAGTTTTGGAAGATGTTACAAGACTTCTACGAACCAGAAGACACCGACGAGTATTGGAACAAGTTCTTGGATTCTACTACCAAATTCGAGAGAAGCCATCCAAACAATCTATTGTGCGAGCAATTGATATTGATGACCATGAACTATCTCGAAAAGAAGTTTAAGAAAGACAAGACTTCATCATACGCGAAGCTTCTCACAACTGTCAGGTGGGCTTATAAGGACTTTATAGAAGTGGCAGATGCCGAGGATAAAAAGATCCTCAACGAAGTCCTTGATAGCAACGAGGGGATGACCGAGCAACAGATAATCATTAAGGCTAGGCAGTTACACAATCAAAACTCAGTAGAACAGCTTAGTATGTTTCTTGGGGGATGATGTATGTACGGAGAAAGAATCAGGGAAAGAAGGGAAGAGTTAGGATTCTCTCAGCTAGATTTAGCTGTTTTACTATCAACATCGCTTCAAGACATAGAACAATGGGAAGAAGAGATAGAGTCTCCGACAATTGAACAACTTGTTTCTTTATCCGAAGAATTAGGTGTTACAACGGATTGGCTTGTGGGTCTCGAGGATAACTTTGACGAGGATGATACAGACGAAGATCTTGATGATTTGGACGTTGAAATAGAAACAGCAAACTTTCTTCAAGACATAATAGTTCCACACATGAATGCGTACAAAGAAGAAAATGAAGGTTCAGTTTACGTGCACCTTCAACTGTCAGAAGACGATGAGTGTGAAGACTGTGTTATATATGCCGGAGCTGCTGCAGATGTTCTTTCAGCGGTAAATGTTCTGGTAGAAAGCTTATCAGATGAAACGGGGACGAACTACTATGATGTTGTTGCGATGATGGCAACTGCACATGCAAAAATGGAGTTAGAGTTGGGAGATGAGTAGAACTAGGGAGGATTTATGAAGGGTTTTATTATAGGCACATATGTTTTGACGCTTGCCTTACAGTGCAATAATTTAACAGCGTCAGCTGGATTTGCTGCAGCGATAGAAAACATAGAGATACCGACGATACAATGCGAAGAATTTACCATCCCTGAATACAGCGGATTCAAGTCTTTTATGTCTTACAAAACATTCGGAAAGAACACTAATCAACATAAACTTCAACAACTCGCAGTAACCGATGAAAACGGATTTAGAAGAGTTAAAGATTATTACGTGATTGCCGTGGGAAGTTTCTTCGAGGCACGGATAGGACAGCGGATTGATCTTGTCCTTGAAAACGGCGAGGTAATCAAGTGTTTAGTGGGTGACGAAAAGGCAGAAAAAGACACCGACATAACAAATATTTTTAGCAGAAACAACTGTATGAGCGAGTTCGTAGTAGATCTTAAGCAGCTCGAGACAACAGTTAAAAACAGAGGCGATGTATCATTCTTTCCCGATGAAGAATGGGAATCGCCGGTAGTGAAAGTTATCTTATATGACGAAGACTTGGAGGATATATGGCAGTCGGAAGAATAAAAAGAATTAAGGAAATAATCGAAAGAAGTAAGCCTGTAGATAATTTCGGATGCGAAAGAATCAAGGAAATAATCGAGGCAGGCATTCCAACTAAAGATCATGGACACATTGGTATCAGCAACGCAGCCGCTGCAGAGATTAAGAAGATATGTGAAAAGTCATTTTCTCACAACGTAGAACTTAACAGTGAAGATGCTGAAGAGATTAGGCAATTATGCGAGAAAGAAATCTCTATCCAAGACAGAACGGAATACCATAAGACATATTACATTAAAAATCCAGACAAATACAACCAGAAGGGGAAGAAAGATGCAGAAAATAGCGAAGTTTGAAAAAGTTTCTCTTGAGCAGTTTTTGAAAGATTCAAAGAGACTACTCTACGATTACAGTGAAAAAGAGATTGCAGATATATATGAGAAGATAAACCTCCCTCAAAGAGCCACAAGCGGTTCGGCAGGGTATGACTTTTATACTCCTTACGATATTGTGCTTCATCCGCATGACAAGATGATAATTCCTTCCGGGATCCGATGTGAGATAAAAGAAGGCTATATGATGCTCGGAGTTGTAAGGAGCTCAGTAGGGATTAAGGCTGATATTAACTTAAGCAATACGTGTATGGTATTAGACTCTGACTATTATTACGCAGACAATGAAGGTCACATCATGATTGCTTTAAGAAATATGAGAGATTACTTGGTACGTTTTCCTGCAGGAGACAGAATTATGCAGGGCGTATTCTTACCTTTTGGCATCACAGTTGATGACAGCGCAGAGGCAAAAAGAACTGGGGGAATAGGAAGTACTAATGCCGGAACTTGAGAGGATATTAAGACGATTAGAAATTATTACTAGGAAAGGAGCAACCCGACTATATTTGACCGAAGAAATAAAGGCTGAAACAGTGGTAGCTCTAAGGGGCATGGGGTATCTTGTATTGCAGATTTACAAGCATGGCAACATTCACACAATAGTTGGGGTTAGAAAAGCATGGTTGAAGTATTAGAGTTGATATTTTGTGATCGAATTCACTTCTTAGGAACAGTAGTATTGCTACTAATTATAGCTTGGGGGCTTTCAAATTTCACCTTGGTAAGAATAAAAATATCAAATTACCATTTAATTCCCGGACACATAAACGAGACTGAGGTGAATGATGATGAAGAGATGTAGTAGATGTATGTTTTGTAAAAAGAGTATGATAACAGATTACATCAAAGATGTAGATATCTATAGATGCAATATAGACAACGACATAATCTTTAACCCAACAGAAGAAGGAGAGGATTGCGCATGGTTTGAAGCGGTCGTTCAAAAGACAATCTTAAGCAGTCTCCTAAAATATTTTCTTTAACACTTGAAATAATTAACACAGAAAGGTATAAGACATGGAAGAATGGAGACCTTTGATTTATAGAGGCAAGGTTATTGAAAGATTTTTAATATCAAGCAATGGTGAAATAAAAAACAAAAAGACCAAAAAGATTATCAAACAGTTTACCACTCGCAAGGGATACAAGATTGTTGCAACAACCCTAGGACATACAACCGATAAGCTGACGTTAAGAGTACACAGGGCCGTGGCAGAGACATTTATTTCTAACCCACGTAACCTTCCGGTGGTCAATCACTTGGACGGGAATAAGTCAAACAACTGTGTTGAGAACCTAGAGTGGTGTACGAACAAAGAGAATGTACATCATGCGATAGAAAATGGATTGTTGAACCCTTACGTAAACAGTAAGAACAAGGCAATAATGTCATTGGAAAACGGCAAGGAATATTTCTCTGTGGGAGAAGCTGGAAGAGAATATGAGCACATGGCACCTTCAGCCGAAACTGCAAGGAAGAATATCTCGAGAGCGTTGGCAGAAAACGGCACCGCCTACGGTATGACATGGGTTTACATAGACAAAGAGGTAGAAAGACAAGTGCAGCCAAAAGACTACTTATCACCAAAAGATATAGAAGAAAAACTTAATCTTAGTCACGCAACCGTGTCTAAACTGATCCACACAAAAGGTTTTCCTTTTTATAGGATTGGAAGAAGCATAAGAGTTAAAGAGGAAGATCTTGAGGCTTTTCTTGACGCTTATAAAGAAAAAACAATACATATAAGTTAAGGACGACATCTAGTCGTCCTTTTCTGTTCTATCTAACAATATCTTTAGATCGTCTGGCGTTGTTCCAATATAAATATCTGCAGTGGTAGATATTTCTTCATGACGTAACAATCTCGATATAGTAGTTATATCAGCACCCTCTTTTAAAAGGATAGATCCATAACCGTGTCTAAGGTCGTGCACTGAGTAATCTTTTTCTTCAAGTCCTGTGTGTTTTAGCATCCTTTTTAAAGTGTGTAAGATATGTCTTTTTGTAAGAGGTGTTCCATTGGCAGAAAGAAAGACATAATCGTTTTTCTTATGCTGAGGATACATCTCGTTCATTATGTCTATAACGTCTCCGGCTTTTTTCTTGTAAGGGATAGTTGCAGCTGACGCTTCTGATTTCGGATCCTTATTTATATGTTCACGTCCAATCCTTTGTCCATACTCATCACGGTTCCATATCTGGGTGTACGTTTGAGAAATCGTCACAAGCCTGTTCTTTATATCAATATCACTCCATCTTAAGCCTGCAGCTTCTCCCTCTCTGAGGCCCGAATACATAATAAAAGCAAGGAGCCTCGCTGCGTTGCCATAAAAATATTTCCCATTTCCGGTTTTTCTAAGTGCTTCATTATACAATAAGTCTCTTTCTTCAACAGAAGTAAATTGCACTTTTTTCTTTTTAACAGCAACATTACTTTCACTTGGAATGCGTATCTTCTTATAGTTAACAACCGGAACTAATTCGTAGTGAGCATATTCGTCGTCTGTCAGACACATAGTCAGGACCTGCCACGTCTTTTTAATTGACTCTCGGCTATACTTCTTCGCAAGTTCTTTCAGGTACTTCTGCAGAACAGTCTTATCAATAGCTGACAACTGCAGATCTGCAAGAGGATAACCGAACAATCTCGTCTGTAATGCTGCCTCATACCCATCAAAAGTAGTAGACTCAAGGGTAAGCCCTACTTCTAAATATTTCTTTTTATAAAGCCAATCTTTAACGTATTCCCCTACCGTAAGTTTTGAATCATATACAACAGTAGTTTCCTTGGCTTTTCTTTCTTTTTCCTTGAGTTTTGCCCGAACTTCCTTCTCGGATTTCCCATAAGTGGCTTTCCCGTCTTTTCTGTAACAGAAATACAGATATCCATTTACCTTTACCTTACTCCAAGATCCTTCTCCGTTCTTTCTTTTTCCAGCCATATTACATAAAATCCTTTCAAGAAAAAATAGGCAGGATTCTCGGTTACTTGTAGCCGAGAGGAATGCCTTAGTATATAGTTTATCTTTTCTCTAAAATATAGTATAATCTATTTTAGAGAAAGGAACTATTATTTATGGAGTTTGTAAAGACAGCTAAGATACAAATTCATCCGAATAATGATGACATACAGTTATTACTCAATAGCATGAGAGCCTATTCTGATGCCTGTACTTTTGTATCTGAATATATCTTTACGACTAAAGACTTAAACCAAGTATCTGTCCAAAAGCATACCTACAACAAACTCCGTGATGAATACAAGCTCCCATCTCAGATGGCATGTAACGTAGTCCGTACTGTTATCGGGTCTTATAAAACCAATAAGACTAACGGTATGAACTGGATTTTCTGCAAATACAATGCTCCGCAGATGACCTTATCATGGAACAGAGATTATTCTATAAATAAAGATAAATTCTCTGTTGGTACTCTTAATGGTCGCATTAAATGCAATTACGACATTAAGGGGATGGAGCAGTATTTTGACAAGTCTACATATTCATTCGGCACAGCAAAGGTCGTATATAAACATGATAAATTCTTTTTGCATATATCTGTAAAAATGAATATATCTGAACTTTCTGATGCTAATGTAACCAATGTTGTTGGTCATGACAGAGGAATAAGGTTTCTTGTGTCATCTTATGGAAGCAATGGTAAAACTGCGTTTTATAGCGGCAACATCGTTAAACAGAAACGTGGGCATTACAAAGCACTTCGTAAGCAACTCCAGCAGGTAGGTACTCCATCTTCCCGCAAACGTATAAAGGCTATCGGTCAACGAGAAAACCGTTGGATACAGGATATTAACCACTGCATCAGTAAGGCACTCGTTGAGTCTAATCCGAAAGGCACTTTACATGTTCTGGAAGACTTGTCTGGTATCCGTACCGCTACCGAAGCTGTTAAGGTTCATGACAGATATGTAATGGTATCATGGTCTTACTATGACCTTGAGCAAAAACTTATGTATAAAGCTCTTGAGCACGGGCAGAAGGTCATTAAAGTAGACCCACGTTACACATCGCAGACATGTCCTAAGTGCGGTCATGTTGAAGCATGCAACAGAGATAAAGTAAACCATATCTTCTATTGTAAGAACTGCGGTTATAAATCTAATGATGACCGTATAGGAGCTATGAATCTCTACCGTAAGGGAATTGAGTACCTTGTAGAGTCGCAGTCCAGTATATCTGAATTGTGAAGGGTGTTGTCAGCCATCCTACGATGTAACGCCACGGAAGCCACACCGATAAAATGCGGAAGTCGCAGACGTACCGCAGGGCAGTTACAAGCCCGGCAATTTATTGCCGAGTAGTTGACTCACAGATAAATACGAGGTTGTAGCGTTCTATTTGTATAAATCTTCATTTTTATACAAACCAGAATAGATTTTATTATACAAATATATACAATAACCCGCAACAAGGATTTTAAGCAAAGTATTCAAACACCGCATAAACACTGAATAAACTATATCTTTTCACATTAGTATTCATTTATTCCGATTATCCTATATAGGCTTTAGGGAGGTAGGGGCCGCGTGTTCGAATCACGTCACTCCGATGTTTTAAGGAATCGCATATGCGATTCCTTTTTTTTGCATAAAAACAGCAACAAAAAACTATTAGAACCCCGCGCAAAATGGTATACTTACAATAGTTGTGTACATTAAAAACATAATAGAAAAGCAGAATAATTATAATGACTGAAATGAAACCTGAAAACTTATTTGGTACAACAGCATATTATGATAAAAACAGTTCCTGCGAGGAACTCGTACAGCTCATTTCGTGCGGTATTCAGCAGGATGAAAAAGGCATTATTTTTCTGAATGAGAACGGACGTTGTATTTACGCCAACAAGCGCGCGTTTACCATGTTCCGTGTTATAGATAATCTTACAATTCTTTACGATACTTTCGATGCGTGGAGGAGGAGCCTCGGCGTTGAGGAAGGAACGACATCATGGTGCGAGGTTTATAAGACTTCCAACAAAGAGAGACTGTATCACGTAAGATACAAAGTTCTTAATGATAACGGCAAGATCCTCGGAAGCATGTATGTGATCCGGAACGTTTCCGAGTCAATGGACAACGACCTCGGGGAGCAGTACAGACTTACTCATGACGAGCTTACGAGGCTGTATAACAAAGAGGGCTTTTTCGCCGCGGTAAGGAAACTCCTTGAAGAAGCCGAGCCCGACCGCGCCTACATCATAGTTTATTCCAACATCAAAGATTTCAAGCTGATAAACCAGCTTTTCGGCCTTAATAAAGGCAACGACATCCTCATAAACGTCGCGGATATGCTTTCGCAGATGGTAAAAGAGGAGGATGTGTACGGAAGGATCAACGGAGACCAGTTCGCTCTGTGCATGCCCAAGGATCGTTTCGATGAAAAGAAGATCATTGCATCTGTCAAAGAACGCGCCAGCAGGCTTACAAGCAGGACGTATTCCATTCATGTTCAGCTTGGTGTGTACGAGATATATGACAGGCGTATGGATGTGTCTTTTATGTGCGACAGAGCCTATATGGCCTGCAAGACCATCAAGAGAGACAATGTATGCGAGGTTGCCTGGTACAACGACGACATGCTCATCAATGCTCTCTTGGAAAAAGAAATCCTGTCGAGCTTTGACTTTGCCATCATCAATAAACAGTTTGGCATATACCTGCAGCCACAGCATTATTCCGACAGCAGGATATTCGGAGCGGAGGCACTGGCGAGATGGCTTCACCCGGAGAACGGAGTTATTGAGCCCGAGGTGTTTATAAGCGTTCTTGAAAGAGCGGATCTTATATACAAGCTTGATAAATATATCTGGGAGCTTGCCGCTGCGCAGCTTGCAGAGTGGAAGGGCACCAAGTGGGAGAAACTCTCTATTTCAGTCAACGTATCGCCCAAGGACATCTATTACCTTGATATCAAAAAAGAGTTTGATGACCTTGTGAAAAAATATGATATCAACCCCGCAAGACTCAATATTGAGATTACGGAGACGGCAGTAACAACCGATGTCAACAAGTGCGCCAAGCTTATCATGGACCTTAGAAAGAGCGGTTTCCTCGTTGAGATCGACGACTTCGGCAGCGGCTATTCATCACTTAATATGCTAAAAGATATCAACGCCGATGTTCTCAAGATCGATATGGGTTTTCTTAAAAAGACGGAGGATCATAAGAGAGCCAGGGTAATACTGAACTATACCATAGACATGGCTCATGAGCTTGGAATGGGTGTTATTACGGAAGGCGTAGAGACCAAAGATCAGCTTGCGTTCCTTGAAGAGATGGGCTGTAAGCTGTTCCAGGGATATTACTTTGATATGCCTATGCCCGTTAAGGATTTTGAAGAGAAATACAAGGACGGAGTCTGATAGTTGATTCAAAGACTATTTTGGTTATAATTGTTTTTGCAAAATTCACTTTTATGGAGGAATTGTTATGAAGGGTAAGTTTGGAATTAAGGAAGTAGTTGCTTTAGGAATCGGAACAGCTCTTTTTGTTGTTCTCACCAATGCTCAGATTCCGCTTGTGATCGTACCCAATACCGCACTTCAGGTAAGAATGGCTATTCTTGCATTCTTTTCGGCGGTGTTTGGTCCTTTCGTAGGTGCAGGAATCGGCCTTATCGGACATGCGCTCGGTGATGCGATATTCTACGGCTCTGTTTGGTGGAGCTGGGTTTTCCCCGAGGCTATCGTTGGTGCGGCCATCGGCTTCTTTGCCAAGAAGTTTGCAGTGCAGGAGGGCGGCTTTACAAAGGGTAAGAACATCATTCTCTTTATTCTTGTAAATATAGTGTCCAATGCGGTTGCATGGATTCTCGCAGCACCTGTTTTGGATATCCTGATCTATAAAGAACCTGTAAATAAGGTATTTGTTCAGGGTATGTTTGCTTTCTTCGGCAACATTCTCATCATCGGAATACTCGGAACACTTCTTATGGTTGCATATTCAAGTATTTCCGGTAAATCATCGGATTTAAAGGCGGAGGAATAATTCATTGGTTGAAAATGCGCCAATTATAGAATTTTCAGACGTTTCCTTTAAGTATCGCGCTCAGCAGGAACCAACGCTGAAAAACATTAATTTAAAAATCTATCCCGGTGAAAAGATACTGATCGCAGGTCAGTCGGGATCCGGTAAGTCAACATTGGCACATTGCCTTAATGCTCTTATCCCCTGTTCATATGCGGGGGATATGAGCGGAACACTCCGAGTTTGCGGCGAAGAACCAAACAAACTCGGAGTTTTTGGCATGTCACAGATAGTCGGAACGGTTCTTCAGGACACGGACGGTCAGTTCATTGCTCTTACCGTTGCGGAGGATCTTGCGTTTGCACTTGAAAATGACAATGTTCCGCAGGAGGAGATGTTCCAAAAGGTTGATGAAGTGTCCGAAAAACTTGAGCTTAAGCCGTTTCTCGGTAATGCGCCGGGAGCTCTTTCGGGTGGACAGAAGCAGAGAGTGTCCCTTGGCGGAGTTATGGCATGTGACGTCAAGATACTTCTTTTTGATGAACCGCTTGCCAATCTGGACCCTGCTACGGGAAAGAAAACAATATCCCTTATCGATGACATTATGCATAACGAGGATATGACGGTAGTGATCATCGAGCATCGCTTGGAGGATGTCCTTTACAAGGATGTGGACAGGGTAATACTGATGGACGGCGGCAGGATTATAGCCGATATGCATCCCGACGAGCTGCTTTGTTCGGATGTTTTGACAGAGAACGGTATCAGAGAACCGCTATACATATCTGCGCTTAAGGCGGCCGGAGCAAAGCTTTCTCCGGATACTCACCCTCAGCATATAGAGACTATGGATATTGCTCCTTATAAGGATGCGGTAAAAAAATGGTATCATGAGGCGAAGTTCCCGGCTTCCGAGAAGAACAGCGAGACACTTCTTGAAGTTTCGCATCTTAAATACAGCTATGACGAATCGAGACAGGTTATTGACGATGTCTCTTTTGAAATAAAAAAAGGAGAGATGATATCTCTTGTAGGTAAAAATGGCGCGGGCAAATCAACACTTGCTTCGCTTATCTGCGGCTTTAACAAGCCTGATGGCGGAGTCATCAAGCTAAGCGGAAAAGACATAGCGGATCTGTCTATCAAGCAGCGCGGCGAAAAGATCGGTTATGTCATGCAGAGCCCCAATCAGATGATAAGTAAACCTATGATCTTTGATGAGGTCAGTCTGGGACTTGCTTCCAGAGGCGTACCTGAGGATGAGATCAAGGAGAAGGTTAACGAGATCCTAAAGATATGCGGGCTTTATCCTTTCAGAAACTGGCCTGTTTCAGCTCTTTCTTTTGGGCAAAAAAAGAGAGTGTCAATAGCGTCGATCCTTGTTATGGAACCTGAGCTTCTTATTCTCGATGAGCCTACGGCGGGTCAGGATTACAGGCATTATACGGAGATCATGGAGTTTATTCATGATATCAGAAAGAAGATGCCGATCACGATCATTATGATCACGCACGATATGCATCTGATGCTTGAATATACCGACAGGGCGCTTGTACTTACTGACGGAAAGCTCCTTATGAACGCTTCTCCCGCAGAAGTCCTAACCGATAACGATGTTTGCGACAGAGCATATCTTAAGAGAACTTCACTTTATGATCTCTCTGTTAAGTGCGGAATAGATGACGCAAGTGAGTTTGCGGCAAGATTTATCGAAGATGAGAGAAGGCGGAAATAATGAGTAAGATGATTTCGTATGAAAAAAAGAATACGCCTATCCATAAGCTTAGCGGTTTCACCAAGCTTTTGTTTTTTATTTTGTGGTGCCTTACAAGTGCCCTTACTTTTGATACAAGAATGCTTTTGGTGATGATCGTTATAGGAGCTGCGATCTATAAGATCGCTGATGTTAAGTGGAAACAGGTAAGCGGCGTTTTTCTGGCCGTTATGTTTTTTATGGTGATCAATCTTGTCTGCATCTTTTTCTTTTCGCCTTATGAGGGCTGTAAGATTTATAACAGCAGAACCGATATTGTTCATCTTTTTGGAAATTATACTTTGACGTATCAACAGCTCTTTTATGAGTTTAATGTATTTATCAAATACTTTACCGTAATTCCCTCGATATTCATTTTCCTTGTGACGACCGATCCGAGCGAACTTGCTTCATCGATGAACGGAATCGGTGTGCCATATACGATCTCGTATGCGATGGAGATCACACTCAGATATATCCCTGACATTCAGGATGAGTTCCACAAGATCAAAAACGCGCAGGAAGCGAGAGGAATAGAGATGAGCTCTAAGGGAAGACTTCTTGATAGGATCAAGAACACTGCGGCCATTATCTTTCCGCTTTTGTTCTCGACTATGGAGAGGATAGAGGTTGTCAGCAATGCCATGGAGCTTAGAGGTTTCGGAAAAAAGAAAAAAAGAACATGGTACTCACAAAGACCTTTGAAAGCTGCAGATAAGGCGGCTATAGCCTTTTCTGTCGGATTCTTTGTGCTTACCATGATCGTTACTTACATGGACGGGAATCGCTTCTTTAACCCGTTTGTATAAAAATTACGCAATAAAATTACAAGTTGAAAATATGTTTCTAACTGCGGCCAGATACTCACCTTTGCTTCTGGCCTTTCTTATTGCCTTCAAACACTTGTCGCTGTCTTCAAAATGACTGTTTATAAATGCCCAGTGCTCGAGCATCTTGAAGATGACGTTTCTGTCCTCATGAATGAAAGTTTCATAACCTTGGTATAGTTTTTCGAGATATTGTTTCAGTTCATCCTTTGTAAGTGTTGTTGAACCGGCCGCAAGGTCTCTTGCGAGCGCAGGGTTTCTGAGCATTCCGCGGCCCATCATAACAGAGCTTATGCCGCCGGGATTATCGCTGTTGCCGGCTCCTGCGTCTAGGCTCTTCATATCGTCGATCAGCCTGTTGTAGTCGTCTATGTTATTTATGTCACCGTTGTAGCAGATATCTGCGCATCCGCCGCATTCTCTGTATATTTCGACGGCTCTTTTGAATGCGTCCGTCTTTGGCTTTCCCTGATAGAAATCCTTCTGAACTCTTGCGTGGATCGTAAGCTCGCTTATTGGATATTTTGCAAACACTTCCATAAGCTTATCGGCTTCTGATTCATCGGTTACCCCGAGCCTTGTTTTTACGGAGAATTTGGGAGAAGCTGACTCTTTAGCATTTTCTTTTCCCGAAAAAAGCTCATCGGAAGTGATCTCTTTTAACATGTTATCAAGGTAAGAAATATCGGCAAGAAGGCCTGAGCCCTTGTGCTTGGTTACTACGGTCGCGACGGGACAACCAAGGTTTAAATTTATCTCTTTGTATCCCATAGCCGCGATCTCTTTTGCCGCCCAGAGGAAGTTCTCTGCGCTGTTTGCAAGGATCTGAGGGATGACAATATCTGTATAATCCGGGAAAACATCGTTGTTTATGGGGAGAATGTCATTCTTTTCCCTTTTCTTGAATTTATGAGTCTTCGGAGCCGACAAAAAAGGCGTGTAATACTTGGCTATTTCACCGCCAAACATCGCACGGTGAGTGTTTCTGAGCGTATATTGTGTAATGCCCTCCATTGGGGCAAAGTAAAATTTTGTTGAAGCCATCAGGCGAATTTCTCCTTATTACTTGTTTTCATTCACGGTTATTATGGTATTATATGTGTTAGATGTCAAAACAATGTGAGGAATGTGGTATGGATTACAAGTACAATGATGAGAAAAATTCATTGAAGAACGAGATAAAAGATATCGTTGATCTCATACTCGCTGATTACGGGCATGACAGAGATATCGACAAGATGGATATATTCAACCAGCCTGACAGGGACGCGGTAAAAGATATTGTCATCAAGCTTATCCGTATTATCTATCCCGGCTATTACAGGGATAAGGTGTATAAGAGCTACAATGACAGCAACAGGATCGCAATTGTCATTGAGGATGTTATCTATAATCTTCAGAAGCAGATCGCCATTGCGTTCAGACACAGCGAGGATTATGAGGAGACTTCGGAAGAGACGCTTGATTGCGGAGCAAGACGCATTACACATGAGTTCTTTAAGCAGATTCCCAAGATCAGAGAATATGTGGATACCGACGTGCAGGCTTGCTATGACGGAGATCCCGCTGCTTACAGTAAAGAGGAGATTATTCTTTCATATCCCGGTCTTTTTGCGACAACCGTAAACAGGATCGCGCATGAGCTGTATCTTCTTAAGGTGCCGCTTATTCCGAGAATAATGACTGAGTATGCTCATTCCAAGACGGGAATTGATATTCATCCCGGAGCTACAATGGGCAAGTATCTTATGATCGATCACGGAACAGGAATTGTTATTGGTGAGACGTCTATTATCGGAGAGCACGTTAAGATATATCAGGGCGTTACCATCGGTGGTCTTTCCACAAGAGGAGGACAGGCGCTCAAGGGCAGCAAGAGACATCCTACAATCGAGGACGATGTTACCATCTATTCGGGAGCTTCCATTCTCGGAGGAGAGACTGTTATCGGTAAGGGATCGGTTATCGGAGCTAATGCGTTCATCACTTCTTCGGTTCCCGCTGCAAGCAGAGTCAGCATGAAAAATAACTGAAAAAAATTCTGAAATTTTTTTGCGAAAAGGGCTAAAGAAAAATAATAAATTGTCCGATAAAGGAAATAGCAAGTAGTGTAGCTATTTCCTTTTTCTCTTCGGAGGTAAAAACTATATGATGAGATCGCTTTGGTCAGGTGTGGCCGGTCTTACAACTCACCAACTTGAAATGGATGTTATCGGTAACAATATCGCTAACGTCAATACAACTGCTTATAAATCACAGGCAACCGGATTTGCGGATGTCCTTTATCAGACTGTGAAAAACGGAACAGGTTCGGGCGATACAACCGCTACAACCAATGTTTCACAGGTTGGACTCGGAACCAAGGTTGCATCCATATATACGAACATTTCCAAGTCAGGCTCAATGCAGACAACAGGAAATGCATTCGACCTTATGATCACGGGAGATTCATTCTTCGTGGTTTCTTCTGATGCGAGCACAAATCCCGCGATGCGCAATTTCACAAGAGACGGAGCTTTCACAATTGATGCGGACGGAAATCTCGTTACTCAGAACAATGGATTCTACGTATTCGGTATCATGGGTGACGGAAACATTCCCAGAGGCGGAAACGTTAATCTTACCAATCTCAGACTTATATCCGATGCGACTAAGACCATCGGCGGAACGGCAACATCGGCTTCATACTTTAGCGGCAATATAGACAGTCTCGATAAGGACCTTGAGACCGAAGACGGAAAGACATTGAGAATCGAAGTTTTCGGAAGAGACGGCGAAACCTATACTCTTAAGTATGGTCTTACAGACGGACAAGATGAGGCTGATAACACCTTTAAGCTTTCACTTAAGTCAATCCAGAACTCCAATGGAGATCTTATAACAAATACGACAAATGCAAATGTTGACCTTGTTTACAGCAAGAATAACGGAAGACTTGTAAGTGCAAACGGTGCGACTAACGGAATGGTTCATATGGAGTTTGGCGGACAGGCTTCAATGATAGGACCGATTGACATTGATTTTTCCAATACTTCGAACTATGCAAGCATAAACGGCAAGCATTCTTCTTCATTCTACGGATACAGAGGCGATACGCAGGGACTTAATCAGGGTTATGCAAACGGCACTATGACAGGCCTTTCGGTAACAGACAACGGCTCGATATTTGCCAAGTATTCAAACGGCCAGACCGTAAAGATCGCACAGATCGCGGTAGCTGAGTTCAATAATGCGATGGGACTTGAGATGATAGGAGATAACCTCTATGCTCAGTCACTTAACTCCGGAGAAGCAATGATCATGGATATCACCTATGACGGCGGATACATGACCGCGGGAGTTTTGGAATCGAGTAATGTCGATCTGGCAAAAGAGTTCACGGACATGATCACAACACAGAGAGGTTTCCAGGCTAACAGCCGCGTGATCACAACATCCGATGAAATGCTTCAGATCTTGCACGGATTAAAGAGATAAACACTTAGAAATATTAATTTAAAATCATGACAGCCATTTTGAAACTAAGTTTCCGAAATGGCTGTTTTTTAGCGCTATCCCAGTGTTTTTTTGTATTCGCATGCTGTATAATAACTGCACAACTACATAATGACTCACCTTTTTAGACAGCTTAAAATTGTAATGTTGATGAAAAATAACGGAAACTGAAATATTTTTTTTCGTAAAAGCGAAACTTTGAATCGCTGATATTTACTGGACTTGAGAAATGCGTGGATGGAAACTGTGAACTTTTTGTGAAAAAGTGGTTGTTTTTTTGTGTCCAATGGTTTATATTGATAATCACAACACACATAAACTTTTTTTACACTAATTGTTCCACGGGAAAACTAAGCGTTTAAAGGGCAAAGCCATTGAAAGATGGTGACGCAAAGCTAAAGGGTCTTAATCACATACGTGAAAGACAGCCAGTTGCTGGTGCTAGTTCGTTGGCACCATGAAGGTGACCGGACTGTACTAGCAGACGGTCTTATTTTTTACAATTACGGTACGAAATAAGTTCATGGATGAACAACCGGGAAACCGGAAGTACATGGATAGTAATTCCACAGAGCAACTGGCCACAGAAACTTTGCGATGTCGCTGACAACAAGATTTACTTAAGGTACATGCAAAGCCGAAAGGCCAAATGCATGTACTTTTTTATTACTACTGACAAGGACGGACTATGGCTGAGGTAAATCTAAAAAAACTTAGCAGATCGGAACTTCTGGAGATGATGATCACATTTTCGGAGGAGGCCGAGGAAGCTAAGAAACACGAAGAAGAACTTAAGGAAGAACTCGAAAAAGAGAAGCAACAATTGCTCAAGGAAATGGCTGAAGAAAGAGCCGCAATGCTCAAGGGCTTTGATGAAGAGAAGCATCAGATGAGAACCAAGTTCAACGAGCAGAAGGCTGAGATGCAGGCTAAGTTCGAAAAAGACATAAACGGACTTAAGGCCAGACTCACAAGAGAGAAAGAAGAGCTTCAGAAGCAAGTTGACGATGCAATGTTTAAGATTGAGAATTCACAGTCTCTTGCAGAAGCTTCAATCCAGCTCGGCGGAATTATGGAAGCCGCTCAGAAATCGGCAGACTTATATGTTGAGACTCTTCAGAAGAGAGCTGAAGCAGAGTACGAGGAATTCAAGAAAGAACTCGCACAGGCCAAGAAACATATGCTTGAGAAAGAGCAGGAGATTCTCGAAGCGAGTAACAAACAAGCTACTAAGAAAAAATCGTCCGTACAAGGCAGAAAGAAAAAAAGTGACAAAGTAGATGAGTGAAGAGAAAGTATTAAAACCCTCGATCGGAGATCTTAAGAAAGAGCTTAAGAGGGAGAACAGCAAAAGAGAATATAAGAACGTACTCAAAAGAACATTGTTTGTGGTAGTTATCGTGGCAGCACTGGCTGTCCTGATATCAAGCTTTTACATCACGGTACTTAGGGTTACGGGAGACAGCATGACACCGACTCTTGAAACCGGACAGATCGTGGTAGCACAGAACAGTTCAACGTTTGAACCCGGAGAACTTATTGCTTTTTACTATAATAATAAGGTTTTGGTAAAAAGAGTTGTAGGATCGCCCGGTGATTGGATAAATATCGATGCCGACGGCAACGTCTCGGTAAATGGGGAACAGCTTGAAGAGCCGTACGCTGAAAAAAGTTTTGATCCAACAGATATTAAATTTCCATACCAGGTACCTGAAAACAGATACTTTGTTTTAGGTGATCACAGGAGTGCTTCTATAGATTCAAGAAGCAGTGTCGTTGGCTGTGTTACAAAAGAACAGCTCATCGGCAAAGTGATCTTCAGAGTCTTCCCGTTCGATGTATCGGGAGGTCTATAACAGCTTTAGTCAGTCATAATGTAACCGCGAAACGTTTTTTACAGGTAAGAGGACCAGAATATGCGCAAGAGTGTTGAAAATCGCGCAGAAAACTACATCAAGAGACATCGCAACTACAGGAAATGGTTAGCTTTTGCACTGTGCATTGCAATGCTTACCGGAACGGTAACTTTGTATGGCCTTAATAAGCCGGCTACGGCCATGACCGAGGATGCGTTTGGGTCAATGGGAATTATTGATACCGCAAGTGATGAGGACGAGCAGAGACTCATCGAAGAAATGTACAATAATGACGATGACGAAAACGGCGATGATGGGGATGAAGTGGCCGGAGGCAATGACAATGGGGACGAAGAGTCAGGCAATCCGGACGATGAAAGCGATGATGAAAGTGACGATGAAAATGGGGATGACAACAGCGACGACGCTAATGAAAGCAATCCCGATGATATGAATAAAGAAAATGAGTCAGGAGATGATGATCCCGCTTCTTCTGAAGAAGATGATGAGGCAGCTAAAAAGGCTACTCTCGGCGAAGGAGCAAGCGATGAAGCTTCAAGCGAAGATTCTTCCGAATCCGCATCTGATGCTTCAAGCGAGGCTACAACCGCAGCTGCAGATGATGCATCAAGCCTTGAATCAAGCGAGATATCACTTGAGGCTTCCAGCGAAGTTTCTTTGGATGAAAAGGAACTCGAAGAGCTTAAGGATGTTGTTATCACAGTCTATTATGTTGATGCCGAGGGAACAGAGTTCTCTGAGGCAAAAGAACTTTCTATAGAAGATTCTTTTGACATAAAAGAAGATGCAAAGAAATTTGACGGTTATATATATAAGAAGGCACTTCTTGGTGATGAAGAGACAGAGATTGTTTCTATAAATAAGAAGACTAAGGAAGTATCCGTAGAAAAAGAAGAGAACGAAGACAGTGCAGCTTCACTTGCAGAGGTTGAGGATGAAGTCCTTAAGTATGTATATTATGAAGCAGTGACTGAAGAAGGCGAAGAGATCGAGATCACCGAGGATACAGATCTTAAGCTTGTATACGACGAAGTCAACACTCAGGAGAAGTTTGTTGTTTCTGTAGACGGAATGACTGTAACGGTTATTTTGTCCAAGCCCGAAGAATTCCCTAAGGGAATCGAGCTCAACGTTACTCCTCTTGATAAGTTCACAAGCGGATACAACTACGATGCATATATGGATGCCCTTAATGCAAATGCACAGGCAATTGCAGAGGCAGCCGGCAGAGAAGAAGCAATTGAATATGATGAGAGCAACACAATGCTCTTTGATATAGCATTCGTACTTGATGAAATCGAGTATGAGCCTAAAGAAGGAACGGTTTCCGTATCTGTTTCATTCGATGACAGCCAGCTTTCATCCGAGATGGAAACAGAAAAAGAGGAAGACGTATCTGTCCTTCACTTCCCTATTAAAGAAGCGGTTAAAGAAGGCTATGCATCAACAAGTGATGCTACAGGCATTTCTGTAGACGATATCAATGTAGATATTCTTACCGAGAGCGAAGTAAGCCTTGGAGAAGACGCCGATGTCATCAGCTTTACGACATCATCCTTTTCGGTATACGGCGCGGTTACATATTCCGATGACGGATATACATGGGATGGAACTGAGTCGTTCACTCCTAATGGCGCGGTAGAAATGCTTGGTAATGCAACATACTTCGGTGCTGTAGCCGAAGAATATTATGGCGGAGGACGTCAATATCCTAATGGCCAGCACAGTGAAGCTAATATTGCGGTTAAAAAAATCTACAATATACAGAACTTTACAATAGGTAACTCGGAGAAAGTTTATAAGCATCTTGTAAGTTATAATATTACGGTTCATAAGACCGTAAAAGGACCTAATAAGGTAGGAACATTTAAGTTCAAGCTTTATTCCGATCCGGAAGCTAAAATAGAGATCCCGAACAGTGCTTTTAGTATTACTACGGATGCAAAAGGAGAAGGTTCCTATACATTTGATTTTGCAAAAATACAGACAAACAGAGTTTATTCTAAATTCTATGTATTTGAGCTTGATCAGTCCGGAAGACCGGTAAAGAACGGCGGAAAGAACGGGAAATATACTGTTCAATACGGACAGGCAGAATTAAAGGGTTACAATGACAGCATTAGCTTGTTTACAGACAGCTATATTGAGGACATGAATGATTTCACCGGAGAATTTGTCCTTCAGAAGGTTAACGGGGCAACGGTTTATTATTTGCAGAATCCTAACAGCCTTACCGGTTATGAGAGTGTTACATATGATGAAGCGTATAACGATACGCCCGGACATAATGGACCATACCACACTGAGAGATATGATGGTAAGTTCCCGGTAGATGTTACAGGCTTGCTCGATAATGCAGGAAAAGCATCTTCTGTGCTTGTTAATGCTAATAAGGATGCATGTAGTGCTAACGGAATAAAGGTAATCAATCTCGTCGGAGGAGCTCCTACATATTCAGGGCCTCCCACTCTTGAAAATGACCTGACTCGTAGATATTTTGGATTCCCGCAGAGTGTAAATGACGGTTATGCAGTTAATACGGGTATTGATATAGGTGATCAGTTCTTGCTTCTTAATATTGATCTTACCGGAGTTCCGGAGTATAAGCTTGGTAAGATTAAGATTAACGGCGAGGGAACAGGTGATTGGAATGAGATTGCCAACAGGATAATAATAAATCCCGTTCAGAAAGACGGTAATGGTGGCTTTGTTCCTTATACAGGTAAGATCAACGCGGACATAATGTCCGGTACTCTTGTGGCACCTGATGCATATGTACTTACAACAGGTTCATATTGCGGAACCGTAATTGGACAAACAATCGAAAAGGATTGTGAGATACACAAAATCGATGTAAGAAGATACCTTGACGAGTCTGGATCTGCTGATGTTTCAAATATAGACGATACAGTAATTCCTTTTGATCTTGAGTTTGAAAAGTACGTAGATCAGTATTATGCAGGATGTACTGAGAGCGGTAAATTTAAATTTACTCTTCGCATGTTTGATGAGAAGCAGGGATCATGGAAGGTTATCGACAATAACATAACCAATGATCAGTGGCAGATCAAATACAGCTTTAATAATCCTGCGGATTACGGCATGGAGTATGGCGGTGAGAATACCTATTACTTCATGATGACCGAGAATGATACAACAGGCGATTATCTTAAGGATAAGAGCGGACTTCTTGCTAAGGTTAAGTATTATCCCGGCAAGAACGGACAAGCTATAAATGAGATATGTTATTACAGAATAAATGAACAGGAAGTTCAGAGCATATTATCGAGCTTCAGTAAGGGCTACTACAATGACGCTCACAGAATCAGAGAACTTGTAGGATTCTACAACAAGTCACGTAAGCCTTTTGATATCGAGATGTTCAAGTACCTGAACGGAAGTCTTCTTAGCGATAACACTCTTAAGTTCAATTTCTGGATCAGAATGGTCGATGAGAACAGAAATGTTATCGGTACAGACAGAAGAATATTCGGTACAGGCGCGGGTAAGGTGCCTAACTATATCACAAACGTAGGCAGCAGTATCAAGTATACGGTAGATACAAGAGCCAATGCTTGGAATATGGAAGTTGGAAAGACCTACTACTTCATGTTTGTGGAAGGCAATGCCGATAATGGCAACCGTGTTCAGACAACTATCGATAAGGCGATCATGGCAGTTAAAGTCGACTACTATGTCGATCAGACCAATGTGGTTCGTACATATTATAGGATCGCAGATCAAGATGCTATTGATACGATCCTTGCCAATAACGCAAGCGTTGTTGATTATTGCACCGATGCCAATTATATAGATCCTGTAAACGCAGGCTTCTATAACAAGACACCTACCAAGGTATCTGTAATTAAGAACTGGAATCAGAACAGTACAGACGATATCTGGGATATCACTGTAGTACTTAAGAGAAGAGTTTCAGGCGGTGACTTCGAAGAAGTTGAGAGGTTTGTGATACCTGCTTCCGACTACTACATGAGTGGCGGAATGGCAACTTCCAAGGCATACAACTTCGAAGATCTCGAAGCCTTTGATGAAAACGGAAATGCATATGAATATGCAGCCGATGAGTATTACGACAACGGAAGCGAGCTTGTACAGCTCAATCCTCTTAAATATGTCGTATATGATGCGTCAGGAAATGTGATCAACGAAACATCCGCAAGCGAAGATTCCGTAGGAATCGTTAACGGCTACAAGAATAGCGAGAACAGAACGGATATCGGAGCTGACGGAAGCACGACGATCACACTTACAAATACACCTTACATTAAGCTCAAAAAGGTATGGACACTTGATGGAAATCCGATATCTCCGGCAGAAACAACGGAATTCGGAACGGTCTTTGTAAACCTGTACAAGTCATATGATGACGGTTCACTTGAGTTCTTTAAGGGACCTATAGCACTTAGTCCCGGAAATGAATGGACCGCAGAAGTAGCCGTACCTGACAGAGTGAAGTATCACATAGTAGAGTGTGACTCCACAGGTCAGAACGAATACAGAAATGCACCTAAGATTACATACTACGCATTCTTCAAGGATCAGCAGACTGCTATGGATACCAACTGGGAAAATGTCTATGCAGAAGGTATCAATACAATGCTTGAAGTATCCAACGAAAGAAGCGGCAATGTTCTTCCTAAATCAGGAGGAATCGGAGAACTTCCGTATGTGGTTGCGGGAGCGGGAGCAACAGTGATGTCTCTTGTGGGAGCAGGTGTGTGCCTCCTCGGAAAGAGACGCAAGAAGGAGGATGAAGAGTAAGATTCATCTTCGAAGGAAAGGATTTAAAGCAGGGAAGCTTTAAAACAGGTGCTCATTTGCACCGGATACACTATCAACATTACATATTTACAAGGTTCAAAAGAAGGAGAGGAATATGAAAACACTAAGAAAACTCATAATGGGCCTCCTCGTATCGATTATGGTACTTGGAATGGGGGTTACTGCTTTTGCAGCTGCCGGATCTATTACAATAACCGGCGCATTAAAAGGTCAGGAATATAAAGCATATCGTGTATTTGATTATGTTCCTGCTGATGAAGCTAAGCCTAATGCGGGCGGCGTTTACAAACTTAATCCGATTTTCGATGGATTCCAGAATTATACTTACACCTACACAGATGAAACCGGCACTTTTAGCGTTAAAATGAGTGATCTTTTCACAGTAGGCGATAATGATATTCTTGATACATCAGGACTTACATCTGAAGCTGATGCCAAGATTTTTGGTAAGGCAGCTCTTGCGTATGCAGAAGAGAACAGCATTTCTCCTGTAGCAACAAAAGAAACAACAGAAGATGGAGATATTAAAATAGACGTTTCTGAATTTGGATATTATGTTCTTAATTCTTCGCTTGGTAGTGCTGTTGCTGTAAATACAACAACTCCCGATGCACAACTTGCAGAGAAGAATGAAGGAACAGATATTATCAAGATTGTTACAGATGCTACAAATAAGAATCTTATATATGAGGACCTTACAGGTGGCGATCATCAGATAGGCGATACCATTGAATATTCTGTAGAAGGTGTCTTTAAAAAAGGCGGACTTGGATATAAGATTCATGACTCTGTAACGGATGGACTTACTCTTAATCCGATCACAGATGCAAATATTTCATTTGATACTGATAATGCGGGACTTACATGGTCGATCGATAATTCATATGTTGATCCCGATGATGGAACTAAAGGTTTTGAGGTTACTTTTGAAGGTGTACCCAGCAAGGATACAAAGGTTACTATTAAATATACTGCTGTTTTAAATGCGGATGCAGTTATTTCTCCCAGTGCAAATGTCAATAAAGCTCAGCTTATATATGGACATAATGGAAAGGGAGTTCCTAAGGAGACGGAGCATAAGACATATCCTGTAGCAATCAGAAAGGTTGCAAAGGGAACTGATAAGCTCCTTAAGGATGCAAAGTTTGAGATTTACAGAGAACTTGATAAGTCACTTGTTAAGCTTACAAAGATCTCAGATACTGAGTATAAGGTTGATCCTGACGGAACAGTAACAGAGTTCACAACTGTTGAGGCTGATAACATTATTATCAAAGGTTTCGCTCCCGAGAAGTATGTTCTTGTAGAGACACAGGCTCCTAAGGGATACAACCTTCTTGAGGGCAAAGTTACTGTTGACGGCACAACTTATGAGCACGCTCAGGAGATGATAGTAACCAAGAATTCTACCGTTGAAAATATACAGGTTGAGAAGGTTGAGGATGGAACAGGTCTTACACTTCCTTCTACAGGTGGAATCGGAACAACAATCTTCTACATTGTAGGCGGTATTCTCATTGTTGCAGGTATTGCATATTTCATCGTTCGCAGAAAGGCTGACGCTGAATAATTCTTATAATCGGTATGAAAAAAATAATAATATAATTTGAATCTTGTTGAATAACAATATTCTTCGGGGGATGGGGTCCCCCGAAGAATATATAAGATTCGCAAAATACAATAAGGTGAAGAAGTTAGAACTGTCAGATGAAGAAAGGACTAAAAAGAATCTTACCCAACTTAATATTTGGACTGATATTTGTCGTAGGAATCGTGATTTTTCTTTATCCGTCTGTCAGTAACTATATCAATTCAAAAAACCAGAGCCGCGCGATATCCAACTACGAGGAGATTGTTCACAATATCCCCAAAGAGGATTATACAAAGATGTGGCAAGAGGCATATGCATATAATGAAGAACTTGCCAAAAAGCCTCTGAATTTTAACCTTGAAGGTGAAGATCTGGATAAATACAACAGCGTTTTGAATGTCACCGGATCGGGTATTATGGGATATATAGAGATTGAGAATATTGGGGTTAATCTTCCTATATATCACAGTACGGAAGAATCAGTATTGCAGGTCGGAATAGGACACTTGGAAGGAACATCTTTTCCGACGGGAACCAAGAGTACACATGCTGTACTTTCGGGACACAGAGGGCTTCCGTCCTCGAAGCTTTTTTCAGACCTCGATCAGATGATCGTTGGTGATACATTTCTTTTACACATATTGGATCAGACTTTTGCATATCAGGTTGATAAGATTAACATTGTTCTCCCGGAGGAGACCAATGACCTGGCAATTGTCGATGGAGAGGAATACGTCACGCTTGTAACTTGCACACCTTATGGTATCAATACTCATAGGCTGCTTGTAAGGGCAAGACGTGTTGATTATAACGAAGAGAGCAGGCTTATAGTACCTGCGGACGCTACCAGATACAGTAATATGGTTGTTGCACCGTTTATAGGTGCTCCGATATTGTTAGTTGCATTTATAGTCTTTTTAATTAGGACAAGAAGGCCTAAGAAGGCAAAGGGAGCAAAAGTTTGATAAATGCTCTCAGAGGGATTGTTTATATGAATAAGGTAAAGAGTATCTTTAGCCGAATATTGATTACGGTAATGGTGCTAATGGCTTCATTGGGGATGTTTTCCGTTAAGTCGTACGCCAGAAATGCTGTGGACCTTACCAAAAAAGGTTCGCTTTCCGTAACCTACAAATTCGGCGACGACATGCTGTTTGACGGCGTACAATCTCATATTTACAAGATAGGAAGCGTAACAGAGATCGGTGAGTTTACATTGGATCCTGATTATGCCGGATTAACATCTATATCTATCAATTCCATTAAGGACCAGGGACAGTGGAAACAGGTTCTTGATGATGTAAGACCGACGGCTGTTTTAAATCATCAGCCTTCATACACTGCGGTTTCACAGAACGGAAAGGCTGTGTTTGCAGGCGTTCAGTTGGGCTTGTATTTGATAGAGACCGAGGATGTTATTAAGGATGATTGTAGATATGTCTTTTCATCATTTTTGATAACTGTACCGCAGCTTGGGGACGATGATGAATGGATTTATGATGGCGCTCAGTATATTGCGGAAGCTACAGCTAAATGTGAAAAATTTGATATAAATCGAGAAGTGGAGTTTGAACTTCACAAGAGATGGAATGATTCCGGTAATGAGAATGTAAGACCTACATCCATTTCGGTACTTATAAAAAGAAACGGCGAAGAATATAAGAGAGTAACACTGAACAGTGGTAACGGTTGGTCTTATTCATGGAAGGATAAGCCCGGATATATTTGGGATTTTGAAGAAACTATAGAGGGTAACAACCCTTATACGGTTTCTGTAAACAAGAATGAAGATGATGACGGACTTATGGTTGTTTATACCATGACCAATACGTATACCAATACGACTCCGCCACCACCGGGACCACCCGGAACTCCTCCCGGAGGACCTCCGAATACTCCTCCCGGACCACCGCAGTTCCCTGACGTTCTCGGAGCGATAAGAGAACTCCCCGCGGTTTTGGGTGCAAGGAGACTTCCTCAGACAGGACAGCTCTGGTGGCCGCTTCCGATTCTTTTGATCGTGGGTATCTTTTTCATAGTCAAAGGAATAAGGAAAAATCATAAAAAAGCTTGATTTTTTACCCCATGAGTATCAAGGCTCATGGGGTATACTAAAATATACAGAGGAAAAATTTATGAAGAAATATTCCGGATACATTTACATAGTTATAGGAGTAATCTTTATATGTGCGGCAGCTTTTTTGGTAAGGCACAACTTTAATGAGAGTGCCGAGGCGGGAGATGCTTCGGATGAATTTCTTGAGGGAGTTGTTGAGCAGATGCCCGGAAT
This sequence comes from Butyrivibrio sp. INlla21, assembly GCF_900116875.1. Classification (GTDB taxonomy): domain Bacteria; phylum Bacillota; class Clostridia; order Lachnospirales; family Lachnospiraceae; genus Butyrivibrio. The sequence goes on from NZ_FPCC01000006.1 coordinate 54,160, forward strand.
GGTTGTTGATAATGTTGAATCGGGCGATATGCCTGTTGTTGATGTGGACGGCAGGAGCTTTATCGGAACGGTTGAGGTACCGAGCCTTGGGCTTTTGCTTCCGATCCAGAGTGAATGGGCAAATGAAAATGCCAAAGTATCAGTGTGCAGATATAAGGGCTCTGTTTATGAGAATAATCTTATAATTGCGGGGCATAACTATGTTGAGCATTTCGGCAATCTTAAAAACCTTGCGACGGGTGATGAGATAATAGTGACCGATATGAACGGAAAGAGCTTTTATTTTGAAGTTACCAATCTTGAAACGCTTGGATCTTATGATATTGAAGAGATGGAAGCGGGAGAATGGGATCTGACTCTTTTTACATGTACGATAGGCGGTGCGAACCGTGTTACGGTGCGCTGCGAATCGACGGGAAAGACATCGGAGACGGGAACTGTTCCCGATGTGCTTGATGCGGCTGAAAAGAGTAAACATATAAGAAAAAAATAAAGAACTTATTAAATCGGCTTTTTCGGGATTATCTGAGTTATCGGAGGTCTCTTAAAAGCCGATATATTTATATATAAAATCCTTTATTGTTTTTTTATAGAATAGTTAGCACTCTTATGTGGACAGTGCTAATGTTTTAAACTATAATTACAGTACAGAAAGAATCATGAAAGGAGATGATGCGTAGTGATTATAGTAAAAATGAATGACACAACAGTTGAATGCAGTATTGCCGCATCAGAACTTCATGAGATAGGTCTTACACCCGAGGCGGTTATCAATGGTGCGGAGAACACAACATCTTTCTTTGCTCAGCTTGGAAAAGAGGTCGGACAGCAGCTCGACTACAATCCCGAGACGGAAGTTATGATGATGAGCAAGAATATCATGATGGACGGAAGTGTGCGCATTTTCGCCGTTAAGATGACCAACGAGGATATTAAGAAAGCTTCCGAGAGGATTCGCGGAGCGGCACTTACGGTTCTTAATACTCTGACCAAAGAGAAGATTGAGGATATTTTGGCTAAGACGGGCAGAGATAAGGGCGTTGCTTTTAATGAGGTAATTACCAAGGTTTCGGATACGATCAGCAAGATATACGGTCGTGATCAGGAGAATGCTCTTGAAGAGAATGCGGAACCGGAGGCAAGCTATCAGCCTCTTTCAGAATATGCTAAATATATGATGGAATTTGACAATCTTGAGGATGCAGAGAGATTCTCCAAGGTTGTTCAGAAACTTCCGATTGTTGACTCTGTTCTGTACAAGTACGGTGGAATGTATTACCTTATGGCAGGGCTTATGTCCGCCAGGGAAGAGATTATCTATGACATGAGAAGAGCGGGAGTTGAATACTCCGAGATCCTTCTTGTAAATGCTCCCGAAGCGATGTTTATTGAGGAACAGGGCGAGAAGATCATAGATAGTGATGCGATCGTGCACTTGGCAGACCTTACAAGATAATGACATGATGAACGGCAAGATTACTGTATTTAATTTTTCAAGTGTTTATGAAGAAGAGAGCTTTTATCAAGGCGATAAAAGCTCTTGTTTTTGTGGCAGTAGCAAAGAGGCGCTCCTTCTTGATATGAAGGATATTCCAGGTACCAATTGCATGTGCGACGATATTGCGGTGACTGAGATAAAAGAGAGGATTGCTGTGAATTGCTGCGCCAATAATGAAGGATTGAACGTGGAAAAAGAGACTGATTCCGCGGCACTTCGAGATTTCTTGCATGGCATACATTTCATAGATTCAGGTAACTATCACTATATGTCTTACATTCTTTTATCTATGGTAAAAGAGCCTTTTTCTCTGGTTGTCTTTGACCATCACCCCGATATGCAGCCGCCTAAGTTCGGCGATATCTTATCTTGCGGAGGATGGGTGCTTAAGGTCTTGCAGGATAATCCCAATGTGAGAGATGTTCACATAATAGGAGCCGATGAAAAGCTTATTTCAGAACTTCCTAAGGAAGATAGAGCCAGAGTTTCTTTTTATACTCTCGATGATATAAAAACAGGACGTCCAAAGACCGAGTATCCTGTTTATCTCTCTGTAGATAAAGATGTAGTAAAAAGAGAAGAACTCATAACCAACTGGGATCAGGGCGAGATGAACGCTTATGATCTACTTGGATGTATCCGTGAGCTGGCTTCAGATCCCGAAAGAAAGCTTATCGGAATCGATATCTGCGGCGAATGCGCCCCCGATCAGGAAGGCATCGACGTCGGTGCGGCGATAGCCGGGAATGATGAGTTTAATAGGTTGGTTATAGACACTATATGAGATATACCTAATTCTGATAGTAAAGAATAAAGGAGCAAAACCCATGGTTGATGGATTTTGCTCCTTTTAGTCACTTAAACTATTGAATCTATAATGATTATTTGCCGAATAAATCACTATGCGTTCCGGTGCGTGATAATGTCAATGTAACTACATCATCATCTATCCTGTAGATAAGTAGCCAATCCGGTTGGATATGACATTCACGGAATCCCTTCCAATTTCCGCCTAATTCATGATCTCTGAATTTTGTGTTTAAAGTTTCGCCATTTGCTAATTTCCTGATAATATTGTCTATGAGGTTTATATCTAAATGCCGCTTCAGGGCTAGCTTATAATCTTTTTTGAACTGGCTTGTCCAAATTACTTTTCTGGTCATTTCTTGAGTTCAGCCAAAGCATCCTCAACATCATATTTGGTCACGGTTGGATCATGAGAGATTCGTTCTGCCTCTAGCATAGCAGCTACAGTTTTTGAATTCGGTTTGTTTAAGCGTACATCGAAAGGAAAACCACCTACACGCAATGATTCACGAAGAAAAACATTTATGGCTGTGGTAAGATTCATTCCGAGCTCATTATAGAGAGCTTCACTCTGTGATTTTATAGAACTGTCAATTCTACAAGTGAAATTTGTGGTTGAAGCCATTTTGCGTGCACCTCCTTTATATTCTAATTGCATTATACATCAAATGCAATGCATTTGCAATGCAAACCAGTGCAAAATAAATGCCATCCTATAAAAAGGATGGCATTTATAATTATTTATATTACGCATGTTCCCATTTATAAATAACAGTCTCATACTGTTTTACATCATCAAAAAGTCTTTCTTTTTCTACAAGTCCGTGCTCAAGGACTTCGTCGGCGCATACTGGGTTGTGAAGAATGATCCAGAAAGGATCGGACCTTCTGTACAGTATCCTTCTGAGAACCCTGTTCATTACCTCTTTATTGAAAGGGTTAAAGAAGTAAAATACATTGAAATTCTCGTATCCACTGTATCTGCAGGCATCGCCCCTGATGACTTTGACTCTTCGTTGAAGATTGAGCTTTTTCATGTTCTTCTCGGCAATCTTGGCAAGATCCGATGAATACTCAAGTCCTGCGATCTCTCCAAACGGGAAGTAACTTGCATCTCTTAGAAATGCGCCTTTTCCGCATCCGATATCGAGCAATTTCTTGCTGCAATCAACGTCCAAACAATCCAAAATCTCTTCCGCATGCTTATCATCAGTCTTGGAATAACCGTGAAGAACACCTCCGGATTCCTCTATGAGTGATAAGTCACGCATGGTAAAATCAATACCTCTTATTCTTTCCCCAAGGTACTGAACGAGGTATTTTGCATACCTCTTGTACTTATAGTAATTAAACATCTCTTTCCCTCCATTTATTACTTAAGCGTTAATCAATTCTCCTTCCGATAATATATAATCCCCACACCATTATACTAAATAAGCACATATTAATGCAAATCGCTGCAACAAAGTGTTAACAAAAGCACATGAGCCGTCATAAAATTGACGGTGCTGTAGGGCGGAGCACGTGGTGAGAGAACCTCTTCCGCACATAAAAAAAGAACCGGTTTTCACCGATTCTTTAGGCGCATAATATGGGACTTTGAGCAGAGCACTTGGTAAGTGCAAGCTGAAAGCGAAGCACGAGCCTAGTGCGAGCCATGGGTGAACACTTAACGAGCTGCCTTCGCAGCGAGTTTAGTGAGAATCCCAGAACCCATGCAGCGAAGCTGCTGGGTGAGAGAACCTCTTCCACACTACAAAAAAGGAACCAGTTCATCGAACTGATTCCTTTTGTAGTGCGGAAGATGGGACTTGAACCCACACGACATAAACAGTCACAAGATCCTTAGTCTTGCTCGTCTGCCAATTCCGACACTTCCGCATATATGCGCCCCGAAAGGGCTTATGAACTTCACCATTGCACCGGAAAGCTCCAGTGCAGGAGAAGGGACTTGAACCCTCATGTTGTTGCCAACACATGGACCTGAACCATGCGCGTCTGCCATTCCGCCACTCCTGCAAGCAACGTAGTTAATGATACCCACTTTTTCGGGCGCTGTCAAGAGGTTTGAAGCTCTAAATCAGACATGCGCACTACGCTGCGCATGTCGTGAAAAAGTGATTCAAGGGTGAGGGACGATCTTTGCGAAGCAAATTCCGTTATCGTCCCGAATACCATGTTGGTTACAACATGGTCAACTTATCAACAAATACGCACAGTTTACCCATAACATCCTTGCTCTCTTTGTAGCTGAACGCCATAACGATTCCGCCGATAAAAATAGCGATTCCGATTATGTCGACGAAAAGCACATTTGCGATGATTCCCGCTGCGAAAATAACGCATGCACATACAAAGATACCCATGGTCACTATGATCTTTCTAAGCATCTCATGCTGGAGTATATCTACATGAAGCCCTATCTCTTCTTTTTCCTGGTCAACCTCTTCCTCGGATAGAACGTCAAAATCAAGCTTTTCAAAGTGTCTTATATAGTCTCTGAATCTTTTTTCCAAATCATTCACCTCCTTGAATATACGCTGTAAATTTCATGTGATAAAATAGTCTCTATGAAAAAGAAACTAATTATACTATACATGTTTTTTGCAATAATTCCACTGGTAATAATGGATGCGGTCGTGCTCGGCGGTATTTTGCGTACCGAAAACACCAAGACCATGCATGAAATGGAAAGTGTAGCCGACGCTGTCAAATACACCTGTCAGGAAGAGGTTGAGACAGCTGCCAGACTTGCAAGAAGCATCTATACCAGTAGGTACATATACAACTACATGAACAGAGAGTATTCGTCGCCTCTTGAGTACTACGATGCGTACAGAGATTTTTTTGACGATACTCTTATTAATGTTGTCGCAGGACAGAGTAACGTTGAATACGTTATCTACACGGACAACGATACGATCGTTAACGGATCTCAGTTTCAGAGGATCGATAGATGTAAGAGGCAACCGTGGTATATATATACCCAAAACACCGGCTTGGACATGGGTCTTTACTTTTTCTACGGTAGGAACAGTGCAGGTACAACGGAGAGTGCCAGAAGAGTTTACTTTATAAAAAAGCTGGACTATTTTGATCACAATTCCAACAGTATTCTTTTGATCAGCCTTGATTACACCAAGTGCAATACGCTTCTTTCGAACATGAACTATGACATGGCCGCATATGTGTGCGACAATGACAGAATTCTTTTTTCCAATAAAAAAGATTCGAATGTAGCGCAGCCGTTCAGGAGAGTGACGGAGCTTGCCAACATCGGATATACTGCGGATATGCAGATATATAATCAGCAGCTCAAGATTCATGTCATAAACAATGGGCTTAACAGAGCGGGCTGGCTCAAGAATTGGGGATGGCAGCTGATTGTTTTGGGACTTATAAATGTAATCCTTCCCGCCGCGCTCATGCTCAGGATCAACAGGATCGCTTACAGTTACAAGTTAAGAGAGCAGGAGATGGTGCTTACAAGACAGCACGCTGAGCTTCATGCGCTTCACAGTCAGATCAATCCGCATTTTCTTTTTAATGCGCTTGAGAGTATAAGAATGCACAGCATTATAAAAAAAGAGTCTGAGACCGCCTACATGGTTGAGAAGCTTGCGAAACTCCAGCGCCAGTACACAGAGTGGGATCACGACAATGTTGCTATCAAGCAGGAGCTTGAGTTTGTAGAGAATTATCTGGAACTTCAGAAGTACAGATTCGGTGACAGACTTTCGTATAATATAGAAGCAGACGAAGAGTGCTTGGAATACAATGTTCCCAAATTGACACTCGTTACGTTTGTCGAGAATGCCTGCGTTCACGGAATAGAAAGTAAGATCACGAACGGCTGGATCTTCCTTAGGATCTATAAAAAAGATGATATGCTGAATATAGAAGTTGAGGACACCGGAAACGGAATGCCCGAGGAAGAAGCTACGAAGCTTTTGGATTCAATGAGAAATGCAAGTATAGATATGCTCCAGCAAAAGGGAAGAGTCGGTGTTATCAATGCATCACTCAGACTTAAGATGGTGACAGGCAATAGAACTGTTTTCGACATTGATTCGGAAGAAGGCATCGGAACGATCGTTACGATCAAAATACCGATCGAGAGTTTGAAAGGAATTGTATAAATAATGCTGAAAGTTTTACTTGTTGATGATGAGCCTTTTATCTTGCAGGGACTTAAGGTCCTTCTGAATTGGGAAGAGGAAGGCTTCGAAGTTTATACCGCACTTGATGGCGTGAGCGCGCTTGAAGTACTTGAGAAAGAAAAAATTGATCTTGTGATCGCGGACATCAAGATGCCCGGGATGAACGGAATTGAGCTTCTTAAGAAAGTACGAGAGAGCGGAAACGATGTCTTTTACGTTATCTTAAGCGGATATGCCGAGTTTTCTTATGCGCAGGAAGCGCTCAGATATCATTGCAACGCCTACATTCTTAAGCCTGTTGAAAAAGAAAGTCTTGAGGGCGTGCTTAAAAAAGTCATAGAGAAAAATAAGGATAAAGAGATCGAGGCTAGCAGAAACAATAAGCTTGTCAAAGCCTTTTTTGAACAGAACTTACGCGCGGCTTTCAGAGGAAAACACAGCGAAGATCACATCGAATATCTGACCGATAAGCTTCCGGATAACGGCCAGATGCGATATGTCGGAATAGAGCTTGATTTTAGCGAGGACGACGGTGATTATTTCGGCGATGAAAAGAACAACTACATTACCAAGCTCTATGATATTGCATCGGAGTATCTTGATGATTATTCTTACCTTCTTGTAAGAGACGGATTCGGCGATGAGAACGTTTACGACATAGGTTTTTTGTATCTTAACTTCCTTGCCAAAGAGCAGAAAAAGAACGACGAAGAGTATCTTAAAGAGATGCTTGAACATTTAAAAAGAGTAAGCGAACTTCCTATAGTTATGCTTGTCGGAAGGACCGTAAACGGCATAGAGGCTATATCAAAGTCTTTTACCAGCGTGAGCATGCTTCATTCGCTCCATGGATTCAGAGAGAAAAAAGATATTTATTTCTATGAAGAAGAATACCAGATCACCGATAAGGGAATTCTTTTATGTAAGAACAAGCTCGACGAGCTGATCTCGGCAATTGAACTCAATGAACAGGTCAAGATCAAACAGAAGGTCGATGAGTTCCACAATGAGATGAAAAAAACCGGAATTACCGGAAAGACTATGAATCTCAACATCAATTATCTTTTGTTCCAGCTTATCCATATCGCGACTGAGCAGGACAGTGAAGTTAACCAGGAAGAGATCCTGCGACTTATTTCCGAGAATGCCTATGAGCAGGGCATTAAGAGAGGCTCCAAGACGCACCTTTACAGAATGGCTTGTGAGTACGGCGAGTATCTTGCGCAGCTTCGAAAGAAGGAGTCCAAGGGCGTTCTTGCCAAGGTTGAAGAAGAGGTAAAAAACAACTACGCAAGCAACATAACTCTGAAAGAGCTCAGCGAAAAGTACTATGTAAACAGCGCATACCTCGGACAGCTTTTCAGAAAAAGACACGGATGCACATTTAAAGATTATCTCAACAGACACAGACTTGATGAGGCAGCGATGCTCCTTAGAAAGACCGATGAAAAGATATATATCATAGCCGAAAAAGTAGGCTACAAGGACGTTGACTACTTTGTAAACAAGTTCATTGAGGCTAAGGGCTGCACTCCCGCCAAGTACAGAAAACAGGAATCATAACCCCGAAAAATTTATAAACTATACTTTTTCAGGATTCTATAATTTGACCTACTTTTTTATATATTTCCTCCCATGTTTTGATTGACGATTTTTAATACAATGGTCATATCAAAACAAGGAGGATTCTTTTTTATGAAAAAGAGAGTGATTAGCATGTTGCTTGCAACGCTCATGGTTGGTGGAGCGCTTGCTGGATGCAGCAAAGGTAATGCCGGTGGGGGCGCTACTGCATCCGAAGATGGCGGATCAGCAAGTGACGGAAAAGTAAAAGAGTTCACAGCATTCTTTTCAGTTCCTCACGCTGAGATCAATGACGACAATGAGATTCAGCAGATCATTGCCGAGAAGACAGGAGCTAAGGTAAAAGAGACTTGGCTTACAGGTCAGACTGCAGAAGAGGCAGTTGGTACACTTATCGCCGGCGGTGAGTATCCTGATTTCGTAGATGCAGGAGACGGATCCGTACAGATGTATGAGGCAGGAGCACTTGTAGCTCTTGATGATTACCTCGATTCAGGCAATTATCCTAACATCAAAGAATTCTTTACAGATCAGGAGTGGGATTCACTTCGTCAGAGCGACGGAAAGATCTATTGGATTCCTCAGTTCTCTAACATCTATGGTGAAGAGAGAGTCTGCGCACACAATGACGAGGCTTTCTGGATCCAGACAAGAGTACTTGAAGAAGCCGGCTATCCTAAGGTAGAAACAATGGATGAGTACTTCGATCTTATCGAAGGATATTATGAGAAGCATCCTACAATGGAAGACGGAACTCCTATCATTCCTTACACAATCCTTTGTGAGGACTGGAGATATTTCTGTCTTGAGAACGCACCTCAGTTCCTTGACGGATATCCGAATGATGGTTCTGTAATCGTTGATACAAATACAATGAAGATCGTTGACTACAATACAACAGAGACAGCTGTTAAGTACTTCAAGAAGCTCAACGAGGAGTACAAGAAGGGTATCGTTGATAAGGAGTCATTCACACAGACATACGACGAGTACATCGCTAAGCTTTCAACAGGTTGCGTACTTGGTATGATCGATCAGTGGTGGGATTTCGCATACACAGCAGGTGATGCTCTTAAGGCAGCAGGCCTTGATAAGAAGGGTTGCCAGTATGTTCCTCTTCCGATCACAATCGAAAAGGGAATGAAGAACCAGTGGCACAACTCAGGCGGAATCGTTCACACAAGTTCAGGTCTTGCTATTACAACAAGCTGTAAGGACGTTGAAGGCGCTCTTAAGTTCGTAGATGACCTTCTTAGCCAGGAAATCATGGACCTCAGATTCTGGGGAGTTAAGGACGTTGACTATCAGGTTGGCGATGACGGAATGTATTCCAAGACTCAGGAGATGAGAGACAACGACGCTGATACAGCATACAAGGCTTCTCACAAGTGTGAGTATGCATATTTCCCTCAGTGGGAAGGAACAAGCAGAGATGGCAAGAATGCTATGAAGCCTGAGCAGCAGGAAACAGAGTTCTATGATGGACTTTCTGATGACCTCAAGAAGTGCTTCAGTGCATATGGTGTTAAGACATACGTTGAGATGCTCGGAACAACACCTGCTCCCGGACCTTGGTATCCTATGTACACATTCTCACAGACTATGACAACAGCTACACCCGGTGGTACAGCATGGAGAAGCATGGAAGATTGCAAGCACCAGTATCTTCCTAAGGTTGTTATGGCTGACGACTTTGATGCAGGTTGGAAGGAATATATGGATGCATACAATGCATGCAAACCTGAAGATTTCCTTTCAGAGATGCAGACAGAGCTCGACAGAAGACTTGCAGAAGCTGCTAAGTACGAGAACTAATTAAAATAATATATAGCGGGCCTTCTTGGTATTCTAAAGAATGCCCGCTATTTTTTTGAAATTTAAGCGTAATAATATTTAAAGGAGTAAGTTTTATGGCTCAGCAGAAAAAAGAAAAGCTTTCCAACATACCGAAGGCAGAACTGGTTAAACAGTTAAAAAGACAGTGGGTTCTTATCGTATGGTCAATTTTCTTTGTCGCATACGGACTTCTGTTTTACTATGCACCGCTTGTAGGATGGCTTATGGGCTTCCAGCAGTATAAGCCCAAGGACGGAATTTTACATTCCAAATGGATCGGACTTGCGAAGTTCAAGTCACTTTTTTCCGATGCAACTTATCTCGGAGTAATCAGAAACACACTTGCTATGGGTGTTATCAATCTTATAGCAACAACTATCATGGCAATCCTTTTTGCCATTCTTTTGAACGAGATTGTAGGAGTTAAGAAAAAGAAGGTTGTTCAGACTATTTCATACCTTCCTCACTTTTTATCATGGATCATCGTTACGGGTATCCTTCATGATGCTCTTTCGGGATCGGGTATAGTTAATGAGCTTTTACTTAAATTCCATATTGTTCCTCAAGCCATTAACTTTTTTGCACACGAAGAATATTTCTGGCCGATAGTTGCCTTTGCCAATGTTTGGAAGGAAACCGGTTGGAATGCAATTATATATTTGGCAGCAATCACAGCTATCGATCCCTCTTTGTATGAGGCGGCAGCAATTGACGGTGCCGGAAGATGGCAGAAGATCAAATACGTTACAATTCCCGGAATCAAGTCAACCATCATTATCCTTCTTATCATGAATGTTGGTAACGTACTTAACGCCGGATTTGAGATTCAGTACCTCCTTGGTAACGGACTTGTACAGCGAGTATCCCAGACAATTGATATCTACGTTCTTAAATGGGGTATCAGCCAGATGGACTATTCACTTGGAACGGCTGCGGGTATCTTTAAGAGCGCAGTTAGTATCGTTTTGATATTGATCTGTAATGAAGTCGCTAAGCGTCACGGCGAAGAAAGATTGTTCTAAGGGAGGTCCGCAATGAGTAAATCAGAAATAACTACAAGAAAGAAAATGAAGCTATCCACTGCGGATATCGCTTTCTACACATTTAATACGATATTCATGACGGTATTCGTTATCGTAACGCTTTATCCCGTTTTGAATACACTTGCAATTTCATTTAACGACGGTCTTGATGCGTTAAGAGGTGGAATCTACCTCATTCCCAGAAAGTTCAGCATCAAGAGTTACGTAACTGTTTTGAAGAAGGATGACCTTCTTGTAGGTGCTTACATTTCAGTAGCAAGAACAGTAATAGGTACACTTCTTTCACTTATTACTTGTGCTATCCTTGCATTTATCGTAAGCCGTAAGAACTTCCTTTTTGCTAAACACCTTTCACTGTTTTGGGTTATCACAATGTACGTTAACGGTGGTATGATCCCGATTTTCCTTTTGTACAAGGGACTTCACCTTACCAATACATTCTGGGTATACGTTATCCCCGGAATGGTATCCGCTTTCAATATGCTCGTTATCAGAACATATATGAACGGTATCCCCGACAGTTTCGAAGAGTCGGCACAGCTTGACGGCGCAGGCTATACAACGATCTTCCTTAAGATCATTTCACCTCTTTGTAAGCCTGTTTACGCTACAATAGCTCTTTTCGTAGCAGTATATCAGTGGAACTCTTGGTTCGACGTTATGCTCTACAACAGAATGAGCAACAAACTTACAACTCTTCAGTACGAGCTTATGAAACTCCTTGCTTCGGTTACCAGCCAGAGTACATCAGCTCAGTCAATGAAGAACTCAACAAGCTCCATCACACCTGTTTCAATGCGTGCGGCAGCAACTATCGTTACAATGCTTCCTATCGTATGTATTTATCCTTTCTTACAGCAGTACTTCGTAAGCGGACTTACACTCGGTGGTGTTAAGGAGTAATCCAAAATAGTAGACCGCTATAATCTTCCTTTTTGAAATATTATTACCGAATAAAGGCCTGTGGAATGACGATTCCGCAGGCCTTTATTTTTTTAAAAAAAATTGAAAATTGTTGTTGACGAAAGGCATAGACTTTGCTATTATAAACAAGTCGCCACGAGAGAGATGACGACGGTTTGCGGAAGTGTCGGAATTGGCAGACGAGCAAGACTAAGGATCTTGTGACTGTTTATGTCGTGTGGGTTCAAGTCCCATCTTCCGCACGAAAATCAGCTCAGTTGAGCTGATTTTTTTTATATCATGAATTAGGCATGGTTAAAATCATGACTATTCATATCACAAAGCCCTTCTGTGGCTATGTGAATTCTATTTTATCTGTTGGCATTTCGCCGACTATTTCGCTGTTTTGATTATTTTTGTAATGGATTTATTGATTGAATGGGGATTATTATGCGCCCACACCGCTTGTGGCGGGTAATTTGAGCGTGGGCGGTGCCAAAACAAGCACTCGCACCGCCTACAGAGAAAAACAAGCGCAGCAGCGGTGCAAAACAAAGCGTCCGCACCGCCTACAGAGAAAAACAAGCGCAACAGCGGTGCAAAACAAAGCGTCCGCACCGCCTGCAGAGAAAAACAAGCGCAGCAGCGGTGCCAAAACAAGCACTCGTACCGCTTACAGAGAAAAACAAGCGCAGCAGCGGTGCAAAAACAAGCACTCGCACCGCCTGAAGAGAAAAACATGTGTGGCAGCGGTGCAAAAACAAGCACTTACACCGCTTGCAGAAGAAAACTTTCGCTGCGGCGGTGAGTATGCCGGTTATACTACAGAATTAAGGAGAATAACAATGATAGATTATATGAAAGAGTTGTCAGCTCAATTGAATGATTTACGAGATTTGATAAAAAGAGTTGAGAAGAGAAAGCAAGAATACAATAAGCTTCCCAATGGAAGTATTCGTGTTACATCGTGTCGTGGCGTAAAACAATATTACTTAAGAAACCTTGGGTCGAATAAGGAAGAGTACATCTCCTCACAAAACAAAGAACAAGTAAGGCTCATGCTTCAGCGAGAATATGATGAAAAGCTTATTAAAGAGCTATATAAGCAAGAAAAAAGACTGGAAAGATTCCTTAAGAACCATGACATCGCCAGAATCGACAGCATTTACGAAAATATGTGCGCCGGCAGAAAAGAGCTGGTGACGCCGGTTAAGCCAACACAGGAGATGAGAGTGAATAAATGGCTGGATGAACATCAGGGGCAGAAGAACACAATCAGCGCTGCACCTTTGTATAAGACCAACAAAGGCGAAATGGTCAGATCAAAATCAGAGAAGATACTTGCTGATTACTTCTATAATCTCAAGATTCCCTATGCTTATGAATCAAGCTTTATGCTGCATGACGGAAGAGTGGTATACCCTGACTTTGCTTTGTATAGCGTAAGGAAAGACAAGACAGTCTATTGGGAACATCTTGGCCTTGTTGATAATCCCGAATATGCAATCAAGAACATAAAGAAGCTGATTGATTATGAAAAGAGTGGCCTCATACTTGGGGACACATTGTTATTATCCGCGGAAAGCGCAGAAAGTCCGCTCAATCTCGAAGCTATAAAAAAGAAAGTGGAAGCGGTTTTATGATCGCCGTATGTAAACGGCGCTAGCCGGCTTACATACGGTTGATCACCAATAATAAAAGAGTGGTAATAATGTCAAGGCTGCGAAGCACCGCCGCAGGCGGGGCGCCTTGAAATGATTACCACTCTTTTATATCTAATATCACATCGCTTCTTCGGAAGCTCTGAGTCTTTCCGGAATACTAAGCTTATACATTTCTTCTGTCGCAAGTCTTACTTTGGCGACGTTCACAGATTTATCCTTTGGAAAACAGTAGTACTGAATATCCATTGTTCCGATGCTTACCATGTCGCCGATCTCGTACCAGAAGTAATCTGCGTAGAGAGAATAGGAATTCTTGGCGGACTGATGATATTCAAGCTCGCCGTTGCACCCTGTCAGATCAAAGCCGTTAATAGAGTGAACAAGACGTCCCTCGCCGATCTGATATGCGGCATGCAGATCCTTGACCGCGATTATGTCCACGGGAATATCAAGATAATACTTGCCTTCTGCGATTTCCTTCTTTACCATGTCGCGTTCCCAGCGGTACCAATCGGAGACATAGCTGAAATCGTAGCCATCATGCTTATCTGCAACAGCCAGGGCTTCATGCGCAGCAGCTTCGCGCTCGCCGGTGCTTACGCTCGCCATATCCTCACTTGTTGCCGCGTCATTCCTCACAAGACCGCCGTCTTCTCCAAGCGCCCACGTCGCGCCGCAGCTACTGCAAGAGATCTCGATGCCGTTTGATCTCATCACTCTTTCTTTTCCGCAGACAGGACATTTGTATAAAACGCGCTCAAGCCCTTCGGCTCTAAACGGCTCTGTGACTTTGATTCCGTTTTCGCGTTGCCATTTCCAGTGGTCGAATGAAAACTCTTTTTTCAATATCTCATTCAGCTCTTTTACACTCTTATTCTTGATGTCATCGGCAGATAAAAGATATTTCACCGTTGCCTTCACAGCCACATCGCGCTTACGAAGTCCGTTATATAAAGGATCTCTGTGGAAGGCACCTTCTGTAGTTATCATTACAACAGGCACGTTAAAGAGCTTAAGGCATTTTCCCACACTTGAAGGAAGAGCCGTAGCCGTTCCGTCAAAGCTGTAGCTTGCTTCAGGGTACATGAGTACAGAGCTGCCAAGATCTTTAAGGCAATGCACAATGTCTTTTACCAGGGGCATGTCCGTGATGAATTTGCGCGCCGGAATGCAGCCAAGGCTCCTCATAAGCCATTCTTTTCCGACAAAGCCGTCCAGAGTCATTACAATGTGGTACTGCCTGTCAGAGAAAAGCCTTGAGAAAATCTCAAGGTCCGTAAAGGATGAATGATTCATCAGAAAAAGACAAGGCTCATCCTTGCCAAGTTTCTCCATCCCTTCAAGCTCATACGTAAACCGACAGTCTTTAAGATCTTTTGCTGACAAGGTTTTCATAAGAAAACGCCAGAAAGCGCGCTGCTTTTTCGGAGTTTTATTTTTGTATACGGGTAATTCCGCTACGTTTTTATGACTTTTTTGTTCTAATTTAATCTTCAATATTTCGTCCTCTTTAAAATACTTTACTATTCTCTTTGGATGGAGTAAAGTATGAGCATACTATTTCAAGGATGAAATTGAAAAATTTATCTGATGCCGATCGAGGGGTATGGCAATGATTTTTTGGAGGACAGTATCAGATGAAGCTAGGGCATGTAATTTATGCGGTAAAAGACCTGGACAAGGCGGTCAAGGAGTGGACCCAAAGAGGATTTACAGTTGAATACGGTAAGCTGTGTAAGTCGCACAATGCTTACATTTATTTTTGCGAAGGGCCATATATCGAGCTTGTTGAAGGCGGCGGTATGAGTAAGTTTCAGAGAAAGTTCTTGGCACTTTTTTATGGTAAAGCGTTTGCACAGCGTTTTAATGAATTGGCAGAGCACCCGGAAGGATGGGCTTGTCTTTGCATTGAGAAAGAATCAGGAAATCTGGAAGGCGAAGTAGATTATCTTAGAAGCATCGGAATTGACGGCAAGTACGTCAAGAAGGGTAGCCGAACCGATTCCAAGAACAGATGCCTTAAATATAAGTGCTATTACACATACGACTACAATATGCCTTTTCTCATGACATATTTTGAGGGCGCGGATCCCAAGCCCATCGACTATATGCATCCCAACGGCATAAGGTCCATTTCCAAGGTTAAGTTCCATACAACCAAGAAATACGCCAATACACTAAGAGGGCTTGTCAGAGACGAAAGACTTGAGCTTACCGAGACCTTTAATACCGGAATAGAGAACGTGGAATTTAAACGATGAGCGAAAAGATTGAAAAGACCAATGTAATGCGCGTTTTGCAGCAAAAGAAAATAGAGTACAAGAGTTATTCGTACGAGCCCGATTCAAGCCTTACGGGCGGCGAGATCGCGGACATACTCGGAGAGCCCAAGGAGAGAGTGTTCAAGACTCTCGTGACCGAAGGCAAGGCGAAGACTTACTATGTTTTCGTTATCCCCGTGGAAAAAGAGCTTGATCTTAAAAAGGCCGCCAAGGCCGTATCCGAGAAGTCGGTAGCAATGCTTCCGTTAAAAGAGCTTTTGCCCCTCACAGGGTATGTGCACGGCGGATGCTCACCCATCGGAATGAAAAAGAGCTTTACCACCGTTATCCACGAGAGTGCGAAAGATTTTGACAAGATCTTTTTCTCTGCCGGAAAAGTCGGATATCAGGTCGAAGTTGCGACCGAGGATCTCTCCAAAGTAATAAGATATTCATACGCAGATGTATGTTCATAAAATGAAAAG
Organism: Butyrivibrio sp. INlla21; assembly: GCF_900116875.1. Taxonomy (GTDB): domain Bacteria; phylum Bacillota; class Clostridia; order Lachnospirales; family Lachnospiraceae; genus Butyrivibrio. Next base: position 70,401 of record NZ_FPCC01000006.1, read on the forward strand.
TATCAAGGGCTTTGCATTATGATATGCAAGGCTCTTTTTGTGGTGAGAAAAGTGCGTAACTGTGCTATCATAGTATTGTAGCTTTTAAGAGAATGACAGGTGTCGGCGTGTGTTAAAGCCGACAGGCGAGGAGGGTGATAGGCATGGAAGAAAACCGGAATGTAATCGCAAATGACGCCACTGGAGCGGGAAACGTAACCGCAACATCCAATGACGCGATACTTACAGAAATTAGAGACCTTTCAAAGAAACGTCTTTTTTATCAAAAAATATCTACATGTTGCATAGCGGGAATGCTTGCAGTGCTTCTTATATGCGTGCTCATCGTTATACCCAAAGTCAGCACAACACTGTCTCATATAAACAGCGTGGCAACCAAAGCCGAGACATCGATTGAAAGCATTGACAAGATGACTGACAGCATCTTAAAAGCCAGCGAGAACATGAACAAGCTTGTTGACGATAACGGCGAGAACCTTGCGGCAGCCGTTAAATCGCTTTCCGAAATAGATTTTGAAGGATTAAACAAAGCAATCACCGATCTTCAGGATGCTGTAGGACCTTTGGCGTCGCTTATGAAGAAGCTCGGAAGATGACATAATATTTAGAAGGTTATTTTGACCAAGCAATAATTCAAATGCTTGAATTACGGAGGAAAAATCATGGGAAAGAAATCAGCAGAAGAAACATTTAAAGAAATCGCCAAAGAAGTTACCAAGGCCGCAGGACCTGTTATCAAGGCTGCGGAGCCTGTTATAAAGGACGTCAAGGAAGCAGCCAAGCCCTACATGGACAAGGCAGAGCCTTATATAAATGACATCAAAGCCAAGGCGGAACCTGTTTACAACGATATCAAGGCCAAAGCTGAGCCTGTTTACAACGACATCAAGTCAAAGGCAGAGCCTGTTTACAACGACATCAAAACCAAGGCCGAGCCTGTCTACAACGACATTAAAGCCAAGGCAGAGCCCATATATAACGACATCAAGACCAAGGCTGAGCCCTATATCAATAAGGCAAAAGAAAAAGCGGCTCCCGCAGCGGATGCTGTAAAAAGAAGCTCCAAGAAGGCAGCGGACGTAGCCAAGAATGTAGGAAATGACATAAGCAAGACGGCAGCAAAGCGCAAATGCAAAGAAGAAGTCTTTGTTCAGTACAATCACCACGAGGTAAGAACAACGGACATCGTTGAGAGAGCAAAGGCGGATTATGTTGCAAAGGGCAACAAGATGACCGATATCAAGGAAATCCAGGTCTACATCAAGCCTTCGGACAATGCGGCTTACTATGTCGTAAATCATCAGGATACGGGTAAGGTTGAGTTTTAAGAATTATGGCTATTGAATTACACACATTTTTTAATCTGTCACATTATGAATACGGCGAAGCTTTTTTCGGAAGCTACAAGGGAATGAGATACAGACTGGCGAGAGAACCGCTTGAGAACGTTAAATTCGTTCCTGTCGATCAAAGAGGTCCCGCGACGCTTATGGCGACGGTGTGGCCCGAGCCCAATTCATATGCCCATACGGACGACAGCCTCAAGACCAGCGAGAACTTTGAAGTATCGCAGGAAGGGCTTGAGAAGGCCGTTGAATGGTTTAATGAGCAGTATGAGAGCCGCATTACGGAATGGACGAAATAAAAATAAAATTTTTTTGAATCAAAAAAAGGAAATCGCAAACCCACGTCGAATATTATTGATGTGGGTTTTTTCTTTCCAAAAGTCACCCCACGGAAAAGAGACTTTACTTTGAAAATTCGAAAGCAGCTCGAAGAAAGAGAAAAAAAGTTCTTAAGCAAGCATGCTACTCTTAGCATGAATTCCAAAGGAAGAGAAAAAGAAGAAAAGCCGTGCGATATAAGGCCGTGCTTCCAAAGAGACAGGGACAGGATACTATATTCCAAGTCCTTCAGACGTCTTAAGGATAAGACGCAGGTTTTTTTGTCTCCGGACGGCGACCATTACAGAACTCGCATGACACATACATTGGAGGTTTCGCAGAATGCGAGAACGATTGCGAAAGCTCTTTTGCTTAACGAGGATCTTACTGAGGCGATCGCGCTCGGACACGATCTCGGACACACTCCTTTTGGGCATGCGGGAGAGAGAGCGCTCAATGATGTCAATCCCGGAGGCTTTAGGCACAATGAGCAGAGCCTTAGGATAGTTGAGATCCTTGAGAACTATGGAAGAGGCATGAATCTTACTTGGGAAGTAAGAGACGGAATATTAAATCATGAGCTCAACCTAACACCTGCAACGCTTGAGGGTAAGGTTGTCAGACTGTCCGATAAGATCGCATATATGCACCACGACATGGACGATGCGATCAGAGGCGGTATCATGCAGGAAAAAGACATTCCCGAAAGGCTTGCCAAGGTTATCGGCCACAGTAACGGAGAATGGCTCGATACGTTCATTCACGACATCATAGCGACCAGTATGGACAAGGACGATATCATGATGTCGGAAGAAATATATGAGGCTTTTTTGGAGCTTCGTGAATTTATGTTTGCCAATGTCTACACGAACCCGATCGCCAAGGGGCAGGAGGGCAAGGTAGAAGAAATGATCAAGATCCTTTACGGATATTATCTTGAGCATATAGATAAGCTCCCCGATTATCTGAAAGCAATGCTGGATGAGGGTGAGACCAAAGAGAGGATTGTTTGTGACTACGTAAGCTCAATGACGGACAGATACGCGGTTTCCGTTTTTGAAGAGGTATATATTCCAAAGTCATGGACGGTTCTGTGATAAAGACGCGGTGTGAGGCGATAAACCCGCGACGAAATACAAATGTGTAGGAGACTAATTATTTGCGCTACTCAGACGACTTTATAGAAGAGGTGCGCTCCCGCAATGACATTGTGGACATAGTCGGACAGTACGTCCATCTGCAAAAGAAAGGCGCCAATTATTTTGGCCTGTGTCCGTTCCACAATGAGAAATCCGGTTCTTTTTCGGTATCGCAGCAAAAGCAGATGTTCTACTGCTTCGGATGCGGAGCCGGCGGGAATGTCATCACTTTTTTGATGAAATATGACAACTTAACATTTCAGGAAGCGGTAAAAGAGCTGGCGGAGAAAGCCGGCATGAAGCTTCCGGACGAAGACGATTCTCCGGCCGTAAAGGCCATGCGCGATAAAAAGCAGATTCTTCTTGATATCAACAAGGAGGCCGCCAAGTATTACTACTATCAGCTTAGGGGTAAGACGGGGCAGAAGGGGATGGAGTACTTCCGGGAAAGAAAGCTCACCGATGAGACGATGCAGCATTTCGGACTGGGATACGCCAATATCTCGAGCCATGATCTTGTTGATCATCTTAAGGGGCTGGGATACACAGATGCCCAGATAATCGATGCGGGTCTTGCTTCCCACGATGAAAAGATGGGAACGCACGACAAGTTCTGGAACAGAGTAATGTTCCCGATTCAGGACGCATCACAGAAGGTTATCGGCTTTGGCGGACGAGTCATGGGAGACGGAAAACCCAAGTATCTCAATTCCCCGGAAACACTCATTTTTGATAAGAGCAGAAATCTATTCGGACTTAACTATGCCAAAAACGCTCGGGCAGGTTACATGATAATCTGCGAGGGCTACATGGATGTTATAGCCATGCATCAGGCGGGCTTTAACATGGCGGTCGCATCGCTTGGAACGGCGTTTACGACGGGACAGGCCATGATACTTAAGCGGTATACGGACGAAGTCATCCTGTCATACGACAGCGACGAAGCCGGAACCAAAGCGGCTCTTAGGGGAATAAAGATCCTGAAGGAAGCGGGGCTTCGAGGCAAGGTGCTCAACCTTAAGCCGTACAAGGATCCCGACGAATTCATCAAGAACGAGGGAAAAGAAGCTTTTGAAGAGCGGATAAAGAACGCAGAGAACACATTCTTCTTTGAAGTACGGATCATGGAAGAGGCACACGACATGTCGGATCCCGAATCCAAGACGGACTTCTACAAAGAAGTTGCCAAAAAACTCTGTGAGTTTGAAGAAGCTCTTGAAAGAGAAAATTACATAGAAGCGGTTGCCGCAAGATATAACATAGCGATCGACGACCTTAGAAAGCTCGTCACATCGTACGCGGCGCAGGGCGGAATGATAAAGACTTACGATAAGCCCAAATCCGGCATACAGAAAAAGAACTCGCCGGAGGACGGAGCCAAGAAAAACCAAAGACTCCTGCTTACATGGCTTACCGATGAACCGGGGATATTCCCCAAGGTTTCAAAGTGGATAACGCCCGAAGATTTTTCCGACGACCTGTACAGGAGCGTTGCGAAAGAATTGTTTGAGGGAATGTCGCAGGGAACTTTTTCACCTGCTTCGATACTCGATAGATTCACCGATGAGGAAGAACACGGCAAAGTCGCCGAGATGTTCAACACGAACCTGATCGAGATAGAGACCAAGGAGCAGAGGAGGAAGGCATTCCACGACATAATATGCGGCGTTAAGCTTGCAGGATACGAGAGGCAAAAGAGAGAGCTTAAACCCGACGATCCGAACTTTTTACAAAAGACGATCCAGGGAAAGAAAGATCTTGAGAAGCTCACGCACGCAGACATATCGCCGGATGATTGATGACGGCGATCATAAATAACGCATTATGAACAGACTTTTTTATCAGACATAAGTACTTAAGAGTTAGAAAAAACTATTCGAAAAGGAAAAAATACGATGGCTAAAAAAGTTGTAGAGAAAAAGGAAAAAGAAATCAAGAAGACTGCAGCTAAAAAGACTGCGGCTAAAAAGACTGCAGAGAAGAAGACTGTGGCCAAAAAGGTTGAGCCCAAGAAGGCGGCAGCCAAAAAAGATATTAAAAAAGATACAAAGAAAGAGACGGTTACAAAGAAAGTGGCAGCAAAGAAAGAAGAAGTAAAGAAGACAACAACCAAGAAAGAGACAGCAAAGAAGGAAGACACCAAGAAGACAGCGGCTAAGGCTCCCGCCAAGAAGGAGACGGCGAAAGCAACAGCCAAGAAGGAAGAGACCAAGAAAACAGCAGCTAAGAAGGAGACAGCAAAGGAAGCTCCCGCTAAGAAGGAAACAACCAAGAAGAGCACAACAAAGGCTGATACTAAGGAAGCACCTGCTAAGAAGACAGCTGCAAAAGAAGAAACAAAGAAGACAACTAAGAAAGAAGAGGCTAAGGAGGCTGTTCCCAAGAAGGAGAAGGCAGCTAAGGCAGATACTTCCAAGGCTAAGGAAGAAAAGCCCGCAAAGGCAGGAAAGAAAGCCGCTTCCAAGAAAGACGAAAAGGGCAAAGAGCAGGACGCCAAGGGTAATGACGGCGAGCTTGATGAAGCTACAAAGGAGCTCTTTGCACAGAAGATAAAAGAGATTCTTGCACTTGCAAAGAAAAAGAAAAACGTCCTTGAGTATACAGAGATAAGCGATTTCTTCACAGACTTAAATCTCAACGAGGAACAGCTTGATAACGTACTTGAGGTTCTTGAGAATTCCGGAATCGACGTTCTCAGAGTATCAGAGTCTGACGAGGATGATATCCCCGATGACGATGATATGATCCTTTCAGATGAGGATGAGGTTGATATGGAGAATATCGATCTCTCCGTTCCCGATGGAATCAGCATCGAGGATCCCGTAAGAATGTACCTCAAGGAGATTGGTAAGGTTCCGCTTCTTACCGCAGATCAGGAGATCGAGCTTGCCAAGTCTATGGAGGCAGGTATCGAGGCATCCAAGGAGATCGCGGAGGACAAGGAAAAAGGTAAGATCACAGCAGCCAAGAAAAAAGAGCTTGATCAGATAATCTACGAGGGAGAGGAAGCCAAGAAGCGCCTTGCTGAGGCCAACCTTCGTCTCGTTGTAAGTATTGCTAAGAGATATGTCGGAAGAGGAATGCTTTTCCTTGATCTTATTCAGGAAGGAAACCTCGGTCTTATCAAGGCCGTTGAGAAGTTCGATTTCCGTAAGGGATTCAAGTTCTCAACATACGCAACATGGTGGATCAGACAGGCTATCACAAGAGCCATTGCCGACCAGGCAAGAACAATCCGTATCCCCGTTCACATGGTTGAGACCATCAACAAGCTCATCCGTGTAAGCCGTCAGCTTCTTCAGGAGCTTGGCCGTGAGCCGCTTCCGGAGGAAGTTGCAAAAGAGATGAACATGCCCGTTGAGCGTGTTCGTGAGATCCTTAAGATATCACAGGAGCCTGTATCTCTTGAGACACCTATCGGTGAAGAGGAAGACAGCCATCTTGGTGATTTCATTCAGGACGATAACGTTCCTGTACCCGCAGACGCAGCTGCATTCACACTTCTTAAAGAGCAGCTTGTTGAGGTTCTCGGAACACTTACAGAGCGTGAGCAGAAGGTTCTTCGTCTTCGTTTCGGTCTTGACGACGGAAGAGCAAGAACACTCGAAGAGGTTGGTAAGGAGTTCAACGTAACTCGTGAGCGTATTCGTCAGATCGAAGCCAAAGCGCTCAGAAAGCTTCGTCATCCCAGCCGCAGCCGCAAGCTCAAGGATTATCTTGACTAATGCGTGATAGAGATATGAATCTTGTAGAAAAAAAAATGTCAAAGCGCCTTGTGACCATCTGTGAGATGCTAAGAGGCGCAGGAGACATCATATGTAACAGTATTGCAGATGCGTCAGACTCCGCTTCTGCAGAAATGAACGAGGGAGGGCTTCGCACGGCTGATGTCGGATGCGACCACGGATACATATCCATCTACCTTGTGCAGAACGATATATCCGAGTCTGCCATTGCGATGGATGTTCGAAAGGGACCTCTTTCCGGAGCTGCCGACAACATAAATGAATACGGACTTTCAGGTCGCATCGAGACAAGACTTTCCGATGGGTTAAAAGAGCTTAAGGAGGGCGAAGTTAATTCGGTTGTCATCGCGGGAATGGGCGGAGATCTTATGAAGCGTTTATTGGAGGATGCCAATCTTTCCGCACTCGGGATCAAGGCAGGGGTATTGCAACCGCAGTCCGAGCTTGATCTTTTCAGAGCATACCTTAGAGAAAAAGGCTATTTGATCGCGGATGAAAAGATTGTATTCGAAGACGGCAAGTACTATTTTCCGATGCTTGTGATATTCGATGATAACTTTGGGGTATCGGAATCTTTGGAGACTTCTGAGAGCATTCGAGATATGCATGCAGGCAACGCGCTTGAAAACGCAATCGCAATGCTTTGCGATAAGAGCGGCGTTTCCAAAGAGGATGCACTTAATATCTGTAACGCATACGGAGAACACAATATACTCTCTGCGAATTCTCTTTTGCATGATTACCTTGTACACGGCAGGCAGGTCGACGAATCGATAATTAAGAGCCTTGATAAGGATGCACATGCGGAGAGACTTTCCGAGATAAAAAAAGAGTTATTCTATATTGATTCGATTTTAAAAGCAGCATTTTTATAAAAAATAATCCGAAATTGCAAGGAGGAAAGAGAAGTGCCTGTAATTAAGATTAACGGAACAGCAAGAGAATACGATAAAGGTACAACCTACGAGGAGATCGCAAAAGAGTATCAGCATGAGTTCAGATACAGGATCGCAGCGGTTATATTTAACGGAAAGATCTGCGAGCTCATGAAAAAAGTTAAAAGAGACGGCGAGCTGTCTTTTGTAACGTTTGGGGATGATATCGGTCACAAGACCATGAGAAGAACGGCCGTAATGATGCTTATCAAGGCGATAAGAGACGTTGAAGGTAAGAATAGTGCTCCATCTGCAAAGATCGAGTTCCTTATCGGAAACAGCTATTATTGCACGCTTCGTGACGGCATGGAAGTTACGGACGAGTTTGCACAGAAGGTAGCCGAAAGATTTAAACAGCTTGTCGATATGGCTATTCCTATCGTAAAGAACGTATATCCCATCGATGAAGCCATCGAGCTTTTCAGAGAGCAGGGAATGACCGATAAGGTAGCTCTTTTGAAATACAGAAGAAGTTCTGAGATCAACATCTACAAGCTTCAGGATTTCTATGATTATTTCTACGGCTACATGCTTCCGAATACGTCTTATATCGAGAACTTTATGATAACGAGAAAGGGCGAGGGACTTATGCTCACCCTTCCGCCTAAGTCAGAGCCGGACAAGCTTATTATTCTTGAGGACAGAAACAAGCTCTTCAACACCATGAAGCTTGCAAGTGACTGGGGCGCAATGATGGGAATCGACAATGTCGGTGACCTCAACAACAAAGTCTGCGAAGGCAGGATCAACGAGATGATCCTCGTTCAGGAATCACTTCAGGAAAGAAGAATCGGCGAGATTGCATGCAAGATACACGATCGTCCGGACGTTAAGTTCGTTATGATCGCAGGCCCCAGTTCTTCAGGTAAGACGAGCTTTGCCAACAGACTTTCGATACAGCTTCGTACGTACGGACTTATTCCGCACCCGATAAGCCTTGACAATTATTTCGTCAACAGAGAGGATACCCCTCTTAATCCCGACGGAAGCTACAATTTCGAGTGCCTCGGAGCCATGGATATCGAGAGATTCAACGAGGACATGGGTAAGCTCCTTAAGGGAGAGCGTGTTGAGATGCCTGAGTTTAACTTTATTACGGGCAAAAGAGAGATGAACGGCGAGTTCCTTCAGCTTGGAGATAACGACATTCTTGTTATCGAGGGTATTCATGGACTTAATGAACAAATGACTTATGCGCTTCCCGCAGAGTCCAAGTTTAAGATCTATATAAGCGCTCTTACAACGCTAAGTATTGATTCGCACAACAGAATTCCTACAACAGACGGACGTCTCCTTAGAAGGATCGTACGAGATGCAAGGACGAGAGGTGCTTCAGCAAAGAAGACCATCAGCATGTGGGATTCCGTACGCGCAGGTGAAGAGGAGAATATCTTCCCGTTCCAGGAGGATGCGGATGAGATGTTTAACTCAGCTCAGATCTATGAGCTTGCCGTAATCAAGCCTTACGCAGAGCCGCTTCTTTTCTCGATTGAAAAGGGTGAACCCGAATACTACGAGGCAAAGAGACTTCTTAAGTTCCTTGATTATTTTGTCAGCGTAGACAGCTCAATGCTTCCAAGAAACTCAATTTGCAGAGAGTTCGTCGGCGGAAGCTGTTTTAAGGTGTGATATTTAGTGATCACAGGGTGGCTGCCTTTAATGAATTGATAAATCAGGCAACAGAGTGAACGGATATTATGAAATATGCAAAAGAATATTGGGATGACGTCGCTTCTTGTATCGGCAACATTCCCGAGATAGAAAAACTATATAACAAAAACCTACTTATAACGGGGGCTACGGGCATGCTCGCATCCCCCGTTGTTGATATTGTTTCTTTCCTTAACAGGGAAAAGAATGCAGGTATCAAGCTTATTATCGCAGGCAGAAACAGGCAGAGAACGCTTGATAGGTTTAAAGGCGTGCTTAAGGAAGAGGACATTAAGTTCGTTGAGTTTGACGCCAATTATATGTACAAGCTCAACGTGGAGGCCGATTACATCATTCACGCCGCAAGCAATGCCGACAACGGTATGTTTTTAAAAGAGCCTGCGGAGACCCTTTTTTCCAATGTAGTCGGAGTTAAGAGCATGCTTGATCTTAATGTGAAGAACAAGGGCAGCAGACTCCTCTACGTATCTTCAAGTGAGGTTTACGGAGAGCTTCCGGAAAAATGCGCTGCGGTGAACGCAGGCGCTTCGGTGGCTGCCGGTGATGCGAAAGCTGCGCATGCTTGTGATGCCGACGGCAGCATGATAAAAGAGACCGATTATGGCTATGTCGATGTCCTTAGCACAAGGTCATGCTATCCGAACGGTAAGAGAGCCGCCGAGACCCTGTGTTCATGCTATATTACGGAGTACGGCGCAGATGTTGTCATAGCGCGCCCGGGATATATCTACGGACCGACGATCAAGAAATCAGATAAAAGAGCTTCCGCCGCATTTACCTTTGACGCGGTAGAAGGCAGAAACATAGTAATGAAGAGTAAAGGAGAGCAGCTACGGTCTTATTGCTATATGCTGGACTGCGCGACAGCTCTTTTGACCATATTATTAAAAGGAGAGTGTGGGCAAGCCTACAATATCTCCAATAAAGACGCGATCGTATCGATCAGGGATGTGGCCGAGGCGCTTGCAAAGGCGGGCGGCGTTTCCGTTGTATTTGAGAATCCTTCAGATGCGGAAAAGAGCAGCTACAACACCATGAAGAATTCAGCACTTGATGCTTCCAAGCTCGAAGCACTCGGCTGGAAGGGCATGTACGGACTTTCCGACGGAATAGAAAGGACACTTAAGTATCTTTAATGACTATTTTGCGCGGAACGATATGTTGTCTGTGCCAAGGCACACGCATCCTTCATCGGAGCCACCTAATAGTATCCCTAAGTAGTGACCTTTGTTATCGAATAAGCCGCTTCCCGACATTCCGGGATCGACATCACAAAGACAATAGATCATATTCATATTAAAATCAGGAATAAACTCATCTACCGATTCGATCGTACCGACTGAGGCTGTTCCTGTTTTTGCTTCCATGATAAAAATATCGTCGTGAGAAAGAGGCGCTTCTTTAGATAATCTGACGCTCTCATAATCAAAAGAGTTTTCGCCTTCAAAGCCCTGTTCTTTGGAGGCTTTTTTCATGTCATTTCTTTTGACCCTGATAAGAGCAATGTCTTTTTCCTCGTTATACTTGATGACCCGGCCTTCGGCTACAAGCCCGTCGTGGAAGGTGATGGCGCAAGGGGAGAAGGCATTCGGCTGAGCGCTTTCTGTATTAGCTGCGCCTGACGCATTTTGAGAATCTTTATTGTCCACCACTGCACTTGTCCCATCTTGGGAGTCTTCATAATCTACTACATGCCCCGCAGTTATGATATCCACATATGTGGGACTTATTCTCCATATATTTCCGCTTCCTTGCACGTCGCCGCATTTAACAGTTACGACCGTCTTATAAACATAATCGATTGCCGTGCCGATATCTCCTACGGGCGCAGTTATTTCTTTTGTCATGAACTTGTTCTGCGGCCTAAGTGAGTAGATGCGGTAAGCAAACGGCGCAGAGCAGAGTATTATCAAGGCTGTTAGCAGCGCGATGGTTTTCTTTTGTGACATGATTTATCCTTATAACATTTAAATGATATCTATGTGTTGACAAAAACAATTGTTTTGCTTAAATTAGTTAGGTACTTTCATAATACTATAATATATTATTGACCGAGATAATACGAGCAGGATAGATGATCGCTGCCATGCAAACGAAAGGGCATGGGAGAGGAAAGTCCGGGCTTCGCAGGGCAGGATGCCAGATAACGTCTGGCGGAGGCAACTCCCGAGATAGTGCAACAGAGATATACCGCGTTAGCAATGAGGCGGGCGTCTATGGAGCGATTGCCGGATACACGCTTGCGTGTAAGACGGCATATCACGACATAGACATGCGGCGAATGCCGCGTAACGAGGAATGCTTGCATTCCGAGTGACCGCCTCATTTGATTCGTAAGGGTGGAAAGGCAGTGTAAGAGACTACCGTGCCGGTGGTAACACCGGTAGCCATGTAAACCTCATCCGAAGCAAGACCGAATAGAAAGCAATGAGTCGGCCCGGCTCGCTTTCAGGTGGGTCGCTTGAGACTGTCGGTGACGGCAGCCCTAGATAGATGATCATCCACGACATAACCCGGCTTATAGTCCTGCTCACAGCTTAAAACAATTATTGGGATCTATTCCCGATATGCCAGACCAAAAAAGATTCTGTACCCGAATAACCGGGAACAGAATCTTTTTTATTGTCTTATTAAGTTCACTTTATTCAGTTCTTGGCAATCACGTCCTCAACCGCTTCTGTAAGAGCTTCCTTTGAAACGGGCTCGTCGTAATATACCGCGAATGTCTCTGAGCCGTCATACCACATTGCGCTGCTAAGCTTATCGCCGTTTCCTCTGACGGTAACGGTGACGTTGCCTATCTTTGTTTCCTCTATAACAGAATACTTCGCATCGTCGCCTGTAAGTTTGACGTAGTCAGCTTCTTGACCGGTTACCTTGCAGATATGCGGTTCGTTGCCGGTTTCTTTGTCAGACTCTTTTTTACTGTCTGTAGGTGCGGCGTCTTTTGAACTTTTGATTTCCTGCTTGTGAACAGGGTCTTCAGCAGCCGCCTCTGTTTCATTTATCTCCTCGGCGGGAACTTCATATGCTGCTTCCTCGGCGGCGGCTTCAGCTGCGCCCTCCGGCGCCTCGAATGCTTCCTGAGTAGGAGTCATGTTTCCCATAGCGCCTTCGCTCATTGTAGCGGAATCATGACGTCTGTAGCCGTCACCGATAACGGTTTTGATCGCGATACCCGATGCTGTGACGATAAGCACCGCTGCGGCTACGCTAAGCCATGTTCTGTACGTCTGAGTGTGGAAGAAACTTATTTTTTCTTTTTTGTCCGTACTTGATACTTTTTCCTTGTCGTTACTTTTTGTATCTGTGTTACCATCAAGTTCATCCTCAATATTTTGAAGGATTCGATTTTTCATGTCTTCAGTAACGACAATATTATTCATTAGATCATTGTATTTACCCAAAGTCATATTCCTCCTTCAAAATTTTTTTGAGTTTTTCTCTGGCTCTTTTCAGATCTGATCTTATGGTGGATTCTTTTCTTTCTAAGATCGCCGCGATGTCGACGGTGGAGTAGCCTTCCTGATAGTATAGGTGAACAACTTCGGCATACTTCTCCGGAAGAGATTTAACTGCTTCCCAGACAAAAGAAAGTTCCTCTTTTTCCTCGGAAACCAGTCCCTCCATCAGTTCGTCGGTTTCTCTTAGTTTGTTGTATTTTATTTTGTTTTTACTTAAGTTGATGGCAACTCTGAGTAGCCATGCCTTTTCATGCGACTCATCATTATAATCCGAGTCTGATTTCAAATATTGTATAAGCGTATCTTGCAAAATATCCTCCGCGTCTTCCATGTTGTGAAGATAGGAGTACGCTGTTCTTAGTATGGCATTGCCGTATTTTTCCAAAAGAATTGCCGCTCGTTCGCGATTTTTACCCATGTTAATCCCCAACTAATCTGTATTTTAGACTTTAACACGGGTATTATAACATTTATAGGTCTCTTTTTTCCACCATTCTTACAAGCTGAATAAATTCATCCTTATATTCGTCCTTGGATTCTATCTCGGGATAGGTGCTTGTAATGTGCTTGTAGCTTGCATCTTTCTTGTAATCACTGTCTGAAAGAATGAGAGAAAACTCTGCAACGATCTGAGCAAATTTCATGTTGTCGCTCTTTTTTTCTTTTTCATCTTCATCTGTAACGGTGTAGCTTGAAAGCTTGGACTCATCAGCTTCGGGCTCTTTGTATCTGACGTTTACCGTTGCATACTCATTGCCGTATTCTTTTTCTTCATTGCTCTGATACTTAAGGTTTACAGCTTTTTCGCTGTCTGCGGTTGTGATCTCGTAAAGAGCGATAACGCTGTGACCTGCGCCGACTTCTCCGCCGTCCTTTTGATCGTCGTTAAAATCTGCGGCGTCCATCTGTCTGTTTTCATATCCGATGAGTCTGTAGCTGTTAACCTTATTGGGATTGAATTCAACCTGTATCTTGGCATCTTTTGCTACGGTGACCATTGTTGAAGTCATCTCATCAACGAGAACCTTTTTGGCTTCCATCATAGAATCAATGTATGAGTAGTTGCCGTTTCCGCAGTCTGCGAGTCTCTGCATGCTTGCGTCCTTAAAGTTACCGGTTCCAAAGCCGAGTACTGATAAAAATACACCGGTATCTTTTTTCGTTTTAATAAAGTTCTCAAGTTCGTCGGGATCTGATATTCCGACGTTGAGGTCTCCGTCTGTAGCCATGATGACTCTGTTTACGCCGCCATCGATATAATTTTCGGCTGCAAGCTCATAAGCTTTTTTCATACCGCTCTCACCGTTTGTGCAGCCTGCTGCGCGAAGTGAGTTGATCGCTTTCTTTATCTTTTTCTTATTTGAAAGGTCTTCGCCTTCAAGCAGAACTGTTTCTTCTCCCGAATAAGTTACGATGGAGATTGTTCCTTCGCCTGTGTAGTTGTCGACAAGCTCATTCAAACTCTTTTTTAAAAGAGGAAGCTTATCATTAGAATTCATTGATCCCGATACATCAATAAGGAAGACAAGATTGCTTGCGGGAAGCTCTTCGCTGTTCATGTCTGATGTCTTAAGTCCGACAAACATGATCTTATGATCCTTATTCCATGGGCAATCGGCAAGCTCTGTTGTTATTCCGAACGCTTCGCCCTTGTCGGGAGAGTTAAGATCATAGGAAAAATAGTTTATGAATTCCTCAGGTCTTACCGCGCTTGTGGGGATATCTTCCCTTGAATATCCATCCTCGATCATTCTTCTTACATTAGAATATGAAGCTGTGTCGACGTCCATTGCAAAAGTGGAAAGAGGATTGACGCTTACAAGTGTCGCTCCGTTTTCATCGGGCTTTTCATAGGTTTCCGAATTTTCGGGCGGATAGTACATGTATTCTTCGCCCTCCGTTGCCGCCTCTTCGTAGTTTCCGGCTGACATGTCAGACTGAGCATTTTTAGTGGATTTCTGTGCAGATTTTTCACCGCTTGATGCTACCTTCAGTGAAGGATCGCTACTTGGGCTCGGTGCATATTCAGCAGATGGATCCGATGAATATTCCGCTTCTTGCGCTGTGGGGGCAGTGCTTTTTGAGCCGCCGCATCCTGCCAACATAGTTGCTGCCAGCGTCATTGCCAGCGTTACATTAAATCCCTTCTTAATTTTCTTTTTCATAATGTATCCCTCCGTGCAGCATTTTGGTGTGATTATTATGCCGCTATACCTTATAAACAACGGAGGATGACAAAATGTTGCACACTACAACTTTTGCAATACAAAACATTTTTGGCTATGTTATGATATTACCGTATGAAAGGGCTTACACAGGTCAAGATTTGCAAGTTTTTATAATGAAATTGAACTGACGCGGAAAAATTTATCTAGTATCATTACATATATCAGATTGTAATTATTGCTATGCAATGGAACGGAGGGTATATGGAACTTAGAACAGCTTGTTCACCTATGGATGAGAAACACTATGATACTCAGAGACTTCGTCGGGAATTTTTGATCGACGACCTTTTTAAGCCGGACGAGATCAAACTCGTATACAGCCATATCGACAGGATCATTACGGGATCGGCGGTTCCTGCAACCAAGGAACTTAAACTTACCGCAGGTGATGAACTCAGAGCGGAGTATTTTTTACAGAGACGCGAAATGGGTGTCATCAATATCGGCGGAGCCGGCGTGATCACGATCGACGGCAAGAAGTACGAGGTTGACTATAAGCAGGGCATGTATATAGGAATGGGGTCAAAAGATATTTCTTTTGCCAGCAAGGATTCTCAGAAACCTGCCAAATTCTATATCAACAGCGCACCCGCTCACAAGACTTATCCTACGGTGCTCATCAAAAGAGAAGGCACTCCTTCGGAAGATGTTGTCATCATTAAGGATGAGAATAAAAAGGAATTGGGAAGCCTTGAAGGTTCCAATCACCGAGTTATCAACAAATACATATTACCCGGACAGGTAGAGACCTGCCAGCTCGAGATGGGAATGACCGAGCTTAAGCCGGGAAGTGTATGGAATACAATGCCTTGTCACACACATGACAGGCGAATGGAGGTTTATCTCTATTTTGATATTCCTGATGATGCGATCGTTATGCACTTCATGGGTGAACCTAATGAGACACGCCACATTGTCATGCGCAATGAGCAGGCTGTTATCAGCCCAAGCTGGTCTATCCACTCAGGATGCGGTTCTCAGGCCTACACTTTTATCTGGGGAATGGTCGGAGAAAATCAGGACTTTGACGACATGGACGATGTTGCCATGAAAGATCTGATGTGATCCACCGTAACAGTAAGCGCATAGTATTTGATGATATTAGGAGGTTATGGAAATGCAGGACTTTTTAAAGAATTTTTCACTTGAGGGCAAGGTTGCGTGGGTAACAGGTGCTTCATACGGACTTGGACTTGCATATGCGACAGCGTTTGCACAGAGCGGAGCCACGATTGTTTTTAACGATATCAGCAAGGAACTTGTGGACAAGGGAATGGCTGAGTACCAAAAGCTTGGTATCGAGGCTTTCGGAGAAGTGTGCGATGTCACAGATGAGAAACAGGTCCGGGATTTTGTGGCTAAGGTAGAGCAAAAAGTCGGAACAATTGATATACTTGTAAACAATGCGGGTATCATCAAGAGAATTCCGATGATCGAAATGACTGTGGAACAGTGGAATCAGGTTATAGACGTAGACCTTACGGGACCGTTCATTTGCTCCAAGGCAGTGCTTCCCGCCATGATCAAAAAAGGCAGCGGCAAGATTATCAACGCCTGCTCCATGATGTCGGAGTTTGGACGTGAGACAGTATCCGCTTACGCTGCAGCAAAGGGCGGACTTAAGATGCTTACAAGGAATATCTGCTCCGAGTACGGACAGTACAATATTCAGTGTAATGCCATCGGGCCCGGATATATCGCGACTCCTCAGACGGCTCCTCTTCGTGAGAAACAGCCCGACGGATCGATGCATCCCTTTGACAGATTTATTCGTTCCAAGACACCTGCGCAGAGATGGGGCAAGACGGAGGACCTCATGGGACTTGCCGTATTCCTTGCATCCCCGGCTTCTGATTTTATCAATGGACAGGTTGTCTACATTGACGGAGGTATCACTGCTTACATAGGACAAGATCCAAGCAATCTTGATCCGAGTAAGCTTGAGGATTAAATACATTAAGTAAGAAGAAAGGCATTAAAATGGATAAGATTTGCGAAGAACTTTACAAAATTGGTATCGTACCCGTAATTGCGATTGATGATGCCAAAGACGCGGCACCTCTTGCAGAGGCACTTATTAAGGGCGGTCTTCCCGCAGCTGAGGTTACATTCCGTACCGATGCAGCTGAGGAAGCGATCAAGATCATTTCTAAGGAATTCCCGGAGATGATCGTTGGTGCAGGAACCGTGCTTAATGCAGAGCAGGCGGACAGAGCCAAGGCAGCCGGAGCTAAGTTTATCGTAAGCCCCGGATTCAACAGATCCAACGTTGAGTATATCAAGAGCATCGGAGTACCGGTCGTTCCCGGAACGGCAACTCCCGGTGAAGTTGAGCAGGCTATAGAGCTTGGACTTGACTGCGTAAAGTTTTTCCCTGCCGAGCAGAATGGCGGAATCGCCAAGATCAAGGCTATGGCAGCACCTTATACCAAGATGCATTTCATGCCTACAGGCGGTATAAATAAGAACAACTTGAATGATTACCTTGGATTCAATAAGGTATTTTGCTGCGGTGGTAGCTGGATGGTTAAAAAAGATCTCATCTCTGCAGGAAAGTTTGATGAGATCGAAGCTATGACCAGAGACGCTGTAAATGCAATGCTCGGATTCACAATGAAGCACATCGGAATCAATGAGAGCGACGCGGCATCAGCGGAAGCTACAGCCGATAAGTTTGATTCTCTCTTTGGATTTACCAAGAAGGTCGGCAATTCTTCAATCTTCGCAGGAAGCGTTGTAGAAGTTATGAAGGCTAAGGGAAGAGGAGCAAACGGACATATTGCTATCGGAACCAATAATGTTGACAGAGCGGTTTATCACCTTGGTAAGCAGGGCGTTAAATTTGATGAGTCATCATTTAAATATGACGCCGACGATCATCTCAAGGTTGCATACCTTGCGGACGAGCTTGGAGGCTTTGCTGTTCATCTTGTAAAAAACTGAGCTCCGAGAGCGGAAGTTCATTATAATATCTTTAGATTAGAGAGGAAAAATCATGGCAAAAAAAGTTGTTACTTTCGGTGAGATCATGCTGCGCTTGCAGCCCGACAATTATTTAAGATTCGTACAGGTGGATCATCTTGAGGCTACATTCGGAGGCGGAGAGGCTAACGTATCTGTTTCTCTTGCAAACTACGGACTTGATTCCGTATACGTTACCAAGCTTCCCACACATGAGATCGGACAGGCAGCTGTCAACTCACTTCGCAAATACGGTGTTGATACATCAAAGATCACAAGAGGCGGTGACAGAGTAGGTATCTACTTCAATGAGAAAGGTGCTTCACAGAGAGGTTCCAAGTGCATCTATGACAGAGCACATTCAGCTATCGCTGAGGCAGTTCCCGCCGACTTTAACTGGGATGAGATCTTCGAGGGAGCAGAGTGGTTCCACTTCACAGGTATCACTCCCGCTGTAAGCGATTCTCTTGCAGAGATCACACTTGAGGCTGCCAAGAAGGCTAAAGAGCACGGACTCATGGTTTCTTGCGACCTTAACTACAGAGGAAAGCTCTGGAGCAAGGAGAAGGCCGGAAAGGTTATGGGCGAGATCTGCAAATATGTTGACGTTTGCATTGCCAACGAAGAGGATGCGGATGACGTATTCGGAATCAAGGCTTCTTCAACAGACGTTACAACAGGTAAGCTCAACAGAGAAGGCTATATCGAAGTAGCCAAGAAGCTTACTGATAGATTCGGATTTAAGAAGGTTGCCATCACACTTCGTGAGTCTATCTCAGCCAATGACAATAACTGGAGCGCAATGCTCTATACAGACGGACAGGCTTACTTCTCCAAGAAGTATGCACTTCGTATCGTTGACCGTGTAGGCGGAGGAGATTCCTTCGGAGGCGGACTTATCTACAGCTGCGTTAACGGCTTCGATCCTCAGGCTACCATCGAGTTTGCGGTTGCGGCATCAGCGCTTAAGCATACTATCGAAGGTGACTTCAACCTTGTTACCGTTGATGAAGTCAACAAGCTTGCAGGCGGAGACGGATCGGGAAGAATCCAGAGATAAAATAATAAAAATATCTAATATGAACACCGCACATTATTTAAAATGTGCGGTGTTTTATGTATAATTAAAAAAGGATATTTTACAGTATGAGGGTATTGAATTGAATATAAGACTGGATAAAACAGCTAATACTTTTCTTATACTTTTTTCCGTATTGGCAATGCTTCTGACGGGGGTATTGGTCGAAAGAATTGTTATGCGGAACAACTTATCATCGATCTACAGATGTAGGATCGGTCTTAACGGTTCAAGACTTTCCGACGAGTTCTATGCTAATGTCAAGAAAGTTTCAAGTGTAAGAACAGCCAATACATATGCAACTCAATATGAATTTGTGATAAATAATCTGGGAACCAATGACCTTGAGAATTGGAATATCTTTTTGGCCATGCCCAGAGGTTCTTCGGTTACGGATGTTTGGAATGTTGAACTTGCCCGCGATGACAGAGAAGATCTTGTTATTACGCCGGTCAACTACAACATGACGATCAGCGCCGGAGGAAGTGTAAGCTTTGGTTTTACTATCCATACAAGAAGAGCATATATGCCTTCAGCACTCATGCTCAGAGGCTTCAAGACCGTGCCTCCGGGAGCGACTACCGCTAGCCGCCTTATAATAGTTTTTTTGATAATATGGGGAGCGGTGTTTGTAGGCTTCATGGTAGCAAGACTCAATTCGAGAAGCTACCGTGAGAAGCAAAAGACAGATATCAAGATCATCCTTCAGTCGATGAATACATTCATAAGCTTCATCGATGCCAAGGACCCTTATACAAGGGGCCATTCAAGGCGTGTTGCTATGTATGCCGCTGAGATTGCAAAGAGAATGCATCTTCCGGAGAATGAGATACAGAACGTATATTATGCAGGTCTTTTGCATGATGCCGGTAAGATAAGTATCCCCGATACCGTTCTTAATAAGCCGGGAAAGCTTACGGATGAAGAGATGGCAGCCATTCGTAACCATACGGTTGCGGGCGGCAATATGCTCAAGCAGCTCTCGATTCCGGGGGTTCGCGAAACAGCTCTTTATCATCATGAGCGCTATGACGGACTTGGATATCCCGAGGGACTCAGAGGAGATGAGATTCCTCTTTATGCAAGAATAGTCGGAGTTGCGGATTCTTACGATGCTATGTCCAGTAACCGTGTATACAGAAGACATCTCAACAAGGATGAGATAATCGAGGAGATTCAGAAGGGATCCGGCAATCAGTTTGATCCCACCATAGTTGTGTACATGGTTGATATGATAAATGACGGATACGTCAACGTTGTTAAGATGGAAACTGCCGATTCCGAGGACGGATCGGACAGACTTCACCTGAGGGAAGAGGATATTCCGGGGCTCTACATGGGCTTTTAACAGCATGATTTTTGGCGAAAGGGGATTTACTTAAGGTGCCTTTGGAGAGCGCGAACAAGCAGGACAATAAGCTGATACATCTTGAACTTTTAAGGATCATTGCTTGTTTTTTGGTAATACTGAATCACACGGCAGGGTACATTAACTGCTTTGTGTATGACAAAGACTATATAACTTTAGAACTGATCGGGAATCTTTTTATCGGGATGCTGGTCAAGATCAACGTTCCGCTATTCTTTATGATAACCGGAAGCCTGCTTCTTAATAAGGACAGAGATTACAATTATGTCTTTAAAAAAGCAATCAAAACTTTCGGAATTCTCCTGTTATTTAGCATAGTTGCCAACTTCTGCAATCAGGGACACATATATGTTCCCGGATTTATAAGAAGCTTTGCGACGGCCAAGGTTGACGGAGCCGGACCGTACTGGTATCTGTATGCATATATCGGAATACTTCTTATGCTTCCGTTTCTAAGATCCATCGCGGCAAGGCTTTCTATGCGTGATGTGATCTATATCATAATCGCAAGGACATTGATAACGGGGATCATACCCATGATATTCCTGTTCCTTAATGTCATCATGGATTCCAATATCTATATCGCCGAAGATTTTAATCCGGTCATTTTTACCGTTGACTGCGTATTTTACCCTATTGTGGGCTTTGGTCTTGACAGACTTTTGGAAAAAGAGAAAACGGATAAGCTTAAAGCAATCTCTTTTATCCTGTTGTTCCTGGGAGCAAACGTGCTTGAGATCTTCCTTACGTGGATTGCGGGACTTGATAACGTATATCGCGGCTTTGATTTCCTGATGGCAATCGGAATCTTTATGTTTATCAAACTTATCATGGGTAAAAGAGCCGGTGAAGAGACGGGTAATATCGGTGGTTTCATTAAACTTGTCGGCGGACTTACTTTCGGAATATATTTGCTTGATCCGATAGTCGGTAATTTGCTTAAGCCTTTGATAATCGGTACCCGTAGAAGCGATAATATGCTTCTTTTAATGTCTTTTGTTTACTGCATCGTATCGATGTTTATATGCGGAGTTATCACCTTTTTATTTAAAAAAATAAGAAAATAAAAAATATTTTTAAAAATAGTATTGACTTACCTCGTTCGTCGTAGTATATTTTACTACGACAGGAATAGTACGATAGACGAGGTGATTTATAGATGATAAAAAAAAGCTGAGGAGAGGAAGTGATTAATAATATGATAGAAATTAGCAGTGATGTCATTAGGGGGTATAATGACACGATGATCTTATACATACTGATGGAGGAGCCTTCATACGGATATGAGATTGCAAAGAGAATAAGGGCGATGACTTCGGACAAGTATATCATCAAAGAAACTACCCTGTACTCTGCTTTTACCAGAATGGAAAAAAACGGCTATGTTATTTCATATAGCCAGAACGCCGATAACGGAAAGAAGAGAACATACTATAAGATTACAGAGGCAGGCCAGGCATATTATAAGGATAAATGTGCTGAGTGGCAGCTTACTAAAGAAGTGGTAGAGCACTTTATCAGAGGAGACGAGTGATATGGAAACGATAAGAAACTATTTGGAGACTATGTTTGCGAACCTTCCAAATACTATGGATGTTCTGAAGGCTAAGAATGAGCTTTATCAGATGATGGAAGATAAATATGAAGAATTGATCGCTGAGGGTAAGCATGAGAATGAGGCTGTAGGTATCATCATCTCGGAGTTCGGTAATCTTGAAGAGCTTGCCGAAACACTCGGAATCAGCGGTGTTGTCAATAATAATGTGGATCTTGATACAAGAGTCGTTACAGATGAAGAGGCAATGGATTATGTGCTTGATGCTTCTCAGCACAAGCTTTTTGTAGGTGTAGCTGTTATGCTTTTCATCATTTCACCTATATTCCCTATCCTTTTTTCAGGTAGTGAGGGAAATGCATTGGGACTCGTCGGATTTTTTGTAAGTATAGCTATCGGAGTAGCTCTCATTATTCTTTCATCTGTTCGTATGGGAAAATGGAGCTTTTTGGATAACATCAACTGCATTATTGAATATGCAACAGCCAACGCATTATATACAGAGCTTAGAAACAATATACTCAGTAAAGCTGTTATGAAGACTATCGGTATTATGTGCATCATTTTGTCATTTATTCCTGTTATCATTCTTGATGAGCTCACAGTCAAGTCATTCTTCGGTGCTGAAATGGCTCCGGCTGCGTTGTTTATCATGGTTGGCATCGGAGTACTTCTTATCATTGCTTCAACAGCAAAAGAAGGAGCATACAACAAGCTTCTTTCTATCAATGATGCCAAGAAGGTTGCCGGAAACTATGATTCTGTCAGATCGACACAGCATGACTACGGCAATGAGATCTTCAATAAGATCATGCCTGTTTATTGGAAAACGGTAACATGTGTTTACCTTATATGGAGCTTTTTGACATTCCATTGGCACAAGTCTTGGATAATCTGGCCGATTGCCTGGGTCATCCACAGAGTTATTTCAACATCATATAGTGATAAGAGGAGATAAAATAAAATGAAAAAATATATTACCGTATTAACTATCGTCACGGTAGTTTCCATTATCGTGGGATCTGTTATACATCTTAATTCATGCAGAGATAATATGCATATTAGCTACGATTTCAGCTCAGACAATGACGGTGACAGTAAGATGGGTGAAGTCTTTGATAAAGATTTCGACAATATTGAGATCGGAATGGCACTTGTAGAGGTTGAGGTCAAGGATGGCGATGTTTTCAAGGTTGATTATAAAGGAAAAGATAAATATAAGCCTGTGATCAAATCAGACGGTGACACACTTGTTGTTAGCAACGGTGACAGAAATTTCCCTGTTACTTCTATACGTGCTCATGATGAAAATAAGCTTACAGTCACCATTCCTAACGGAAAGGTATTTGATAACGCTAAAATAGAGTCCGTTATGGCGGATTTCGACATTGACACATTGAATGCCAAAAATCTTGATATTGATGTCCCTACAGGTGAGATTGTGATCCATAACTCAAAGGGAGACAATCTGAAAGCAGAGGTTGTTAAGGGAGATCTTAGACTTGAGGGTGATTTCACTGATCTTGATATCACAGCCGTTCTCGGTAATGTTGAGATCGATCTTGCGCAGGATGTGAACAAGTACAATGTCGAAGCCAATTCCGAGTTGGGAAGTATAGAGTGCGGAGATGTTAAAGCCAATGGAGCTTCCTCTTCAAGCCAGAACGGTGATCTTGGAAACATCAAAGTTGAATGTTCAATGGGTAGCGTAAAGATCAAATAATAAAACGAAATACATATAGGGGTTGCTGATAGTATTTAGTGGGGTCGTGAAAGGAAAAAAGAAAATTGGTAACCATAAAAGAGATCGCAAAAGAGTGCGGTGTATCGACCGCTACGGTCTCAAACATTCTTAACGGGAAAAAGAATGTAGGTGAAGAGACCAGGGCGAGAGTCATGGCGGTGGTTGAGAGAACGGGGTACAAACTCAACTATATCGCGCAGGGACTCAGAAAACAGAAGACACAGACTATCGGTATCATAGCTGAAGATATCGGTCAGTTTACAACACCCGAGATGATCGAGGGTGTTATGGAAGTATGCGAAGAAAACGGATATAGGACCATTGTTCAGAATCTCCGTTTTTATTCAAGATGGAATGATATATGGTTCGACAATGAGACCATGTGTAATTCCGTGATGGAGCCGGCTGTCCGGGAAATGGCTTCAATCCGAGTTGACGGAATAATCTACATAGCGGGACATGCAAGAAATATCAGCAGATTCCCGAGTGAATACAACATTCCTTCTGTGCTTGCTTATGCATATTCTCAGGATAAAAAAGTTCCGTCCGTTGTTATTGATGATGAAGATGCGGCAAGAGTTGTTGTTAAGTATCTTATAGATCACGGACACAGGAAGATAGGAGTTCTTGCGGGTGAGCAGGATAACCTTCATGCGCAGCTTCGTATGCTGGGCTATCAGAAAGCTCTTTACGATGCAGGAATTCTTTACGACCCCGAGCTTGTTATCTATGCTGGCTGGGGCAAGGAGTTTGGATACAGAGAATCAGCTAAGATCCTTGAAAAGGGAGTCACAGCGGTTTTCTGTATGAGTGATCAGATTGCCGGCGGATTGTATCAATATCTTTTTGAACATAATATGCAAGCCGGAAAAGATATTTCCGTAGTAGGCTTTGATAATCAGGTGATATCCGATTACTTCATGCCGGGACTTACGACGACCAAGATCGATCTTATAGGTATCGGAAGGACAGCAATGAACATGCTTCTTGATAAACTCGACGGAAAAGAGACGGAGCAGCTTGTGAGAGTTCCTTGCAAGATGATCAAGAGGCAGTCTGTAATGGTTAAACGATAAAAATTGTGCATTATTTACAAAAACGTCTGTTGTAAAACAGACGTTTTTTATATATACTATACAGTATTATGTAAACCATATTGACTTTTTAGCGCGAATGAAATATATTCAGAATATGTTAGGTTAATCGTTTAATCAACCTAATTATTTTGGAGGTGGAGATGAGAGGTAAGTTTACATCATTACTTCTTACCGGCGCTTTATTAACAACACTTCTTACAGGATGTGGCATGGAGTTTGGCTCCGAAGCTGAAGAATATGAGTCGGACGCAGTTATTCCCAAGTCGGGGGACTTGGTGGCAGACATTGATTTTGAAAAGGCTGCGAAAGCGATCACAGAGCGAAAGGCTATGGCTCGTCAGACCGGCGAATATCAAACGGTGGTAGTGGCATTTTTTGACTGGACAGGAAGACCTGTCGGTACAGATAGGATCAGTGCTGCGATTTCAGCTCACACTGAAGAGACACTTGGACTTGACGTAGAACTTAGGATCTTTGATTCGTCTCAATACGGCGATGATATGAAGGTTCTTTTATCTTCGGAAGGACAGGTTGATCTTTTTACCAGCGCTTTCCTTGGGTACAATGCTTGTATCAATGACGGATATGCGCTTGATCTTGAGCAGAACGGATTGTTTGATGATTATTGCGCGGGACTTAAGAGCAAAGTCAGAGATGAATATTTGGACGCATGTCGCATTGGAGGCACACTTTACGGAACACCTCCGATCAAAGATTACGCAATAGAGACTTGTGCCGTATGTATCGGTAAAGAATACCTTGACGGCATTGGATATAACGCAGACGGACTCCCTAAGGGTGAGCTCGGCTATCCAAAGGCCACCTGGTCTGAAATTAACGATATTTACGCACAGCTCCATGAAAAATATCCCGATAAATACGTGATAGCAACCCAGGATAATATTTTAACCCAGGGTAGTACGGTTGATAATCTCGGGGGAGATTATTTCGGAACGCTTCTTGATCCTGAGAATTCACTTGTGGTCAAGGATGTATTTTCATCGGATGTTTTCAAGGAGTGGTGTCTGCGAACTTATGAGTGGAACAATGAGGGGTATATTGCCGAGGATGCACTGACCAACAATCAGGCGGCTTCGGCAAAGGTCAAGTCCGGAGCTTATATGTCCTTAATGGCTGCGTGTAAGCCCGGATACAAGACTCAGATTTCAGGTGAATGTGGGAGAGAGATGGTTGTCTTTGATGTGGGAGAGAGCTTTATGAGTTCTTCGGCCGTATCAAACTTTCCCTGGTGCGTTAACAGGGACTCTCAAGACCCCATCGCCGCAATGCAAGTCCTTGACGCTCTTTATACAGATCCTTATATTGAGAATCTGATATGTTGGGGCGAAGAGGGTGTTGATTATAAGTTAAGTCACAAGGGTACCATAACATTTGCGGACGGTGTCGATGCTAACAATTCCGAGTACTATCCCAATGTGTTGTGGCTTATGCCCAATCCATATATCGCATATGTTTGGAAAGGAGATTCACCTGACCTTGGTCGGGAAATTTCCGATTTTAACGATAACTGTGAATGCAGATCCCTGGCCATTGGTTTTACATGGGATAACACAAATTACGCTGCAGAGTGCAGAAACTTGCAGGAAGCCTATGATGAATTCGCACCACAGCTTGTACACGGATTTATCGAACCCGAAGAGGGAATAGAAAGGCTTGAGACGGCTTTAAAGGCCGCAGGTCTTGAAGATTATATGGAAGCCAAACAAAGAGCCCTTAATGCATGGGCAAATGAAAACAATATATATTAATATGCGTTTTACCTAATTCCCATTTTGAATCCCCGGAGCACCCCCACTTTCCCCGCTTCGGGGATTCTTTTTTAAGTAATCACCAGGCTCGGTATCTTGACAATACGTTTTTCATTCCGTAATATTAAAATTGAAATCGGTTTCAACAGAGACTGTTTTGATCGGAGTATTTATGGAAAAAGATAAGACGGGAGCCGGAAAGACAATAACCATATATGATATTGCCAAGGAAGCGGGAGTTTCAGCTTCTACGGTTTCGCGCGTCCTTACAGGCAACGCAGCCGTTCGCCAGGATAAAAAGGAACGCATTCAGAGCATAATCCAAAAATACAATTTCAGACCGAACGCCCTTGCAAAGGGGCTTTCCGATACATCAACCAAGACTATCGGTATCATCGCGGCGGATGTAAGAAACCCTTATTATTCCGCGCTTTTCGTGGCATGCGAGGTTGCTGCGGAAGAGGCCGGTTACAACGTCAGCCTTGCCAATTCTCTCGGAGAAAAAGAGAGAGAGCAGGCGCAGTTGGATCTTTTGCTTCAGCAGAGAGTCGATGCGATCATACAGATGGGCGGAAGAGTGGATGACCTGATAACCGACGATACATACGCCGAGAAGGTCAGAAGCGTATGTAGGACAACCCCGGTTGTCGTAACAGGTAAGCTTGATAAGGCGCCTGTTCACAGCGTTGTCATTGACGAAGCCAAGGGCATGAATCTTGTCATGGAGCATCTTATAGGGCTCGGGCATAAGAAGATCGCGCTTGTCGGCGGAGAGATGAGAGTTAATTCCACATTTCTTAAATACCAGAAATATCGTGAGATACTTGATAAATACGGCATACAGGAAAACGGTGAGTATGTCGTTAACGGAACCTACGATCCCGAGACGGGATACGAAGCGACCAATAAGATCTTGGAGCTTAAGGACAGACCGACCGCGATAATCGCGATAAATGACTTTGCGGCAAGCGGAGCACTTCGCAGTATCAGAGAGCATAGGCTCCATGTACCCGAGGACATATCGGTAATAAGCTTTGATAACACATATATCGCAGACCTTGTAATGCCTAAGCTTTCCAGTGTTGATTACAACTATGAGGACTACGGTAAGCAACTTATTGAGATTGCCACCAGCGCCGCAGAAGGCAAGGATACGGACAATATCAGAATGGTAGAGCCTCAGATAGTAATAAGAGACAGCACGGGACCCGCACCACGTTCCGGTAAAAAATAAAATAATAATCGTCATATTCCACAAAAAAAGAGGGTATCTTAAGATACCTTCTTTTTTTGTTTGTCAGGATATATGCGTACGAAAACGTGTAAGTTAAACAGGGGCAATTTGTTGCTTTTTCACAAAACTGCAATCGGTTTCAAAAATCTATTGACGAGGCATTGTTGATTATGTTTAAATTATTATATGAAATCGGTTGCAGAAAGTTCAAAATGCACAACAACTAAGTAATTGCACGGAGGGAGTAATGAGTAAAAACAAGAAAACCTCACCCGAAGGTATAAAGAAAAGGGGAATTTTCGAGACAATATGGAGATACAGAGTACTTGAACTGATGTGTCTTCCGGCCGTGCTCTTTTTCTTTTTATTCAGTTATATGCCAATGCCCGGTATCTACGTGGCATTCGTTAAATACAACTACAGAAAGGGTATATTCGGAAGTAAGTTCATAGGACTTGATAATTTCAAGTTCCTGGCAGAATCCGGAAAGCTCTTTGATCTTACCAAGAACACCATTCTTTACAATCTGGCATTTATCTTACTTGGTAATTTCCTTGCAATACTCGTAGCGATACTTCTAAACGAGATGAGAAGCAAGATGTTCAAGAAGGTTTCGCAGACACTTATGTTCCTGCCTTATTTCATTTCACAGGTTCTTGTGGGACTTCTTGTTTACAGCTTACTCAATTATGATACCGGCTTTGTAAACGAGATACTGGTAGCTCTCGGAAGACCGAAGTGGCAACCGTATTCGAACCCGTCGGTATGGCCGGTGATCATAGTTCTCATTCACTTATGGCAACAGACAGGATATAACTCAGTTGTATATTTCGCAGCGATATGCGGAATAGATGCAGAGATAATCGAGGCGGCCAAGGTTGACGGAGCCAATGCTTTCCAGCGAATAAGATACATTATCTTACCGTCGCTGAGACCTACGATCGTCATCCTTCTTCTGTTTGCACTCGGAGGAATCGTAAGAGGTAACTTCGGACTGTTCTGGAACGTAATCGGATCCAACTCGGTACTGTATCCTACAACGGATATCATCGAGACCTTCGTATACAGAGCAACAATGTCAGACTTTAATTTCTCCACTGCTTCGGCAGTCGGCTTCTATCAGTCACTGGTAGGATTTGTGGTAGTTATGTTTGCCAACTTTGCAGTTAAAAAGATTGATCCGGACTATTCACTGTTCTGATCGAAGATTCGGCAGATACCAAATTAAGTGATTACTTAAAGGGAGAAATAAAGATGGCTAAGAAAAAAGAAATGGATTTTGCTCCAAGCAATTCCAAGATAAAAATAGGAACTTCGGATTACATAGTAAGAGGCTTTGGATATGTTCTCATTTCACTGTATGCTCTTGCGTGTGTGTTCCCGTTTCTCATAATTATAGGAACTTCTTTTACAAGCGAAAATTATATAAGAACTCACGGAGTTCAGCTGATCCCCATGGACTTTTCAACCAAGGGCTATGACATGGTTATAGGAAGCGGCAATATCTGGAAGTCATACGGACTTACGATAGCGCTTACTCTTATCGGAACCACTTTGGGACTTCTGATCATAGCGATGACGGGATATGCACTTCAGAGAAAAGACTTTCCGTTTAGGAATGCGATCTCTTTTTACATCTACTTTACAAGTCTTTTCAGCGCAGGACTTGCTCCTTATTACCTGCTTATGACCAAGACTTATAAGCTCCTTGATAACTATCTTGCGGTTCTTCTTCCTCTTATGATGTCGCCATGGCTCATCATCCTGATGAAGAACTTTATCAAGCAGATACCGCATGAGATCACTGAATCCGGCAAGATTGACGGAGCGGGAGATATGACGATCTTCATACATCTTATCCTTCCCATGATAAAGCCCGCACTTGCTACGATAGGTCTTTTCCTTGCACTCGGATATTGGAATGAGTGGTATCAGTCATCTCTTTTCCTTACAACGAAGGTTGCTGTAAAGCCTTTGCAGTACACATTATATGAGGTTGTAAATAAGCTTGATGCACTTAGAAACTCCGTTGCCGGACAGTTCGTAACGCTTACGGATATTCCCGAGCAGAGCGTTAAGATGGCCAACGCGGTTTTGGCTACAGGCCCCATCGTACTTCTGTATCCTTTCGTACAGAAATACTTCATCGGAGGTATCACGGTAGGTGCCGTTAAAGGTTGAATGATGCTCATAGAAATGAGTTCAGATTTTTTATTTTTCATTTTAAGAAGGAGGATTAACATGAAGAAAAAGTTACTGGCAGCCCTGCTTAGCGTAAGCATGGTAATTGGGTTAGCAGCATGTGGCTCATCGGGATCAGGCGCCGGAACCGGCTCAGCACCCGCTGGAAGCGGAGATGAGAGCGGCACATCGGCAAATGAAGCTGCTGCGGAGATCGATACTTCCGAGCACGTTGTAATTAAATATATGACCACGGGAGATCCACCGGAGGCAGGAACAGAGAAGGAAGCCAGCTTAAATGCTATGCTTGATGAACTCAACAAGATCCTTACAGAGAAGGTTAACGCTGAGATTGAGATAGTTTATATTCCTTGGACAGACTATCTTGCAAACTATAACCTTACACTTGCCAGATTGGACGGCAGTGTAGACCTTGTAGGAACAGCTTCAGACTGGCTTGATGCTTGGCCCAATGCCAAGAACGGAGCTTTCCTCGAACTTTCAGAGGATATGCTTAAGACATACGCGCCCAAGACTTGGGAGAGCGTTCCCGCAGATCACTGGGAGCTTTGCAAATACAACGGCGAGATTTATCTCATGCCTGAGGACAACTTTGCACAGTGGACCAACCACGGCTGGATCTACAGACTTGACTGGGCTAAGGAAGCCGGACTTGAGAACGGCGTTCACAGCTGGGAAGATATGTCCAAGTACGTTCTTTGGGTAAAAGAGAATAAGAAAGACCTTAAGTATGTTTGGGATTCAGACGGAACAGAGTACGCTCAGATGGCTAACGGATGGATCGCATCACATACAGATTTCGTATCTATAGACGGTATCTGCTCAGGCGCTATTTGGGGCGGCACAAAGTCTGATCTCTACACAGTTACAACACCTGTTATGACAGAGACAGATTCACTCGTTGAGTACGCTAAGCTTATGAAAGAATGGTCACAGGCAGGTATCTGGCCTACAGACGTTCTTAACAATACATCAGGAAGTAACAGAGACGAGTTCAGAGTTGGACAGGTTGGTGTTGAGCAGCATCATACACAGACATGGACAGACCTTTGCTCAGCATTACCTCAGAACACAATTTATAAGGATGACCCGAAGGCAGAGACAGGTTTCTTCTACTTTGGTGAGGAGACCAAGAACGTAGTGGCACTTTCAATCACACACGGTGCTATGGCAATTTCTGCAGGAAGTGAGAATCCCGAGAGAGCACTTATGGTTTACGACCTTATCAGAAACGACAAGGATTGCTACATGCTCTTCAATTACGGTATCGAGGGAGTTTCATGGGAGCTCGATGAGAACGGACTTAGAAAGACTCCCGACAGCTACAACCCCGATACACAGAACATCAACGGTATGACTAACTACTGGTGGGGCAGAAACGATAATCTTGAAGTTAAGGATGCTACAAGAAACTGGGATGCAATCGACAAGCTCTATGCAGAGTATGACAAGATTAAGATCGACTATCCTTACGGACAGTTCGTTCCCGAAGTTGACAGCATTCAGGCTAAGATCGACAACTGTAACGAGCAGTATACAAACTACATGAAGCAGATCTCTTACGGTATCTACAACGGCAGTGCCGAGGACATCGTAGCTGAGATGCAGGCAGCTCTTAAGTCAGCAGGCATCGATGATGTTACAGCTGAGCTTCAGAAGCAGTTTGACGAGCTTTACAAGTAATACAAAATGACAGCGGAAAGGGAATACTTATTCTTTGGGATTAGTATTCCCTTTTTAAAAAGACTTTTTTATGAGGGATTACCGGAAAGACACTATCATGGCAAAATTTGAGATCAAAGATAAATTCTATCTTAATGACGAACCCTTTAAAATAATATCCGGAGTTTTCCACTATTTCAGGACTGTTCCCGAATATTGGAAAGACAGACTCCTTAAACTTAAAGCACTCGGATGCAACACGGTTGAGACATATATACCGTGGAATCTTGTGCAGCCCAAAAGAGACGTCTTTTGTTTTGAAGGCTTTTGTGATGTTGAAAAGTTTATTGAAACAGCGACAGAGCTTGGCCTTTACATCATAATCAGACCGTCTCCGTATATCTGCGCGGAGTGGGAATTTGGCGGACTTCCCGCATGGCTTTTAAAAGACAGAGGAATGCGCCTAAGGGTAAGCTACAAGCCTTTTATGGATGCTGTGGAGGATTATTATAAGGTTCTTTTGCCTAAGCTAAGTAAATATCAGATCACCAAAGGTGGAAACATCATTTTGATGCAGATTGAGAACGAGTACGGATACTACGCCAACGACAGAGAGTATCTTACTTGGATGAGAGATCTTATGAAAAAGTACGATATCGAAGTTCCGCTTATTACTTCGGACGGCCCCTATCACGACTGCTACAGGGGCGGAAGCATAGATGGCGTTTTGCCTTCGGGTAATTTCGGCTCAAAGACAAAAGAGAGATTTGACGTACTTAAAAACTACACGGATGGCGGCCCTTTGATGTGCGCGGAATTCTGGGTGGGCTGGTTTGACCACTGGGGGAATGGCGGACATGTAACGGGCAATCTTTCAAAGAGCGCCAAGGACCTTGAGAAGATGCTTGAGATGGGAAACGTCAACATATATATGTTTGAGGGCGGAACGAATTTCGGGTTCATGAACGGCTCCAACTACTACGACGAGCTGACACCCGACGTCACAAGCTATGACTACGACGGTCTTCTTACGGAGGACGGTCGGATTACCGAGAAATATAGAGTTTATAAGGAAATAATCGGCAGATACAATGCCGTTTCGGAAGAAATACTTCCCAAGATAAAAAGAGCCGGCTACGGAAAAATAAGGTGCAGCGAGAAGGTGAGTCTTTTCTCTGTGATCGATGAAATGAGCACCAAAACGCATCTTCCGTACACGGTAAACATGGAAGAACTTGATCAGAGCTACGGCTATATCCTTTACAGATCAAGACTTCACTCAGAGGCGGGAATAGAGAGGATAAGGCTTTGGGAGACTTTCGACAGAGCCAGTATCTTTGTTGATGAGAAGCCTCTTTTGACATTGTACGATCACGAGCTTGAAAAAGAGCACGAGATACCGATCGAGAAATACCTGTCGGTAAGCGCTCCCGCAAAAGAGCTTGCGAATAAGATCATGGAAGAAAGCGGCGATACGCTTGAAGCTGTTGATGAGAATCTCGGAGATCCCGGGCTTTGTACGGGAAGCTTTGAGGGACTTAACGAGCGCTTTGACATACTTGTTGAGAACATGGGCCGCGTTAATTTCGGTCCAAGGATGGAGACTCAGCGCAAGGGAATCGGAAGGTGCGTGCAGATAAACGGCCACATCCACAACGACTGGGACATCTATCCGCTTCCTCTTGATAACATTGATAAGGTTGATTTTGGAAAAGAGTATATTGACGGCACACCCTCTTTTTACAAGTTTGTATTTGATGTTGAAGAAAAGGGTGATACCTTCCTTGACCTCGAAGGCTGGGGCAAGGGAGTGGCATTTATCAACGGCTTCAATCTTGGACGTTTCTGGGAAATCGGGCCGCAAAAGAGATTGTATATCCCCGCGCCTCTTTTAAGAGAAGGGGAGAATGAGCTTGTCATCTTTGAGACAGAGGGCAAGGTCACGGATTATATAGAATTAAAGGACGAGCCGGATATCGGCTGAGGTTTTGCTATGGATACTGTTAAAAAGATTATTACGGGCGGATGGAAATTTCATTACGGAGAGTGCGAAGAAGCGTGGTACAAGGGCTTTGACGACAGCTCATGGGAAGAGATAACCGTGCCGCACGACTTTGCCGTTACGGGTCCGTTTTCTGAAGAATACTCAAGCGGAACGGGATATCTTAGAGGCGGTATCGCGTGGTACAGGCTTTCTGTGAAGATCCCCGAAGAATGTAAGGGAAAGCGCATCACGCTTGTTTTTGACGGTATTTATAAGAACAGTTATGTTTGGGTGAACAGTTATTTTATGGGCAAAAGACCCTATGGCTACTCGGAGATCAGCTATGATATCTCGGACAGGGCTTCGTTTGGGGATGAACCGACAGTTATTTGCGTGAAGGTCGTTCATACCGATATTTCGGATTCGAGATGGTTTACGGGAAGCGGCATAACAAGGAAGGTTTCTCTTATCGTTTCAGAGAAAGTTGCTCCCGTGCTGCATGGGCTTTCTTTTAACACTGCTATTATCGGAAAGTCGGGCGATAAGCCTGTTGCGGAAGTGAATGTAAGCCAGAAGATATTTACGGGCGTTAGTGATGTGGGCAAGATACGTGTTAAGTGCGTTGTCTATGATAATAAGGGACTATCTGTTCTTTCGATGGAAAAAGAGCTTGAGAAGAGCGAAGACGGCATCAGCACTGTAAACTTCTGGGGAACGATAGAGTATCCAAAGCTCTGGTCTGTGGATGAGCCTAATCTCTATACACTCGATACTTTCATAAAGATCGGACAGGAGGAGTACCTCGCCGATTCGCAGAAGGTTGGCGTGAGAACAATTTCTTTTGACCCCGATAAGGGCTTTTCCTTAAACGGTAAGAATATGAAGCTTAAGGGCGTCTGCGTGCATCACGACGGCGGTTGTCTCGGCGCTGCGATGAAGAAGGAAGTTTGGAGGCGCAGGCTCGAGCTACTCAAAAAGTCGGGCTGCAATGCGATAAGATGCAGCCACAATCCACACATGCCCGAGCTCTATGAGCTATGCGACGAGCTGGGGTTTCTTGTGATAGATGAAGCTTTTGATGAGTGGGAGAATCCCAAGAATAAGTGGCACCGGGGACACAACGTGTATCCGCCGAAGCACCAAGGGTATTACGAGGATTTCCCTACGTGGCATGAAGAGGATCTTCGCACGATGATAAGGCGCGACAAGAATCATCCGAGCGTCATTATGTACAGCATCGGAAATGAGATAGATTATCCGAACGACCCATATTGCCATCCGATATTTACGAAGATGACGGGCAACAACGACAACAATAAGCCCGCCAAAGAGATGGAGTACGATGTTAATAAGCCAAATATGGAGCGGCTTGTTGTTATAGCAAAAGAGCTTGCGGATATCGTTAGGGATGAGGATCCGACCAAGCCTGTTACGGCTGCTGCTGCGTTCCCTGAGCTTTCGTCCAAGCTTGGATTTAATGATGTGATGGACGTTGTCGGCTACAACTACAAGGAGCATCTCTATGCGGAAGACCACATGAGATTTCCGGGAAAGCCCTTTGTCGGAAGCGAGAACAGCCACAGACTTGAAGCATGGAATGCGGTAAAAGACAATGATTATATTTGCGGGCAGTTCCTCTGGACGGGAATTGATTATCTCGGTGAAGCGCATGGCTGGCCGATCCACGGCTCCGGCGCAGGATTTATCACGACCGCCGGCTTCCCTAAGGCAGAGTTCAATGAACGAGCAGGCCTCTGGGGCGGAAGCGGAGTTGGCGCAGGGGCGGATGCCGGAGCGGCTGCGGCTGCGATTGGCGGCGCGGTTGATTCGAAGCCCGGCGAGGCTGCGAGCGTGGGCGGCGTTAAGTTGTGGCAGCCCGAGATCGCGGTGGACGGCGATACCTTGGAGAGCGCAGGCGACATCGGCTATCTCTACCAGCTTCTTATAACGGGCGCAGGCGACGCCGAGTACAGAGTTGAGGTATCGGGGGCCGGAGAACTAGCCGGAATCGACAACGGCAATCTCTCGGACAACACCTCTTTTTCATCAGATTCAAGGAAATGTTACGAAGGCAATCTTGTCGTTTATGTGAGACGACTTGGGGGCGGCGAGATCAATGTAAGGATATATGATGCGGCATCTTCTGAAGAAAAAGCTGATATAAATCTTTAAGTAAATAATAAGGTAAATTTGACGAGCGCGGGAGTGAAATGTTAGTATATTTGTGCGGGGTTTTTAACACATACACTCCCCGCGTTTGTTTTTTTGTTGAGGATAATTCTTTTTTACGAGATTGAAAATATATTAGTTTTGAGAGGTTAGTTATGGCATCAATTATTCAGAATAGTCAGGTTTTTAATAACGAAGTTTCATTTTGCAGAGTTTACAGTATAGAGAATAAGAAGCTCCTTGAAGAGAGATTTCTTGCGCACAGGATTTCTTATTTTATCGAGTGGCAGGATAAGTCTTTTTTCCAGAGACTCTTTGACAGAAGCGGCAACAAGATAGTTTGCACATTCAGGATCAACAGAAGCGATATCGCCAAGGCAAGAGAGCTTTGCCAGGGAATCGAGGGAATCAAGTTTAAGGACAACGGCGATCTCGACAACGATAACATCATTAAGAGAAGAAGCGAAGCTGTCAAGGTTAAGGAAGACGACGGTTCCGATATGGAAATCCCGAAGATCAAAGTTGAAGAGATCTCAGGAAGCGATTCCGAGTAATTGCAGCCGCCCGGCGGCCGCTTTGTGAATTATGAGAGTTTTGAAGGTAGGGGATGTTCTTCTACCTTTTTTTAGGGAGTTTTTTATGGCAAAAGAGATTAAGAAGACCGCACAAAGAAAGAATACATCGGCAAAGAATGCGCCTGCGTCCGCAAAGAAAGCATTCGCACAAGGAAAGAAGCCCGCGAACGCAGCGGCACGCAAACCTGTTAAGAGCGCCGGACGCAGCTTTAAGCGTGGTGAAGAAGCGAGCGCAGTTTCAAAGAACAGTCGTTGCCCGTATTCTAAGAAGTGCGGTGCTTGTCAGATGATCGACACGCCTTACAACAAGCAGCTTAACCTCAAGCACGGCAAGGTGGCTAAGCTTCTCGAGCCCTACACCAAGCTTGCTTCTTTTATCGGAATGGAAGAGCCCGAACACTACAGAT
The DNA here is from genome assembly GCF_900116875.1 of Butyrivibrio sp. INlla21. Classification (GTDB taxonomy): domain Bacteria; phylum Bacillota; class Clostridia; order Lachnospirales; family Lachnospiraceae; genus Butyrivibrio. The sequence continues at coordinate 107,054 of NZ_FPCC01000006.1, forward strand.
GTAAGGTTCATGCGGTATTTACTCATGATAAAAAGGGAAGACCTCTTTCAGGAATATATAAAGAGGGAAGCCATGAAGTCGTTCCGGTTGAGAGCTGCCTGCTTGAAGATAAGAAGGCCGATGCGATCATTGCGACGATCAGAAACCTTCTTCCTTCGTTCAAGATCAAGACCTACGATGAGGACAACGGCTATGGACTTCTTCGCCATGTGCTCATAAGAATAGGTAAATATACAGGCGAGATCATGGTGGTGCTCGTTACCGTTTCGCCCATTTTTCCGTCAAAGAACAACTTTGTGAAGGCTCTTTTGAAAGAGCATCCCGAGATTACTACAATCGTGCTCAATGTAAATGACAAGCAGACCAGCATGGTCCTCGGCGATAAGGAGAAGCCCATGTACGGCCCCGGATTTATCTACGACACATGCTGTGGCATGAAGTTTAAGATAAGCCCCAAGTCCTTCTATCAGGTAAATCCCGTGCAGACAGAGCTCCTTTATAAGACTGCGATTGACATGGCAGAGCTTTCCGGAAAAGAAACAGTGCTTGATTGCTACTGCGGCGTCGGAACGATCGGTATCATAATGAGTCCTCACGTAAAAGAGGTCATTTCGGTCGAGCTCAACAAGGATGCGGTAAAAGACGCTATTCTTAATGCCAAGATAAATGAAGTCAAGAACATCACCGTATATCAGAACGATGCGACGAGATTTATGCAGCAGATGGCAGATTCCGGTGACAAGGTAGATATCGTGTTTATGGATCCACCTAGAGCCGGCTCCACACCTGAATTTATCTCATCGATGATAAACCTTTCACCGAAGAAGATCGTCTACATCTCTTGCAGCCCTGATTCTCTCGCAAGAGATTTAGGGCTCATAACCAAAGGCGGCTACAAAGTAAAAAAGGCCGTTCCGGTAGACATGTTCCCGTTTACACGCGGGGTAGAGACCGTAGTTCTCTTAACGAAATAGTTGTGAAAAGCCATGTGTTTCCGCAGAAAGAAACACATGGTTTTTTTACGTTGTAATCTGCCCTTTGCGATAGCGCCCGAAGAAGATACCGTCATCGACATATTTATCCGTTTCCGAAACCCACATGGGGAATTTACCGGTTGTTACCGCGGTCTGTCCGTTCAGCATTCCGGTATGGAAGGAGAGATGACGATATTGGCGAAGTACCAGTTCCAGTCGCGTGTAGATACATTTCTCCGGCTTATCATACAGATCTTCATCAGTAAGTGAATCCAAATAATCCATGGTTTTCTTTTCTATTCGGTCAAGATAAGACAAGAGCTGCTCATCAGAGAGCACAACGCTTGTGGGATTATCCGGATTATCCATTCCTGCCTCATGAAATGAAGGTTCTTCGTAAACGAACGGATTGAAAAAACATTTGTCGGCTGAGTGGAGAGCGTGATACACCCATCTCCAACATGGAGCGTCGCAGCAGATAGCATCCCTGTCATAGGTTTGTATGGAAGTTCGGATGTTTAAGAAGTTGGGTTTAACGGTGTCTTTAATGATCTTACATAGTTCGTTCATGTGAAGCCCTCCTTGCGTTTGGTTGGATTTGATCGTATAATAACACCAAACATAACATCAGTAAAATTGAAATAAACTATTATTTGGTTCAAATTTACTGAATACAGGAGATTGTATGTCATCCATAGTAATAAATGAAAAAGGCCAAAGAGTCATTCAGATAGATACAATAATTTTCAGCAGTAAGCGGAGAATTGATTGGAAGGGAGTAGAAGAATATCTAAAAAAATACGTCGGGCAGAGTTATACGATAGATGAGACAGATGAAATAGTTTATATAGGATCTGATTTTCCTGATGAATACGCAAACAGTCGCTACAGTTCCAAAGCATTAGGAACAATAGGAAAAGCAAAAGCCAATGCATCGCAAGTTATTCCTGAACTTATTAAAATTGCCTCAAACATATCATTTCGAGAGAATAACGAAGAAAAACATAGCAAAAATGCCAAATTCGGTTGGTATAGGTGTACAGTTAGGTTTTCACTACCCACATTTGATGATAAAGGAAATATAACAGGAAGAAATTATTATCAAGGCAGAATGATCATACGTCATGGTGCAGATGGAAAAAGATATCTTTATGACATAATAGACATAAAAAAAGAAACGTAGTACCCCGCATAGGTAAAACCGTACGGCACAAAACCACATTTCTTGAAAGAATTCTATAACGATAATACTAGTTGTGTCAAGCTTTTTATTTCACGTGGATATGGATTTATAACTGAACTATATGGAGGATATTATGACAATTACACAGCTAAACACTTTTTTGAAAATCACTGAACTGGATAGTTTTTCCGCTGCGGCCGACAATCTGGGTTATGCACAGTCGACTGTTACGACGCAGATCAAGCAGCTGGAGGATGAACTGGGGTGTGTACTGTTTGAGCGCCTTGGCAAAACTATTTCGGTAACATCACAAGGGGATAGACTTATAGCATATGCTGAGAAGATGCTGCAATTAGAGCGGGATATTCGCCTCGATGTGGCAGATGAAGCAAATTCCTCGGGCGTATTGAAATTGGGCGTATCTGAGTCCCTTTGTATAACCAGGTTTCCGCGAATCTTGATGGAGTATAACAAGGATAACCCGAGGACAGAGATCAGAATACAGTTTGTCACGCATGAAAGTATTCCGGATCTTCTGCAAAAGGGTGAGATTGATATGGTTTATACACTAAACCCGCTTATAGAGGATGAGAGGGTTAAGATCCTGCACAAGAAAAAGGAAAAACTCGGCTTCTACGTATCTCCGGAGCATCCGATTGCAGGTAAGAGCATTAAGGAAAAAGAGCTTGGAGAGTTGCCACTTCTTTTGACAGGACACAAATGTAATTTTAGGAATATGCTGGTCGCAGACCTCGAGAAGCATGGGATCTCACCTAAAATAGTGCTGGAAACAAGCAGTAAAGAAATACTGAAACAGTTTGCCATAAACGGCTTAGGAGTGGCGTTTATCCCAGATATCACGGCAGAAACAGAAGTTAAGACCGGAAAGCTCAAACGTCTTTCTTGGAAGGGAGATGATTTCCCAATATATTCGCAGGTACTGATCCATAAGGATAAGCATCAAAACAAAGCAATCAATGGTTTGGTTGATATCATAAAGAAATAATAGTCAGGCAAAAATGTCGCCCCGATGATACTCACGGGGCGGCATTTTTTTATTTTTTCCATACCAACAGTGTGTGGATTTGTTTTACAGCATAGCGTACCATGTCAATAGTAGTACGACAGATGTGGTATACAAAAGGCCTTATATACAAAGTAACAAGCCACGTTTTTTATTTAATTCAAAAGGAGATTAGAAATGGAAAAAAGGAAAACAGTAGCGGGTTTTTTGGTCGCGATAATTATGTTTGTCCTCTATAACATTGCAAGCACTATATTTGGCGGAGCCGAGAATTTCGGCTTAGGACTCACGTCAGTTCGTGTAATCATAAGTTTTGGCGGAATCATTGCTGCTGCCAAGCTGTTTGGAATTGACATTAAATTCAGAGGAAAAGATGTGCTTAGAGGGCTTATTTCCGCCGGATCACTGCTCTTTCTGGCTGAATGTGTGCATAACCTATTTGATGCATGGCAAACACCGGAATTTGGATTTTTGCAGGCGCTCCCCGCAGTTATCATTATTCTGATATGGGGAATGGGTGTAGGTCTTTTTGAAGAAGCCCTTTGCAGAGCCGTGTTGTTTAATACATTCAGAAATCGTATGGGTGAAAGCCGTAGCAGCATAGTAAAGTCGATAGTTTTTTCTTCGCTCATATTTGGATGCATGCATTTTATCAATCTTATGGATTGTCCCAATCTTGTGGTTACAACATTTAATCAGGTTGCATACGCGACATTGATCGGAATTTCTTTGGCGTGCATTTATTACATTACAGACAATATCTGGGTGGTTTCCATCCTACATGGACTTTTTGACATAGCAGCTACCATTATGGGATGTTTTGTGACTTCAGGATCACATATTTATGCCGATCAGGATATCACCGTATTGGAAGCAATCAAAACATCAGGTTTATTTGCAGTTACTGCAGTAATATTCTTTATTCTGCTGTTTAGAGAATTTAAGAAAAGAGGAATTGAGGAGTAAAAGAGATTATGAATAAAACAAAGTATTGGATAGGAATAATTTTGTTTATTGTGTCATATTTTGCCCAAATGATACTTTTACCAATGATCCCCAGTACCGGTGATGGCATGGTGGATTACATGATCCATTCCATTATAGGCGTGGCGACATATATAGTTTTCATACTTGCATTTGGGTTAAAGAAATCACTTCGTTTCAATCTAAAAAGCCTTGGAGAAGGAATTGTTGTAGGCGGAGCTTTCACTGCGTGGACTGTTTTTAATATTGTTTTCTACTTGATCAAAGGTATAAAAGATTATGGAACCCCACTTATGGGAAGTAAAGATATTGTTATTTTTGTGATAGCGATAACTGTCGGAGCAGGTATGGGAGAGGAGTTCCTTACGCGAGGAGTCCTTTTTAACTTTATCAGATCTGCGATCGGGAACACCAAGGCAGGTATTATTACTGCCATGACAATTCCATCCATAGCGTTTGGATTGATACATCTTTTTAATCTTAATGGTTGTAGTGATCCGACACCCATATATGCGCAGGTTATTTATGCTATCGGAATAGGTTTCTTTTTCAATGCACTTTATGTGCGCTGCGGTAATATCTGGGTATGCTCTTTACTCCATGCAGTTTTTGATCTTTCAGTCATGGTTTACTTCTGCATTTTCAGAAATGAAGGACTTGGAGCAATAAACAGTTGTGTTGCGGAGTGGCTTGGATATGATGCACTCATCCTTAAGGGAATAGCTATTACTGTTGTGAGCGTTGCCATAGGACTTTTCCTTATAAGAGATTCCAAGCTTCAGAAGTGTATAGAAAGATATGAGAATGAATGAAGTATTTTAGGAGGAATAAGTTTTAAATGAAAATTTTGAAAAGAGTTTTATTTGGAATATTAGGCGCTTTAATAATAATAATCGCTACGGCTTCTGCGGTGAGAACAACAGGAAGACTCCTTAATTCAAGAACCCCAAAGGGCGGAATAAACGAGAGTCTCTATGTTGACATAAACGGAACCAAGCAGTGGATCAGCATCTACGGCAAAGATAAGAACAATCCCGTTCTTTTATATCTTCACGGTGGCCCCGGTTATTCGACCAGCATGATGGACTATGCCTTTACAAGAAAGTGGGCAGATGTATATACGGTTGTTACCTGGGATCAGAGAGCTTGCGGAAAGAGCTGGTTAAAAAATACAAAAGACACTACGCCTATTACTCTTGATGCTACCACCACCATGATGGAAGACGGAGTTGAGATGACTGAGTTTTTGAGAAGCCATCTTGGAAAAGACAAGATCTCGATCATTGGACATTCATGGGGGTCTATCTACGGAGCAATGCTTGTACAGGATCATCCCGAATACTATGACTGCTTTATCGGAACAGGAATGGTTGTTGATCTGACAAAGAACGAGGAAAGGTACTGGGAAGCAGCCAGAGAGTGGGCAAAGGGAAATGAAGAAGATGAGCAGCTCATTGAAAAGTGTGCGTCGGGAGAAATTCCGAAATTGAGTCGTGAATACTATCATGCGAGGCAGGGAATGATGGAAAAATACGGATATAACATTAGCGCTGAAAAGAGTGATTATAGTATTCCCGCAACTTGTTTCTTTAATCCCTATTATAGTCTTTGGGATTGGTATAGGTTTAAGACAGGCACAAATGGATCCAATTCTTATCTAGACTGGGATGCATCAGAAGAATTCAATAGCCTTTCCATACTTGATAGAACTGAGTACAAGGTTCCGTATTACAACATAAACGGTGACATGGACTATCAGGCAAACTCCGGACTTGCGCAGGATTATTTTGACAGTGTAAAAGCTCCGAGAAAGAAAATGTATTATATGAAGAATATGGCCCATGGACTTTTAGAGGTAAGATCAGGAGAGTTCTCTGATATAGTGCATGAGATTGCTGCGATGGAGCGCGCAGAGTGAAAAATCGGGATCTTAGTTTGGTAATTAGTTTTAAGGAGAAAAAATATGGAAAAAAGAAAATCTGCACCGGGATTGGTGCTGTTTATCATTTTGCTTTTAGTATCGACAGTAGTGATGACGCTTTTAGGGGATGGAGCCTTGGGAGTTCCGGGAACGATAATACGATATGTTATAGGCATAATTGGAGTTGTTTCCATGACTAAGCTGTATGGAATTGAATTTAAATTCAAAGGCTTTTCCAAAGGACTCTTCAGTGTTGCAGGATTGCTTGGAATAGCTTGTTGCATACGTGGTTTTATAGGTGGCATGTCTCCGACTGATATAGGTTTTATGGAGGGACTTCCAAGTGCAATCTTTATGCTGATACTTATGTTTGGAGTTGGATTATATGAAGAGACTCTTTTTAGAGGTGTACTTTTCAATACATTAAGAAATAGGTTTGGTGAAAGCAAGAGAGGGATAATCTTGGCAGTAGTTATGTCTGCGATTCCATTTGCTCTTATTCATTTTACAAATCTTATGATGTATCCAAATCTTGTAGTAACTACAACTTTCCAGGTTGTATATGTATTTTTTGCCGGAATTTTTTTAGCTAGTATCTACTATATTACAAATAATTTTTGGGTGGTTGTTTTCATACACGGAGTTTATGATTTCGTTGAAAGTGTTTGGGCTTGCTATTCAAGTCAGTTAGACGGAATTGGTATGCCTGCAATGGATAAAACAATTTTAGAAGGAATCATGTCTGCAATTCCCGACACGATCTTCGGAGTGATCGCACTTATCTTATTAATAGTAGTTCTTAATAAAAGAAAAAATGTAAGCTGTGAACTTCATGAAGAAAAATAAGTTTGTGTTTATAGCTCTCCTTGCTGTTCTATTTATTGAGATTTTTGGATTTAATTATAAGTTCTGGCTCTATGGAAATATGGGGCAGCCGATAACGCCAACTTTTTATTTTGAAGATGGCACTCCTGTTGTGAGTGGCCAAAGTTATACCGTTTCAGAAAATATGGAATTGGAATCGGAGAGCATCGGCGTCGATGTAAAGAATATCCATATAGGTGTTTCGGACTGTAATGATGAAAGATGGAAGAGGAAAGACAGACAATGTGTGCTTCATGTCCTGACTTCCGTTACGGATGAGGGCCATGCTCTTTTCTATAATTTCGTTCAAAATGTTGTAAGTCCGTTGGTTCCGGATTCAATGTACCTGCCGGTGGAAGCGTTTGGCAAGGTAGATAAGATAAAATTGAATATTGTAGATGATATTGATGAAATAGTATTTGATTCTATCGTGGTAAATGACAGAATGCCATTTAGATTCAATATTGTTCGAGCCTTTTTTCTTTTTATACTTCTTGTTGGATTACGCGTGATTCTGCGTGGAAATTACTATGATATGGCCGGTATGGATGAAGGAAGACGCAGAGCGGGGATTGTATGTCTTCTTTTTACAATTGGATTGTCGTTACTTGTTTTGTTAGTCCAGCATCAAACGAGTGACTCGGGGAGTAGTATGGGATATGGAGAACTTGCCAGAGCCATATCTGAAGGAAATGTTTATGTTAGCGACGAGGCTGACGATACTCTTTTATCTATGGAGAATCCATATGACACCGCAAACAGAGCAGCGCTCGGTGCGCATGCGAAATGGGATACGGCCTTTTATCAAGGAAAGTACTATGTATATTTCGGAGTTGTCCCCGCGCTGTTTTTGAATTTGCCGTATTATCTGCTGACAGGCGAAGACATGCCATATGTTACGGAGGCTTGCATTATCGATGTGCTCCTATTGATAGCATGCTTTGTTTTGATGAATGAGCTCAGAAAAAAGATTAATAAAAAGATGCCGTTAAGCTTGTTTCTGTTGTTGTCTTTGACATGTACTTTTTCTGCGGGAATGATCTTATTGATCAAGAAAGCATCTATTTATTATGTTGCTATAGGAGCAGGGCTTGTCTTTGTGTGCTTCGGACTGGCTCTTTGGTTAAGTTCGCTTACGTATGGTGAGGACAGTACCGATCCGGATGGTTCTCATAATATATGTTTGTGGCGAGGTATGCTTGGATCGTTTTGCATGGCATGTGCAGTTGGATGCAGACCACAATTTGCAATAGCAAGTTTTCTTGGAATTATTATTTTTAGGAATTTATATAAAAAAGACAGTAAGAAAAGATATACCGGAATCCCAAGATTATTGATGTTGCTGCTTCCTTATGTGCCTGTTGCTGCAGGTCTTATGTATTACAATTATATTAGATTTGGGTCAGTATTCGATTTTGGCGCAAATTATAATATGACCGGGTACGACATGGTGCATATGGGCATACATATTGCCAGAATACCAATTGGATTATGGTATTATCTTTTTAATTTGCCAAAGTTCAATTTCGAGTTTCCCTATATGTATCCTACATCGGTTGATAGCGGATATCAGGGCTTCATTGTCAGTGAAGATCAAATTGGCGGAGTGCTTTGGGTGATCCCGCTTGTCTGGATCTGTGCATTGGATTTGAAGAAAAAAACACGAAACAGCCAAATGTTATATATGAGGATTCTATGTTATCTGATCGTGCCTATTGTTGTTGCGGTGGATACCATAATGTGCGGAGTTCTTGTTAGATACCAGGCGGATTTCAGACTGTATCTTGTTATTCCGGCAGCTATGATCGCGATGGAATTGCTCAATAAGGATTGTTGTGATAAAGAAAGCTACAACAGGAGAGCTAGGCGGATTGCCCTTTTGTGTATAGCAACACTTGCAATGTGTCTGCTTACTGTTTTCTGTCAGTATGAGAGTCCGGATTATTTGGATTATGCAAACAATCCTGTATTGTTTTGCAGAATGAAAATGTTCTTTGGATTATTTTCGCCATGAAGCTGAGGTTTTAAGCCCCCTAGGGGGTTAATTTTCGCAAATTTATGTTATTATGATACGTGAAGTTTAAACGACGACAGCAAGGGGAGGCATGTGGTGAAAGTATTTATAGTAGAAGATGATGATGTAATAGCAAAAATGATCGAAAAACACTTATCTTCCTGGCAGATGGAAGCCAAGATTGTTGAAGATTTTCATAATGTAACGGAAGAAGCACTTAATTACGGACCGGATATCATTCTTATGGATCTTAAGCTCCCTGTGTGCAACGGATTCTTTTGGTGCAGTGAGATAAGAAAGACTTCAAACGTTCCGATAGTTTTTCTCTCATCGGCCGATGACAACATGAATATCGTAATGGCGATGAATATGGGCGCGGATGATTTCATATCTAAGCCATTTGACCTGCAGGTCCTTACAGCCAAGATACAGGCGATACTAAGGCGCAGCAGTGCTCATCCGGAGACAGCACATTTTCTTTCATGCGGAGGCGTTAAGCTCAATCTTGACGATACGACAGCGATGGTGGGTGATGAGAAGCTTGAGCTTACCAAGAATGAATTCCTTATTCTTAAGACCCTGATGGAATCTCCCGGCAAGGTCATTTCAAGAGAGACCATCATGGAGAGACTCTGGGGCGACGAGGAGTTTGTCGATGACAACACGCTTACCGTCAACGTCACCAGAATCAGGAAAAAGATAGAAAACGCGGGACTTAATAACTACATTGTTACCAAGAGAGGAATGGGATATATCGTTGGCGAAGAAGGAATTTCTGAATAATAATAAGAATCTCATTTACGGAGATCTGATAATAACAGTGATACTTCTGGCAGTGTCGAGCCTGTATGAAATATCCAAGGAGTACCTTATTTATCTGGTTCTTTTTATGATGATAAAAAGTGCTCTGGTACTGTTTGTAAATTACTATCAGCAGGTCGTAAAGGTCAGAGACACTAATGTGGAAAAAGAGCCTGAGAGAAGAGTAGACGTCGACAACTGGGAGGAACTCAGGGAAAAAGAGGACTTCTACGTGCTCTGGGTTCACCAGATAAAAACACCTATCGCCGCGCTCAATCTTCTTTTGCAGGATCCTGACAAAAACGAAGCGCTCTGCAGACAGGAGCTCTTTAAAATAGAAAACTACGTTGAGATGAGCCTTAATTATCTTAGGTTTGAAGCGATGTCCAACGATCTCGGACTTAAGAGCTACAACCTTGAGAACATGGTCAAGCAGGTGGTCAAGAAGTACTCATCCGTATTTATCTACAACCACATCGCGGTCAACATGGAGGAGCTCGATTGCAACATCCTTACCGATGAGAAGTGGTTTTGCTTTGTACTTGAGCAGATACTGTCAAACGCTCTTAAATACACCAAGAAAGGTAGCGTCACTTTTTACGCGGAGCAGGACGGCGGAAGCATTATATTAAAAGTAAAAGACACCGGAATCGGAATCAGAAAAGAGGACATACCCAGGCTCTTCCAAAAGGGCTTTACCGGTTACAACGGAAGGATCGACAAGAAGGCGAGCGGACTCGGACTCTATCTTTGCAAGAACATCTGCGATAAGCTCGGGCACAAGATAAGCATTGATTCCAAGGAAGGTGAAGGGACTGAAGTTTGTATCACTGTTTCCAAGGAAAAAGTACACACATCGGACCTTACAAAAATGTAAGAATAGCAAGAAGAAATGTAAGCCAATAACAAGGTTTTACATTTCTTTTTTTGTTACTATAATTTCAGCGACAAGGAAACGAGTGCGTTCGTTTCATCACATAAAACCAACAGTCTATAAAAGGAGAAAAACATGTCATTAATGGAAGTAAGTCACATCAAAAAAATCTACACAACCCGCATGGGAATAGAACAGGTTACAGCACTTAAGGACGTTCATTTCAGCGTTGAAGATGGGGAATTCGTTGCGATCATGGGTGAGTCCGGAAGCGGAAAGACAACTCTTTTGAACATACTTGCAAGCCTCGATGTTCCCACAGCAGGAAAGGCATTCATCGACGGCAAGGACTTTTCCAAGTTAAAAGACAATGAGAGAGCAATCTTCAGAAGACAGAACCTCGGATTTGTTTTCCAGGATTTCAACCTTCTTGATAATTTCACTATAGAAGACAACATCAAGCTTCCGCTTGTACTTGCGGGAGAAAACCATAAGACCATGGATTCCAAGGTAAAAGACGTTGCGAAGAGACTCGGCATTGAAGAGCTCCTTGGCAAGTATCCTTACGAGGTATCCGGCGGACAGAAGCAGAGAACCGCAGTTGCAAGAGCCCTTATCACCAATCCCAGGATTCTTCTAGCGGATGAGCCTACGGGAGCGCTTGATTCCAAGGCAGCAACTAATCTTATGAGACTCTTTAGAGAGATCAACAAGAGCGGTCAGACAATCCTTATGGTTACTCACAGTAACGTTGCCGCAAGCTATGCCGGCAGAGTTATGTTCATAAAGGATGGAGAAGTTTTCCATCAGCTTTATCGCGGGGAAAAGACAAGAAGCGAGATGCTTGATGATATCTGCGATGCAGTTACCATTCTTATGAGAGGAGGAGATGAAAGTGAATCCTAAGTTTATTTTAAAAATGGCTTTTACGAGCATGAAAAAGAATATACGGACTTTGGTTCCTTTCATTATTTCAAGCTCCATTATGATCATGCTCTTTTACATTATGGACTCTCTCTCAAGGACAGGCTTCCTTGTTACGGAAAGCGGAGCAGTCTTTTATGGCGCAGATACTATAGCAGCGCTTCTTTCTATCGGAAAAGGAATAGTGATCCTCTTTGCCTTCGGCTTTATTTTATATGCCAACAGATTCGTTATGCGAAGCAGGAAAAGAGAGATGGGACTCTACGGGATACTGGGGCTTAGCAAAAAGCACATAGCCGCGATCCTTTTTGTCGAGAACGTTATTACATCAACACTTGCGATCGGCCTCGGTATCATAGTAGGGACCTTCCTCAATAAGCTCATGCTTCTAGTTCTTTATAAGCTTGTTGGCCAAAAACCTTTGGACGGACTTGTTTTTTCAACGAATGCTCTATTATTTACGCTGATTGCATTTGAGTTCTGGTTTTTTATATGCTACATATACAACGCGCTTTCAGTCAATTTCGGAAAGCCGATAGCTCTTTTGAAAAGTGAGAATATGGGAGAAAAAGAGCCTAAGACAAGATATATTCTTCTTATTGCCGGAACTATTTGCCTTGGTATAGGATATGTTCTTGCACTTAGGACAAAAAACACTTTTTCTGCATTATCAGTGCTTTTCCAAAGTGTATTTTTTGTAATCCTCGGTACATATTTTCTCTTTGTTGCCGGAAGTATCTTTGTACTTAAGATGCTTAAGAAGAATAAGAAATTCTATTACAATACAAGGAATTTTATAAGCGTATCAAACCTTATGTTCAGAATGAAGCACAACGCGGTCGGACTTGCATCCATATGCGTACTTTCAACTGCGGTAATAATTCTCTTTACATGCTGTGCTTCGATATCTCTTCTCGGAGAGCAGAACATAAATATGATGTTCCCAAAAGATACCGTGATCGTCGCAAATGTGGATGAAAACTTTGACAGAGATACATTCATGAATTCAACGAACGACGCGTGCCAAAAAATCGGAATAGAACCATGTGACACGGAAACATTGCAGTATACGCAGGGAATGCTTCTTGAGACAGATGACGGATTTGCGGTATTTAGCAGTCTGAATGCGAATATAACCGATCTTGCGGCTATATCGGATGTTTATATACTTACGCCCGAGGAATATAAATATGTAACAGGGCAAGATATAAGCGTAGGACCGGGAGAAGTATATGTAAAAGAGTGCCCGAAAGAGATCATGAAAACCGGCAGCATTAAAATACTCGGTGATGAATACAAGATCAAGGGTGAGATTGAGAATGAAGATATTAAGAAAGTCTATGAGCCTGAGATGTTTCTTTTCGGTAAGCTATTGATCGTTGCCGATGATGAGAACCTGAATCAAAAAATGGGTAAAGAGGTACTTGTACTCGGAGATGAAGAAAAAGAGTATTTTGACCATGTTTCATGTATCGAATTTAATCTTGTAGACAAAGACAGATTTGATAAAGTGGATCTTTTAAACGACGAGCTCGTAAACAGAGGCTTTTCAATCGATGATGTAAGAAACAAGCAGACGTACAGAAGCCAGTTCTACAGCGTTTACGGCGGCGTCTTGTTTGTCGGAGGATTCCTGTCTGTTGTATTCCTACTTGCAACAGTGATGATCATATACTACAAGCAGATGTCGGAAGGACTTGAAGACAGAAGAAGATTTGACATCCTTAAGAAAGTCGGACTTACGGAAAAAGAGGCTAAGAAGACTATCAGAACGCAGGTAATGACAATGTTCTTTTTACCGGTGTTTGCTTCGATAATCCATGCTTCAATTGCGAGCAGTATAGTAAGACTGTTCTTAAACAGCATACTTTTTGTTGATATACCTACCTTCTTTATGTGCATAACAATAGCAAGCGTAAGCTTCTTCCTGGTATATATATTTGTTTATCTCATGACGTCCAAGCAGTACTACGAGACGGTCTACGGAAGGAGTGAAGCAGCGTGAGCAAGCGCCCCTATAAGTAATTATTCCCCCATAAGATGCCACGCTGTTTTACTATAGATGCTTATTCGGAGCAACCTCTCAGTATTTCAAGGAGCTTATCGGCAATTATGTCCGCGACGGACAACTTGTACAGGTACCTGCTGTCCCTGGGCGATAAGCTTACATGTTCCGAGGAAAGAGTCTCTTTATCAGCTATGGCGAAATACACCTCACCCGGCACGCTGTCATTATTTGACGGGTCGATATTTCCCATAGTACCGGTGACACCTACGCCAATATCCGCGGCGTAGGTGTTTTTACATGCCTTTGCCATTTCTTTTGCCGTCTCTTCAGAATACACGCCGTACTTATCGATCGTCTCGGCAGGAACATTCTGCATGATCTTGGCTTCATTTGAATATGTCACAAAAGCTCCCTTAAGTACTTGCGACGAACCTTCGGTATCCGTGATCAGGCTACTTATAAGTCCCGCAGTACAGCTCTCCATCGTAGTGATGGTGAGATTTTTGTCTATAAGGGTCTTGGTTATCTCTTCGTATTTATTTCTGACTTCGGTTTCTGTCATGGTGAGCTCCTTGAATATTGTTCGCTGTATGCTCCTATTATACATCAATACGAAGATAATGACGGAGATGACGGAGACAGTGGTTTTTCTGAGGACGCGGCGCCTTCCGAAGAGTATCACGGCGATGTGGAAGCAAGCGATAATTCGGACGGAGACGACGATTCCGAATAACCGGATTTGAAAACATAATTTAAGTAGTCTTTTTTGCCCATATGTAATAGAATATAGCATTGAATAATTTTATTAGATTTTTACGGAGGATTTTTTACAATGCAGAAATGGGCAAGACTTCTTTATCAGCCTTCACTTCCGCTCTACGGTGACAAGAGAGTGACAGGCAGCAAGGAACACATTGAGATTTCAAAGAAAGCTGCGGATGAGGCGATAGTTCTTTTGAAGAATAACGGGGTTTTACCTCTTTCTAAGGAAAAGCCCCTTGTACTTCTCGGAAAGGCAGCGGTTGACTACGTAAAAGGTGGTGGCGGTTCAGGAGATGTATATTGTGAGTACATTCACTCTTTGTACGATGGTCTCAAGATCCGCGAGGTTAAGGTTTATGAGCCTTTGATGGAGTATTACAAGGAAGGGCTTACAGAGCAGTTCAAGACAGGGCGCGTTCCCGGAATGACTCAGGAGATCCCGATTCCTGCAGATATGCTCGCAGAAGCTAAGTCTTTTTCCGATACGGCAATTGTTGTACTTAATAGATTTTCCGGCGAAGGCTGGGATCGTAGCGATAAGGAAGGCGACTATGAGGACTTCAATCCTTGGCCTGCCGGCGTCAGCATGCCCAAGATCTCGGGCGAGATTTTCCTTGATGGAGACTTTTATCTGACTCCCGAAGAAAAAGAAATGATAAAGACCGCGACAGACAACTTCAAAAACGTTGTCGCTGTTCTTAATGTGGGCGGAGTTATCGATTGCAGATGGATCGAAGAAGATTCCAAGATCGCCGCTGCCGTATACATGGGTCAGGGCGGTATGGAAGGCGGACTTTCCGCAGCGGACGTGCTCCTTGGAAACGTGTGCCCTTCGGGAAGACTTGCAGATACATTTGCAGGCAAACTCGAGGATTATCCTTCAACCGAGAACTACCACGAGTCCATAGATTATGTTGATTATACTGAGGATATCTACGTCGGATATCGCTATTTCTCTACCATTCCCGGCGCAGATGCTAAGGTCATCTATCCTTTCGGCTACGGCCTTTCTTACACCGATTTTGAGGTAAAAGAGCTTTCGGCTGCGAAGAAGGACGAAGAGTTCATCTTCACGGTCAAAGTTACAAATACAGGTAAAGTTGCGGGCAAGGAGGTTGTTCAGCTCTATGCATGTGCACCTTCCGGAAAGCTCGGTAAAGCCGCAAGGAGCTTGATCTCTTTTGACAAGACAAAAGAGCTAAAGGCCGGCGAGTCACAGATCCTTACTCTTGTGATTGATGAGTATGCGGTTTCTTCATTCGATGATCTCGGAAAGGTTGTCGATGCTTCTTATGTTCTTGAGAAAGGCGAGTACAGCTTCTATATTGGAAAGAACGTTAGAGACGCCGTAAAGTCTGAGTTTACATGGAGTCTTGGCGAGGACAAGGTTGTACAGAAGCTTTCGCACAAGGTAGTTCCTTCGGAGTTAAAGAAGCGTATGCTCAGTGACGGCTCTTTTGAAGAGCTTCCTCTCGGAGAGCACAAGGACAAAGACGAATGCATATTTGAGAAAATGCAGCCCGGAACCGAAGAAGCGACTGCTCCTTTGGTAAAAGAGATCCCGAGGCACTACTATACACAGCCCATGCGCGAGGGCATCAAGAAATTCAGCGAAGTTGCTGAAGGCAAGATCACACTCGATGAGTTCATGGAGCAGCTTTCAACAGATGACCTCATCCATCTTGTAGGCGGACAGCCCAATACCGGCGTTTCCAACGTATTCGGCTTCGGAAACATCTACGAGTACGGTGTTCCCAATGCAGCTACAGCAGACGGCCCCGCAGGTGTCCGTATCATGCCCGAGACAGGAGTTCGCACAACAGCGTTCCCTTGCTCAACATCGATCGCTTGCACATGGAATAAAGAGATTGCGGAAGCAGTCGGCTTTACAGGCGGTGAGGAACTTAAAGAGAATAACCTTAGCGTGTGGCTTACACCCGCTATCAACATTCACAGAAGCCCTATGTGCGGAAGAAACTTTGAGTATTATTCAGAGGACCCTTATCTTACAGGAAAGATGGCGGCAGCGATGGTTCGCGGTATTCAGAGAAACCACGTCGGCGCAAGCGTTAAGCACTTTGCCTGCAACAACAAAGAGACCAACAGAAAGCACAGCGATTCCAGAGTTTCGGAGAGAGCTCTTCGTGAGATATATTTGAAGGCATTTGAGATGATCGTAAAAGAGGAAGAGCCTTATACCATCATGTCTTCTTACAATGTGGTCAACGGACTCAGAGCTTCGGAAAATAAGGACCTTATCACAGGAATCCTTCGCGATGAGTGGGGCTACACCGGAATCGTTACATCAGACTGGTGGACAAGAGGTGAGCACTACAAGGAGATCAACGCAGGTAACGACCTTAAGATGGCGACAGGCTTCCCCGAGAGAGTTAAGAAGGCTATGGAGCAGGGCGCTGTCGATACAGATATGCTTAAGATCTGCGCTAAGAGAATCCTTGCAACCATTCTTAAGTTTGACTGATTTTTGCATAAGTGATAGATTACTGTCTGTATGCTATTGAGAATTGTTTTCATTTGCACCCGCGATGGAATGTGCGGAAGGATATGTACATCCGGCGATTGCGGGGGATTTGACTTTGATGGTAGGATTGGAATCACTTATGAGAAGCGAAATTTTTATTGGTATATTAATCCCTTTTCTAGGAACGGCGCTTGGCGCCGCTATGGTCTTCTTTTTAAAAGATGACATTTCAGAAAGACTTAAAAAGATACTGACGGGCTTTGCAGCAGGCGTCATGGTTGCTGCTTCATTCTGGAGCTTATTGCAGCCTTCGATTGAAGCGAGCGCTGAATACGGCAAGTTTGCATATATGCCCGCAGCTATCGGATTTTTGATAGGAATCGGTTTTGTCTTATTCCTTGATATCGTTACTCCGCACATGCACATGGATAACGTATCTGAGGGACCCACAGGCAGCAAGCTTAAAAGAACAACCAAGCTCATCCTTGCGGTTACACTTCACAACATTCCCGAGGGAATGGCTGTAGGTGTCATCTATGCGGGATGGCTTTCAGGACACGTTGCGGTCAGCAGAACCGCAGCCCTTGTCCTTGCTATAGGTATTGCTATTCAGAACTTCCCTGAGGGCGCGATCGTATCAATGCCCCTCAAAGCAGAGGGCATGAACAAAGGAAAGACCTTCCTCTACGGAGCCTTCTCCGGAATCGTAGAGCCGATCGCCTCGATCATCACGATATTTGCGGCAGCCATCGTAGTTCAGGTCCTTCCCTACATGCTTGCCTTCGCAGCCGGCGCCATGATGTACGTCGTAGTCGAGGAGCTCATCCCCGAAATGTCAGCCGGCAAGCACACCAACACCGGCACCGTCGCCTTCGCCATGGGCTTTGTCCTTATGATGATCTTAGACGTGGCGCTCGGGTGACGGCATCGGCTATGACTCTTGCGACGCAACTGGGCGATCCATTGCCTGCAGCGTCGGAAACAAACGCAATATCGTTTTTTGACACGCAAAACAGCTGTTTTTGCTGTAGTACGTGTATGGTTTTGAACTAAAAAGCGCGCACCGGTAAGGAAATCCTTCCTGTGCGTGCTTATTTGTTTCTTATTGTGATCGCGATACTGATAAAAGCGCCGAAAAAAGCACGCAAGACGGCTAATAACTAAAATTTGCGTGTATGAGTGGCCGAAAATGCCGACATTTCACTTCTTGAAGAAATAAAATCGTCAAAGCGCATGTAGTCAAGCAGATCAAGGATATAAAATGATTTCCCCAAATTGTTTGTTTTTTATACAGCTGCTTCTTTGTTTTTAAATTCTTTATTTAGCTTTATGATCGCGTAGATCATAAGTATAGCGCAAACGGCTATTTCAAATATTCCCATAAATATAGACTTATCCGCTCTTGGAGCCGGATTAAATGCATTCCAGAATTTAGCTGCAAAATCAACAATACCGTGAAGTATAATACAGGACCAGATGTTACCTGTGCAATAATAGATCATGCAGAAAAAGCAACCGACCATTGTTGCATAGATTGCTTGCGCAATAGTTGCTACAATCAGTTCAGGACTATCGATTAGATTCAGTAAGTGGATAGCACCGAATACTGATGATGAGAGTATCATTGAAGCAAAGACTCCTTTTTTGTTGTTTCCGAGACGGTCAACAAATGCATTAAAAAAGAATCCTCTGAATACAAGCTCTTCCAAGACGCCTGTTCCCATCTGCGAGAAAAAAATACCGATTAGAGTCGGAAGCACAGTCGCAAAGGGTACAACGGGAGTTCTGGCCTTAGTTATGAGGTTTAAAATGATCGGTATCCACATCGCTGCGCCATATATGAATATGCCCTTACCCAAGTTTGATGTTGAAGGGCCGATACCTTTTTTATACATTTTCTTTATAATAAAATAGCTGATTGTCAGAAGTAGTATCCTGATCGCGAATTCTGCCATTCCGCCGAAAGGTTGAGTAGGTATAAATGTAGCTACAAATTCATCTGCGAAGATAACACACCCCAGCAGTAACACAAATCCTATGATTATTCCCAAAATCAATTTCAAATTTTTCATTATTATCTAGTTATCTCTTTATGCTGTGAGATCATGACCTCCTTATAATTTTTGACTTTACATAGTACTACAGCTATAGTATGATAAGCGTAGTACGATTGACATAATAAAAAATACTACATCAATCGTAGTATGTCAACAGTTATTTTGAAATTGGGATTATTGCGATATTGCAGAAGAGAAAAACATTGAATGTTCTTGTGAAAGGTGCTATATTATCTATAAAGAAAGCACCCACTCCAAAGTGGATGCTCCCGAGAAGAATTTAGCTCATGACGAGCCGCCTCTCTCGTAGGCCGACGAGAGAGGCATTTTTATTTCTGCTTATTATTTCTCTTGTCGAGAAAGTTAAGCAACGCAATTAAAAAACCACAAGCTGTAAAGGGAATATGACAAATCTAAAGAATACAAAATTATTAGAAGAAAAGAATAAATCCGAGTTTGATGCTAATGAAGCTTTATTATTTGAATTGTTGGGTAAATCTGATGCAGATGTATCAGCCGGAAGAGTTGCTTCAATTGAGGGCATGTTTGATAGGATCAGAGAAAAAGTTAAGGGTGAATCGGTTCAATAAAATCTAATTGAATCAATTCACCCTTTTTTTATTCACTGCCCATAGAATATAGCGTTCTTTCTTTTATTCAGTGCAAACAATAGGATCATACCGAGTACGAAGCAGGAGATGATCTCGCCGATTCCGACTGTGAGCATGAAGAAGGGGATTGTTCCTTCAGAGCCGTAAACATACTTGATGACGAAGGGTACGATGATCGTGTTTGCTAATATCGGAGGAACGGGGCTGAGCCAGGTCTTTACTTTGTTTGAGGGGTAGAAGCCGGGATCGGTGGGCTTCTTAAGACCGTGGGCGATATAGTATGTGCCGAGTGCTCCGAGAAGTGTTGCGATAGATCCGAATACTGTGTCGAGGGGCATGCAGCCTGTTGTTATGTTGGCGATTATGCATCCTACGAAAAGTCCGGGGATTGCTGCCGGTGTGAAGAATGGCAGGATCGTAAGTGCCTCTGAGAAACGCACCTGGATAGCTTGATTTGCCAGTCCCAGTGTGTTTGCGATGTGTGTCAAAACTACGTAGATAGCTGCGATCACCGCAGCCTGAGTGATGTAAAGTACGCTTTTGTTATTCATGATTGTCTCCTTTAGTTTTGTTTAGTGTCAGGAAGGTTTCGAACTGACAATTACAAGTTATTATACATTAATATGCTGATAATTTCATGAGAATCGTGAGTCAATTGTGCCGATTTCATTCGACCTGTAGTAACTAACTACTAAAATCGCGATTTATGCATGTGTATGGACAGATTTCTTAATATGACATGCCTTTTTTAGGAGTTTTATCGATTTTGCAATTATAAAAAGTGGTGTGTAAGCGGCTTGTGGGCATGTACTATAATCATTTTCATAAAAAAACATGCTTTAAGCACCAATCTTGAAGGATATCGATACATGCATAATTGCAAAAATATATGATATGCATGCCGGTTATCGGTATTGCGACTGCTTTTTCAATGATTTAGGTTGCAATGATATTGATTTTGTCTAGAAATAATGCGAAAGAATAGCATGAATTATAGAAACCATGGTAAACTATTTCTATGTGCGTGGCTCTTACGCGGGAATCCATGCAAGTTCATAAGAAACGGAGTAAGATATAAGACTAGAAACGGCGCAACTATAAAGGAAAGACAGGATATGAAAAGAAACTACAAGTTTATCATAAGTTACGATGGAACAAGGTTTTACGGTTGGGAGAGACAGCCGGGAAAAGACATGACGATACAGGGGAAATTAGAGTCAGTCCTTAGGAAGATGACGAACATTCCGGACGATGAGACTTTTAACATCATCGGTGCGGGAAGGACTGATGCGGGCGTTCATGCGCGGGCGATGACAGCTAACGCGGTGCTTGATACGGATATGACCGAGGATGAGATTCAGAGCTACATGAATCAGTATCTTCCCGATGATATCAGCGTAAATGAGGTGAGAGTCTGCTCCGACAGATTCCATGCAAGGTACAATGCGCTTGGTAAGACCTACAGATACACCTGCTGGTACGGCGCGTCAAAGCCTGTTTTTGACAGGAAGTATGTGACGATACTTGAGCAAAAGCCCGACGCGGACAAGATGAGAGAGGCGGCTGAGCATCTTATCGGAACGCATGATTTCAAGAGCTTTTGCGGCAATAACAAGATGAAGAAGTCGACGGTTAGGTGCGTTGACAACATCAAGATAGAGGAAAGCGGCAATTATATCAGGTTCTATTTTCACGGAAACGGCTTTTTGCAGAACATGGTCCGCATTCTTACCGGTACTTTATTGGAAGTCGGTTACGGAAATATAACTGCCGATAGGGTAAAAGAGATCCTGGAGGCATGCAACAGACAGGAAGCCGGCCCGACAGCGCCTCCGATGGGGCTTTGCCTTATGAAGGTGGATTATTGAAATGTAAACATTATATTAATTCTTGTACATATTTGTTGATTTATTTAGGCTTCATATTTAAAATGGTGTAGGTGCCAAAACCAAATTTTGACACCTATATATTTTTGCTCATGTCGCGAAATGCGATAAATAAAAATTATACGAGGGGTCTTTTATGACAAAGAAAATCTTTTCAGCACTAATAGGCATAGCGTTTTCGGCGGCTGTGTTTGGTGTCTTTTCTCCTTTTGCGGTTAAAGCAGAGGCGGCAGGCACGGGCTCTGTATCTGTAGGTTCTGCCTCAATCGCAGGCGAGAAAGTTATAGTTACTGCATCCGCTCAGGAACTTCCTGACAGTGACGACGGCAAGTTCTATCTTTTTGCGGAAAAAGTATATCAGCCGGGCCCTGCGGGTTCACCTGTGGCTTCGGTTCCAATGGGAGCGCAGGTACAGTTCTCTTTTAACCTTGAGAACAAGACAACTTCATGCCATTTATACGACAAGTTCCAGGTGGCCGTTCTTCAGGGCGGGGCTTTTGTTCCTGTGACCGGAGTGCGCTACATCTCCAATCCCGAGGTACTTGCGGTAGGATCACCTGCAAGAAAGAATAACGGTAAAAAGGGCCTTATCCTTGACGGCGCCAAGATTGGTAACGGCAACACAGAGGCTTCTCAGCTTGGAGTTCAGCAGGCTGCTTACAACATCAATCTTGAGGACGTTATCGGTGGGAACGGGGGCGTTGTTTTCGAGTATAACGGAAAAACATACAACTACGATTCCTCATATCTTAGTCAGTACGACCATGCGATAAGAACAAGTACTCAGCAGGGTATGGGTGTTACGATAGTTCTTTTGAACCCGGCAGTGCCCGGCGAGGAATTCATGATTTCACCTTTCTCAAGAGGCGGAAGCGGTAATTATTACATGATGAACACTTCTGAGGATGCGGGACTTGAGAACCTCGAGGCTGTTGTGACTTATCTTGCTTACAGATATAACGGTCAGAACGGTTTCGGACAGGTCGACAACTGGGTTGTCGGTAACGAGGTCAACGCCAAGAATATCTGGAATCACACCAATGTTTCCGATGAGGCGCAGTACGCGCAGCTTTACGCTGATGCGCTTAGAGTTTGCTACACTGCGATCCGCAGTAAGAACGCCAATGCTTATGTTTGCGCAAGCTTTGACCAGAACTGGACAGCAATCAACAATCCTTCATATTTCTCGGCAAGAAGCATGCTTGAGGTTATGAACGGTATCATTACTTCTCAGGGTAACTTTGACTGGGCGCTCGCTGAGCATCCTTACAATTATCCTATGAACTGGACAAGCTTCTGGACACCAAAGAGTGAAAAGGCTGCTGCTATGATCCAGCACACGATCGATACTCCTTATCTTTCAATGGAGAATATCGAGCAGCTTACCGACTTCATGTGCCAGCCCGGAATGAGAAACACTAAGGGCGCGGTAAGGCCGATTCTTTTGACAGAGGTTGGATACTCATCAACGCAGGGCGACGAGGCTCAGGCTGCAGCGATTGTTTACGCTTATCAAAGAGCGGCTACCAATCGTTACATAAATATGATAGTCTTTAATAGACAGACGGATTATCCCGTTGAGGTTGCGCAGGGATTGTCGGTTGGACTTACAGGTCAGGACGGCACGAGAAAGCTTGCGTTTGAGTTCTATCAGCAGATGAACGGAGCCAACGCGGGCGCATATGTTCAGCGCTCGGCAGCCATCATGGGAATTCCGGATTGGAATGCGGCGATGAACGCCAGATGATAGCGGAGGCCATCGTTTTATCGGCTTGACCCGGTTTGAATGATGAGCGTTGGGGAAATCTATGAGAATAATTGACATATACAATTGTATAGCTACGGCTGCCTGCGTCCTTATGGGCGCGGCAGCTTTTGTAATTGGGAAAAAGAGGGAGCGAGGCAGCTTAGACGGTGGTCGCGGCTTCGGCGGCGACGATGCCGGCTCCGGAATCGGTGTTGGCGCGGGCGGATTGTCTTCTAAAGCGACGTATATTGCGCTTGCGGTTATCATCGCGGTGGCGGCGTTTCTAAGGCTCTTTTTACTGGGCCGTGTGCCCCTGGGACTTGCGCCGGACGAAGCATCGATCGGCTACGACGCATACGCGATCGCGAAGTTCGGCATCGATCGCAACGGCTACGCATATCCCGTATATCCCATCACTTGGGGCCCCGGCGGCGGAAGCCCGCTTCTTATTTATTTAAACGTACTTTCAATTAAATTATTTGGAACAGGCATCGTTAAACTCCGCATGATCCCTGCGATCTGCGGCATCCTGACGGCTATTTTGTTTTTCTTTATATTAAAAGAGCTTACGGCTAAAAGAGCTTACTCAAACGAGATCAGTCTTTTCGGAACCGCTTTTCTTGCGGTCTGCCCGTGGCACGTGATCCTTTCAAGATGGACGCTTGACAGCAATATCATGCCGTTTACGCTTGGGCTTGCGGTTTATCTTTTTATGCTCGGAATAAAAAGAAACAGCACTTTGTTCTACTGTTTGAGCGCAGGCATGTATTCAATCTGCATGTACAGCTACGGTTCCGCAACTATCGTTGTTCCGCTGCACCTACTTTTAATCTGCATTATTTGCCTTAGAAAAAAGGTTTTGAATATTAAGCAGCTAATTGCTTCGGGCGTTACGTTCATGGTCCTTTTTGCACCGCTCTTTGTGTTCTACGCGGTAAATTACCTTGGGCTTCCCGAGATCATAACGGAGCATTTTTGTATCAATAAATTCACGGCGTCAAGAACGGGAGAGGTATTCCTTACACCCGGTCCCGGCTTCTTTGGTCAGCTCATTGATAATGCGAAGACTCTTTTGATCGCGCTTACGATAGGGGACAGGCATGAAATGCTCTGCCATTTCTATCCCGGCTACTGGATGCTCTATGTGTTCACGTTCCCGATTGTGTTTATCGGAATTTCTATCGGGGTAAAAGAGCTGTTCGCGAAGGAGCGCGACGGCGCAGGCGCGGTTTCCGGCGGCGATGGCACTGATGCCGGCGAGGGCTGTGTGGCCAACGCTTCTGATGCGGCTGCGCTTTATTCTATGAATGCCGTTTGGTCTACACTTTTGATCGCTTGTTTTGTTATGGCGATCGCGATCAAGGCGGACGCGAGCAGGATGGTAATGATGTACCTTCCGCTTATCTTTTACTTTGTAAAAGGTGCGGAGTTTGTACTTGTGAATTCCAAGAAGCTCTTTTACGCGCTTTGCGTGATCGTGCTTCTTGCAGCAATTTCTTTTGCCAAGGATTACTTTACCGACTTTACCGATAAGGCGGCGGACGTGTTTATGCCGGGCTACGGCGATGCGATGGTAAGAGCCTACGAGATCGCAGGAGATGACAGAACCGTCTACTCAACGTACGACGGACTTTCCTCGCCGTTCATGCTCGCGCTTTACTATACGAATTATTCGCCTGTGGACTTCCACAACACCGTTGTCTACAAGGATCCCGACGCGGAATTCAGAGTGGCCGCAAGCTACGGCAATTTCGTATTCGGACTTCCTGAAGATGTGCTCGCAGTCGTTTCGGACGATGAGTCCGCGGATGCAGGCACCGAGATCGGCGCAGATGTTATTGAAGCAAACTACGGCGACGATATCTTCGTTCTTTCAAGCGCAGAAAAAGATGCGCTCGGCGACCTTCCAAATGGCTATAATGCCGAGCAGGTCGGCGGATATGTGATCGTGTATAAGTAAATACGTTGTATGTCTAGATAAGACTGTGTGCAGGTTTGCGCATGGTCTTATTTTTGCTATGAAAAATGTAGTAACAAATAAAAATGGACTCCTTGAATGGGGTGGAAGATGTATGCTATCATGTTAATAAGTTATTCACATACGCGCTTATAAGATAAAAAGGAAGGATAGGGGAAATGTCTGATAATAAAATGTATATGGACACTAACGTGTTCACGGGTATTGTTGGGGACATAAAGGGTTCTGCGTCCTGGTGCAAACTTCAAGATGATGGTCTTTTAGATAATGAAGCATGGGAAGGAACCGGTGTCGGACGATACATGAATACAATTTTAAAGCAGGTCTATAAGACTTCGCATCTATATATGGCAGAGTCTGCCGAAGCACTTCCAACAGCTTTTTTTAAAATGAGAGACAGCATAATCAAAGTTGATGATGTTGCAAGCAAGAGCATCGTTGTCAATGAAGATAAATCCGGAGGTACTATTGTATGAGTATACATTCCAGGATAGAAGAGTTAAAGCGAAGGATAAAAAAATACAGGAAATATATCAGAGAACTGGAAGAACTGTACCGCCAAACTGAAGGAGGCTTTAAAAAAATAGAAAGAAATGTACAGATTCCTGAAGAAGCTTATGATCTTTCAAGAGCAGATAAATGGAGAGGCATTCTTAAAGACGAAGGGAAACGATTAAAAGATATGACCATCTCAAACATAAAGAAAGATCAGGCTCTTACATCAGATTTTATGTCGGATATTCTGGTCACTATAGAAAATCTGCATAAGCTTATTCAAGATTGTGAAGAAGAGATAGAGGAGCTTGAAGCAATGCTCTATGCTCCGGCAGAACAGCAGATGTAATAAGTAGCGAAAAAGGAAAGAGGCTATAAATGGGAATACGATATGACGCCGAGCAGGTGGCTGAGTTTATTGATGGCTGGAGTCACGCGCATGAAGGGTATAAAATAAATGCGGATGTACTTGCAGAACAGTACCGGAAATATTGTGATAATGAAACTTTTATAGGTCAGGCTGCAGAAGCTTCCAAGCTTTTTGTAAGCGATAAACAGATGAATCTTCATGATGAAAATCTTGAGATCCAGAAAAAACTTTTACTCAGATATCGGATAATAGAAGAAGACTTTAAGGGTATGGTCGATTCATCACCAAAAGCAAGGATAGATACCGATGTTCTTAGAGAAAACAGGGATCATTTTGATAGACAGTTTGAAAAGCTTGATCATGAAGGCGCAGAGATAGAAAAAATATCCCAATACGTAATAGAAAAATTCGGTAAATACAATTCAAATATCACAAGAACATCTTACACAAGATCTAGAAAGTCATATGAAGAGGATGCAGATTTCTGTGATGAATGCAAAAGGAAAGTAGAAAAGTTTGATGAACTATCACTTGCTTCTGCAAAAAAGTCAGGCCTTGAAGAACAAAACTATGACCTTCAGAAATGTCTTACAGCTACTACATCAGCGCTTAACAAGATGCAAGTCTCTGATCCGAAGATGGAGACTTCTGTTGTAAATTTGCTTGCCACCGGCGGAGCACCAAAGGCAATGAAAATGGGCGGTGTCACTGCACAGTCTAATGCAGTGTTATTGAATGTTTCCGATGGCTTTGCTATCCCAATGGAACCTGAGGTATGGTATGGATTAGAGGAGACAGTTAAGACTATACTTGAAGTCGGCAAATATACAATGCAGCAAATAGAAGCAGTAATAGCACAGCTGCCGGCACTCGCCACCTTAGTTGTAGGCGATGGACCTTTACCTATAGGGGATTTAATAGCAGCGGGGATACTTGCTGCTGACGCTACATTGATTGTTATAAAAACTGCGGAGTTTTTGCGGGCTTATAATTTTAGTAAATCCAAAGGCAAATCCAAGACTAAATCTAAAAGCAAAGGAAAAGATAAAAATCAAGAGAAACCGCATCGTAAGAACAAAGATGGGGAACCGCTTGGAAAAAACGGGACTAAAATGGATCCAAAAACTATATGGCAGAGAGGAAAAACCGAAAGAGTTGATGTGGAGAATCCTAAACCAGGTGATGGAAATGGTAACGTACACTATCATGATGCAAAAGATGGAAAATATATTTTTGATCCTGTAGATGGAAAGCTTTATTATGATGATCCACCATATCCGGAAGCACCACCAAGTATTCAAAGAATGTTAGAAGATCCAGCGATTCAAAGGGCTATAGATAAAGCTTTAAAATATTTAGGTGAACCACCTTTTTTTAAGTAGGAAGGATTTTTATTATGATAATAATGAACAAGCTAATGCAAGAAGAATATTTAAAAATAAAGGATATGGATAATACATTTGATTTTATAGGAAAACTTTCTGTGATCAATCCAACGATATATAAAATTCAAGATGGTATTTTTATAAAAATTAATGATCGAGAAAGGGTTACTGAAGAAGCGGTAGATTATTTTGATTATGATGAATTATCTGAATATGAGTGGAGCCGAAGCGAATTTTTGATTGGAAGTTATTTCGATGGAATAACCTATGAACAAAGTTTGAGATTAGCATTTGATCTTGTTGAACTTTGGGGATATAAATTTCACGCTCTATTTCCGAATGAAGAATTTCATATTATTATAAGCGTTAGCACAATTGATGATACAGAAGAGAAGACAGTAAGGATAATGTATTACACATACAGAGGTGATGATAGTTTTCACTACGAATTGGATGCTTTAGATGATTATTTAGATAGTGCAATTATGGTAAATGTTGTCGAAGCAGATGAAGAATATGATGACGACGATGAAGATAACGATGATATAGAGATCTAAGAATATAAATAATAACGCTTTGCGTGAAACGCTAATAGGGAAATGAATTTATTATGATAATAATGAACACGCGCATGCAAGAAGAATATTTAAAAATCAAAGATATGGATAATACCTTTGATTTTACCGGAAAGCTTTCTGTGATCAATCCAACGATATATAAAATTCAAGATGGTATTTTTATAAAAATTAATGATCGAGAAAAGGAGTCTGAAGAAACGTTAGATTATTATGATTATGATGAATTATCTGAATTTGAATGGAGCCAAAGCGAGTTTTTGATTGATAGTTATTTTGAAGGAATAACCTATGAACAAAGCTTAAGATTAGCATTTGATATTGTTGAACTTTGGGGATATAAATTTCACGCTCTATTTCCGAATGAAGAATTCCATATTATTATAAGCGTCAGCACAATTGATGATACAGAAGAGAAGACAGTAAGGATAATGTATTACACATACAGAGGTGATGATAGTTTTCACTACGAATTGGATGCTTTAGATGATTATTTAGATAGTGCAATTATGGTAAATGTTGTCGAAGCAGATGAAGAATATGATGACGACGATGAAGATAACGATGATATAGAGATCTAAGAATATAAATAATAACGCTTTGCGTGAAACGCTAATAGGGAAATGAATTTATTATGATAATAATGAACACGCGCATGCAAGAAGAATATTTAAAAATCAAAGATATGGATAATACCTTTGATTTTACCGGAAAGCTTTCTGTGATCAATCCAACGATATATAAAATTCAAGATGGTATTTTTATAAAAATTAATGATCGAGAAAAGGAGTCTGAAGAAACGTTAGATTATTATGATTATGATGAATTATCTGAATTTGAATGGAGCCAAAGCGAGTTTTTGATTGATAGTTATTTTGAAGGAATAACTTATGAGCAAAGCTTAAGATTGGCATTTGATATTGTTGAGCTTTGGGGGTATAAATTTCATGCTTTATTTCCGAATGAAGAGTTCCATATTATTATAAGCGTCAGCACTATTGATGACACAGATGAGAAAATAGTAATGTTGAGGTATTATACGTACAGAGGAGAAGATAGCTTTCATTACAAACTAGATTCTTTAGATAGGTATCAAAAAAGTGCAATTTTGGTAAATGTTGTCGAAGCAGATGAAGAATATTGCGATGATGACGACGATGAAGTTAGATAAATTTGTCTTAGATGCAATCTTGGTAAACGTTGTCGAAGCAGATGAAGAATATTGCGATGAGGGCGACGATGAAGCTGAAGATGGCGAGGACAATGATGAAAAAGAATAAAGTAGGCGCTTGGGATTTCCCAAGCGCCTATAATAATGCCGAACAGGTCGGCGGATATACACGCTAATGTCTGTTTCTTTCTATAGCATTAAATAATGCTAAATAGTCGACATACTGATTATAATACCCCTGCTTGAGGCCTGCTTCCATAAATTCTCGTATAGCACTTATAACATCCACTTTATTGAGGTTAGATTTTGTGCAAGGGGAAGCGTTATCATGCGCGTGGTCGTATGCGGTTAAAATATCATCAAGATTTGCAATCTCACCTTTGTCTTTTAGATATATTCCATAAGCAAAAGTCTCAATCTTATTGGCATGAGTTAAATCCACATCCTTGAGATGAATCTCTTTTACTATAGTCTCCGAACCATCCCATGGATAAAGCCTTGCTATATATACAGGATCTTCCTCATTATAATCAGCCGGCTTATAAAAATTGCAGGGCAAATTATTAGGATCACCCTCGCTTCCGGAAAGAGCGCAGTTGAGATATGTTTCTCCTACACCACAATCTTCCTTACTGTGGAATACACTTGGTATAGGGTCCTTATAATAACCGGTTTGTGGAAGACTGATAGGAGCTTCCATTTTACTTACAGGTTTGTTGGTGGTAGAGCTATACGTAGTTCCATAGCTATATTCCCGGATTAAATGCAACATTCATATGATTGATCCCCTTTCAATAAAAATGCGCGCCATTTCATTGGATTTCATTCCATTGAAAAGACGCGCAAACCATTGCTATCTATATTATCGGCATTTATCATAAAAATATTAGAGCAGTCATCTATTAATACAGCCTGGCTTTATATTAAGATTCTGAACTTAGCTCTTCCCACTCATCATAGAGTGCGGAGAGCTTTTCTTGTATCTCGGTCTGCTCGTCTGTGAGTTTGCGGAGCTTTGCGAGGTCGGTTCCGATGGAAGGATCGGAGAGGGCCTCGGTGATCTCGCTGTCCCTGGCTTCGAGCTTTGCGATCTCGTCCTCGCACTTCTTAAGAGCGGCTTCAAGCTTCTTTCTTCTTGCCTTGTCCTCTTTTTGAGCTTTGTAGTCATCGCTTCCCGAGCTTCCGGAATTTCCTGACGAAGCAGAAGAAGCACCGACAGCAACTCCCGAAACGCCGGCTGCGCCGGGAGCAGAAGATGATGCAACGCTTCCAATCGCACCGGCTCCGCTATCAACCGTTCCGAACGTGTTCTGCATCTTTTCTTCGACGTGCTCGATGTAGTAGTCGTAGTTTCCGATGTAATTGACCATGCTCTTGCGTGTAAGGTCAAGAATCCTGGTCGCAGTCTTATTTATGAAATATCTGTCGTGGCTTACGTAAAGCACGGTTCCCTCGTAGCCTGAGATTGCCGACTCAAGGATCTCTTTACTTGTGATGTCCAAATGGTTCGTCGGCTCGTCGAGGATCAGGAAGTTGGCGTCGGAGAGCATGAGCTTAGCAAGACTGACACGGCCCTTCTCACCTCCCGAGAGGTCACCGATTCTTTTGAATACGTCATCTCCCGTAAAAAGAAATGCCGCGAGAGTGTTTCGTATCTCTGTGTTATTGAGTGTCGGATACGCATCCTGAAGCTCATCAAACAAAGTCTTGTTGTCATTAAGAACGTGGTGCTCCTGATCGTAGTAACCGATCTCAACCTTGGTTCCGAGTGTGATCTTGCCGCTGTCGATACTCTCAAGACCGTTTATCATCTTAAGGAGAGTGGTCTTACCCGTTCCGTTGTCACCGATTATCGCAACGTGCTCACCCTTTTTTATCTCAAAATTAATCCCTGAAAAGAGCTCCTGACTTCCGAAAGACTTAGAAAGGTTCACGGCTTCCAGAACGTCTTTTCCGCTCTCGCAAGAGGGTTTTAATGTGATCTTCATGCTGTCGTCGATCGTCATGGGCTTGTCCAGACGAACCGTCTTTTCCAGCATCTTTTCACGGCTCTCGGCGCGCTTAATAGATTTCTCGCGGTTGAAAGACTTGAGCTTTGCGATAACTTCTTCCTGGTGCTTGATCTCTTGCTGCTGCTTCATGTAAGCGCTCCACTGCGCAAGTCTCTTTTGCTCTTTTTTGACCGAATAGGCGCTGTAGTTTCCGACAAAGCTTGAAACAAGCGTGTTCTCGACTTCAATAACTTTGCCTACGATCTTATCAAGGAAATATCTGTCGTGCGAGACGATAAGCACAGCACCTTTATAATTCAAAAGATAATTCTCAAGCCATCTTATAGAAGTCATATCCAGGTGGTTCGTGGGCTCGTCGAGGATGATGAGATCGGGGCTCTCAAGAAGGAGCTTACCGAGTGCCACTCTTGTCTTTTGACCTCCGGAGAGGGTGGATATCTTTTTATCAAGCTCGTCCTCTGTAAAGCCAAGACCCTTTGCAACGCCCGTAACTTCGCTCTGCCACGCATAGCCCGACATTCTCTGGAACTGCTCGTTCATGAAGGTGTATCTGTCCATGAGGCGTGAGAGTTCCTCGCCCGTAACGTGCTTCATCTCTTCCTCGGCGGCTCTGATGTTTTCTTCAAGCTCGATGACGTGTTTTTTTACCTCGACAAGCTCTTCGAAAATCGTGTTCTCCGTCTGAACGTTCTGGTTCTGCGCAAGGTATCCCCAAGTCACATCCTTGGAAAAAGTCACATCGCCGCTGTCTGCGCCAAGCTCTCCGATTATTATCTTAAGAAGAGTTGTCTTTCCGGCGCCGTTGATTCCGACGATCGCAGCCTTCTCGTTGTTTTCTATATGAAAAGATGCATCTTTCAAAATATCTTTTCCGTCAAAAGATTTATTTATGTTGTGTACTGATAAAATCATAATTAATCTCCAAAATTACATTTCGCAACAACACATTTTAGCATAAGATGATACTAAATGATACAATGTATGTATGATTTTCATTTTACACTTTCGGGAGAGTGGGGATGGCACAGAAGAAAGACAGAAACGGATTAACCGAAAAAGAATTCCTTAAAAACTACAAGGTCGGCAACTACGAGAGACCGTCCGTTACGACGGATATTTTGGTGCTCGGAGTAAGCCCCGATCTCAGCACGCTCAGAATACTTTTGGTAAAAAGAGATGAGCACCCGTATATCGATACGTGGGCGCTTCCGGGAGGCTTTGTGCACAAGGATGAGACCGCATATCAGGCGGCGCAGCGAAAGCTTTCGCAGGAGACGGGACTTGAAGGGGTATACCTCGATCAGATCTATACTTTCACAAAACCCGGAAGAGATCCCAGAACCTGGGTAATGACGATCGCATATCTTGCGCTGGTTTCGGACACCGGATATGATGCGCTTCGCGGACTTACATGCGCGGGAATCGGCGACAACTCAGGCGGCGTGCAGGATGCGGCTTGGTTCGATCTTATCATCACACCCGGAGAGATTAAGTTTATCAATGCCGAAAGAGATGTTGAGATAAAATACGAGATTCAAAACAAGCGCTTTAAGAACGGCAGGACCTATTATGAGAACTGGGTTTCAAGCCTTGAGGGAGATGAGGAGCTCGCTTTTGACCACATCGAGATCATCATAGAATCGATATTGAAATTAAAGGCGCAGTTCGAGCATACGGATCTTGCCTTTAACATGATGAGAGATAAGTTCACGCTTCCGGATCTTCAGGCACTTTATGAGCTTGTGCTCGGAAAGAAGCTGTACAAGACCAATTTCAGAGCGATGGTGGCGCCCAAGATAGAAGCGACAGGGGAAAAGATAAAGTCTATAACCAGCAACAAACTGTCGGCGGAGTATTATTATAAAGGTGAATAAATCCAGATAATAAGCATCCCGGAGAGATCTGTAAAAAGATTTTTCCGGGATTTTATTTTTACTGTTGACAAAGTAGTAATTTACTACTAATATAAAATCAAGAAAACAAAGTAGCAAAATACTACTAAGTGTTTTCTGATGTACATACCGAGTTGTTATCTAATGGAGGAAGGAGGACACAGTATGAAATTCATGAAATTTAAACCCAATGATTATGTGATGGTGATCAAGAATGGAACGGTGGTAAGAGAGGGACTTGGCCTATCTGTTCTGTACAACGACCTTACGACCAACATCATGGTCGCACCCTCAACCGCTTTTGACGGAGCATTTGCTTTTGACGATGTTGTAACCGGAGATTACCAGAGCGTATGTGTTCAGGGCGTTACAACCTACATGATCACAGATTACAACAAGGCATCAAAGATGTTCGACTTCGCATATCAGGATAAAGTCCCGACGGAGCAGAAGATCGCGGAGCAGATGGCTCTTTTGGAGAAAAGAATCAACAACATCATAAAGGCGATTGTCATCCGTGAGGTCAGCAAGAGAGACGTAAGGACGATCATAAGGCTGGCGGACGAGATGGCGCGGACCATAGAGGAGACGCTTACAAACGACGAATCTATCGCAAAGCTCGGAGTCAGCGTAGTTGCGATAAACATCCTCGGCATCAATCCCAAGACCGAGACAAGGAAAGCTCTTGAAGCGGCAGCCAGAGAGCAAATCCTTAAGGAACAGGACGATGCGATCTACAAGAGGCGGAACGCAGCAATAGAGCAGGAGCGAGTGATCAAGGAGAACGAGATCAACACTGAGATCAAGGTCGCCGAGAAGGAAAAGGAGAAGGAAGAAAAAGAGCAGGAGATGAAGCAATACGTTCAGCGCTGCGACCTTAATATGAAGAAAGAGCGCGAGGAAAAAGAGCAAGAGATGCGCATGAAGGCACTTAGAAGCGAACTTGCGATGAACACCGAGAAGCAGGAAAAAGAATTTGCGTTAAAAGAGATGGCTGCGGCGAAGAGGCTCCAGATCGAGGCCAAGGAGATGCAAGGTAAGATCGAACTTGAAAACGAAGAGATGCTCGGAAAGATCGAGCTCGAGAAGAAGAACGCCGAGTTCACAGCTCTCGAAGCCGAGAACGAGAGAATCAAGGCAGACCAGCAGGCATATGCACTCAGGGCTGTGGTCGAAGCATATAACAACCTCAATGTCGCACTTATCGAGGCTTGCGCGATGGCTCAGACAGATCCCGGAACACTCATGGCGATGGGCTTCATGAATCTTGGAGAGAACGCCGACAAGATCGGAACTTTGAATATAACACCGGATCTTTTGCAGACTATTACAACAGGGCTTGTACAGAAATGACATATCCGGAGCAGATATGAGTAGCCAAACTTAGGAGGAAACTATGGACAGGGGAATGAACAAGGTTGTTTTGATAAAACGCCGCACAAGATATGAGGAACTTAAGAGAAGATACAACACCGTTGAACAGGCGAGATTCTATATCGAGCATCTCGGAGCGGACTTCTCCGATTATGAAAAAGAAGACAAGGTCTACAACGCGGCCCTTGAGAATATCAGAAACTTTGTCCGCCCCTGTGCAAGACTCCAGGAGATAGACAGAGAGTATCTTCCGAATATGATCTTCGGAGCAGACGACATAGTGATAGCCGTGGGACAGGACGGACTTGTAGCCAACACCATGAAGTATCTTAACGGGCAGCCCCTTGTAGGCGTCAATCCCGATCCCGAAAGGTGGGACGGAGTTCTTTTACCTTATGAAACGGGCGATGTCGAAAGAGTACTTCCGCGAGTGATTGATGGTAAATTTAATACCAAAAGTGTTACAATGGGAAAAGTAGAAACTAAGGACGGTCAGGTGCTATACGCGGTAAACGACTTTTTTGTAGGAGTAAGCAATCACACCTCGGCCAGATACAACATTAACTATCGTAACCAAATTGAAAATCAGTCATCATCGGGAATCATCGTATCTACCGGATTCGGAATGACAGGCTGGCACAGATCCGTTATGGCGGAATTTAACGGAATGGCCAAGGCGTTCGGACTTAAGAACATTCCGGAGCCCACATACGACTGGGGCGCAAGGCAGTTGACCTTCCAGGTTAGAGAGCCTTTCCCCGGAAGATTTACTCAGGCAGACATTGTCTACGGGCAGATACAGGACCAAGAAAAGCTCATCGTCACATCCAACATGAGTGAGAACGGAGTTGTTTTCTCCGACGGAATCCTGGATGACACGATCGATTTCAACGCGGGGATGGAGATCAAGATTGGGGTTTCGGACCGCATAGGAAGGCTCGTGACCGGCTAGGAGTTTACATGGGGAAGAATTTTGACAGATATTTTGACGGCGAAGGAAATATTAAGGAAGGAGTGCTTGATGAAAATCGCTGGCTTAAGTTCCTGACGGAGACGGACAATGTTTACGTCAACGCGGAGCGCCTTGAGAGCATGGGAAGCTTATCGGGAAAAGAGACTTTGATGTATGTGATGAAGACTCTCGATATCCTCGATGAGATCGCCGAGCGCGACGGTATCCCTTCCAAGGAAAAAGAGCTTATTTCGACCACGCTCAAGTGGTCAGAGGTAGCCAAAGGCGGTATTTCAAAAGAGAGAAGTGCATGGCGCCAAAAAGGCTATCCACTTGATATACACAATATAGCATCTGCCTATATTTATAGAGACGAAACGGGTGATGACGGCTTTATTTATACACTGATCAAGACTCACGGAGTTGTTGGTCAGTGTATTCGCGGTGAGATCTCGGTTTCAGGTAATAAAGAGCTTTTGGCATATCGTGACGACAAAGAGCATGATCTGCAAAGGCTCTTGTTTGCGCTTAACGAGTGCATTATAAGAGCTGTTTCGGATAAGATCTGGGAAGATATCAAAGTCAGCGTCAAGTCGCTTATAAGCGATATTGCTTCGGGTGAGTTAAAAGAGTTTTCGCCGCAGTACAGGCTTCAGAAGCTCTGCCCCGGGGAACTCGAATTCTTTGAAAGTGACGTAGACTTTTTTGCCAAGGAAATCTTTCCGAAATATGATCTTTGGTACTTCGAGGCGGCGCTTTCAAGCTTTGACATGGGCCAGATCAAGACTGTCCTTGTAAATACGTTAAAAGAGATTGCTAAGTCCGGGGAAGAAGTAGAGCATCTTAATTTCAAGCCTCTTTCCGACAATCTTTATTACGACTACGAGGGCAAAAAGCACGTCAATGTCTACAAAAAGCGCATCATAGAGAAATATCTTTTGGATGCGTCCGTTCAGAACGTTGATATTTCGGTGAAGATCGAGAATAAGAGTGCTTTCGTTGATTTTAAGTTTTCCAAGGTCTGCGAAAAGCTCATAGAATTCTGCGTGGAGGCTGAAAGAAGCGGACTTCTTACCTTTGAAAAGAGCATAATCGTGCTCTATGACATGTTTGGATTCAGAAGAGATGCCTTTGACAGGCTTAATAATGAAGACAAATATCTTAGCACCATGAACAACGTTGCGACAAGCACCAAGGACAGCGTTGTTGACTACGTAAAGGGAAACAGCGTCGTTGATGTTGGATCGGGCGGCGGAATCCTTCTGGATAAGCTTGAGAGCAGATTTCCGGACAAGGAGATCATTGGAACCGACATTTCTACCAACGTCATCGAGACTCTTAATCAAAAGAAACATCGCGAGGGCCACGGCTGGAACGTTCTGGTCCACAATTTCGTTGACGGTACCATGGGAAGAGAGGTTGGAAGCATTATCTTTTCCTCAATCCTGCATGAGATCTATTCATACACAGAGGGCGAGAACGGAAGGTTTGATATTGCGAGTGTCAAGAAGGCTCTTAGAAACGCCTACGACAGCCTCGGAAAGGGCGGAAGGATCATAATCCGCGACGGTATCAAGACTGAAGGAAACGCAGTCAGGAAGATAAGGTTTAAGACTGCGGCGGGGCTTGATTTCTTTAAGAACTATGTCAAGGACTTCAAGGGGCTTAAGGATATCCCCGAGGAGAAGAAAGTTCTTTTTACCGACGATAAGAGTCTTACGGTTTCTGGAGACATCAATTTTATAAGAGAGTTTCTGTACACTTACACGTGGGGAAACGAGAGCTATGCGCATGAAGTGCAGGAGCAGTTCGGGTATTTTACGCTGCGAGAGTATCGCGAGTTCTTTGAGGAGATGGGCGCATCTATTATCGTGGCAAAAGAGTTTTTGGAGCCCGGATATCCCGATAATCTCGGCAAGTATCTGGATCTTTTGGATGAAAAAGATGAGGAGACGGAATATCCCGCGTCAAACTGTATAATAGTGGTTGAAAAATCGAAATAATGAATTGACCTCTATTATCATTGAATTTATAATTATTGAGTATGGTTATTTACCCAATTGAGAGAAGTTTGTGTTGAAGGAGTTTATTTTGAACCGTTTATATATACCGCTGCTATGGGAATTGGCGTTGGTCATAGCCACTATTGTGGTGCCCAAGCAAGCTTTTAATTTATTCTTTTTATTCTATTTGGGACTGCTTATCTATTTTTATTTTATTCACAAGCAGTTTTCCTTTAGAAAGATGCGCAGTCATTTTTGCAAGATAAAAACTTTCTGGTTACCTGTAGCACTTACGTTTTTCGGCCTGTTTGGGGCAGGTAAGCTTAAAGATTTTATCACGATGACTTTTTCCTATGATATCGACGATCATGTGATCAACATTATCGTCGAGAACGATCTTGTGCCTACTTTAGTATACGCTTTCATGATGATTATTATGAAGCCCGTTGCTGAGGAGTTTTTCTACAGAAGGGCCTTAATCTCTTTTGACAATAAGAAAAAGACGGCGATCCTTACGGTTGTCAGTCTGTTGCTCTGTTCAATCGCAAGAGCGCACGGCTGGTTGGGGATTGCAGAGTGGATGCTTATGGCTCTGCCCGTTACGATCGCATATCTTTTGACAAGGAACGTCTATGTCACGGTTATGGCACACGTTCTCTTTGAGTTATATGACAACGCTTATGAGGTGGCTTACGTAGTCGGCAGGATCCTGTACAGGTGACGCGGCTTTTGTAAAAGATAATAGTCATATCTAACAAAGGAGAAGAAAAAGTATGTTGGAAAAGTTATTCAAGCTCAAAGAACATGACACCACGGTCAAGAGAGAGATTCTTGCCGGTGCCACAACATTCCTTACAATGGCTTACATTCTGGCCGTTAACCCTAACATCCTGGGTACTGTAATGAATGCAAACGGTGTATTTGTCGCTACGGCACTTGCATCAGCCATCGCTACTTTTATCATGGCATTCCTTGCAAACTATCCTATCGGATTGTCAGCAGGACTTGGACTTAACGCTTACTTTGCTTACACCGTATGCTTAGGTGAACTTGCAAATGAGGCAGAGCCCTTCAGGATCGCTCTTACAGCGGTATTTGTGGAAGGTCTTATCTTTATCGTCCTTTCATTCTTCAAATTCCGTGAGCAGATCATCAATAGTATTCCCCAGAATCTTAAATTCGGTATCTCAGCAGGTATCGGACTTTTCATCGCATTCATCGGAATGCAGAATGCACGTATCATCATTGCTAACGACGCTACAGTAGTTGGCCTCGGAAGCTTCTCAGATCTTGATATGGTACTTGCTCTTATCGGTTTGATACTTATCGCAGCACTTGTTCATTACAATGTACGAGGCGGCGTTCTTATCGGAATCATCGTTATCTGGATTGTTGGTATGATCCTTCAGGCTGCAGGCATTTATGTACCTGCTGAAGGAACAAGCCTTTTCCCTGATTTCTCAAGAGGACTTCAGCTCGGAGCAATCTCAGAGACAGCATTCAAGCTTAACTTTGGATGGGCAGCAAGCCACATCATTCAGTTCCTTGCTATCACATTCAGCTTCCTTTATGTAGATCTCTTTGACACAGTAGGAACAGTAGTAGGTGTTGCCGACAAGGCAGGCCTTCTTGATAAGGACGGCAACCTTCCCAGAGTCGGTCAGGTATTCCTTGCTGACGCTGTAGGAACAACATCAGGTGCCCTCCTCGGTACTTCAACGGTAACAAGTTTTGTAGAGTCAAGCGCAGGTGTTGCAGCCGGCGGTAGAACAGGTCTTACAGCTCTTACAACAGGTGTTCTTTTCCTTGTATCACTTGTACTTAGCCCTCTGTTCCTTGCCATTCCTTCATTTGCAACAGCTCCCGCACTTATCTATGTTGGTATGCTCATGCTCATGAGTATCACAAAGGTTAAGTTCGACGGCGACATCGCTGATTCTGTAGGAGCATACCTTGCAGTAGTTATGATGCCTCTTGCATATTCAATCGCTACAGGAATCATGTTTGCGGTTCTTGCATGGGTTATCCTCAAGGTTGTTTCCAAGAAAGCTAAGGAAGTAAGCCCTATCATGTGGGTTGTATTCGTACTCTTTGCACTGAGAGTTATAGCATTGATCACGAACTTCCAGTAATGGATTTATAAAAAGATAAATGATGTCGGCGTGTGTTTCGGCGCACGCCGATTTTTTATATGATATAGGTGTCGAAAGTCATGGAGCAATTCGTATATCATATTATTAATTACTATAAAAGGGAGGATATTTTATGAGAAAGCAATCGCTTAAGATAAATCCTAAGACGATACTTGCAGGAATAGTTGCACTGTTCATTCTTCTTGTTATCAGTCAGGGATTTTATCAGGTAAAAGAGCAGGAGCAGGCGATCCTGACTATGTTCGGAAAGGTAGTAAGAGTAGATACCGCCGGACTTTATTTCAAGGTTCCTTTCATCCAGAGTGCACATCTTATTGATATGACAACTCACGGAATCGGAATCGGTTACATGATAAAAGACGGTCAGAACATCACGGTTGATGACGAAGGTGTAATGATCACGTCTGATTTTAATTTTGTTGATATCGATTTTTATCTTGAATACAAGGTAAGCGACCCCGTTGCCGCTTATTACAACAGTGAAGAGCCCGAGCTTATCATGAAGAACATGGCTCTTGCATGCATCAGAAATACTGTTGTCAACTATCCTGTTGATGACGTTATCACAACAGCTAAGGGTCAGATTCAGGCTGAGGTAAAAGAGAAGCTTCAGAATGAACTTACCGAAAAGAAGATCGGCCTTATGGTAGTCAATCTCTCTGTTCAGGACGCTGAGCCGCCCACGGAGGAAATTGTTCAGGCATTTAAGTCTGTAGAAACTGCCAAGCAGGGAAAAGAGACCGCTATTAACAATGCCAAGAAGTATCAGAGCGAAGAACTTCCCAAGGCAGAGGCTACAGCCGATAAGATAATTCAGGACGCCGAGGCTAAGAAGCAGTCAAGAATTGCCGAGGCCGAAGGTCAGGTTGCAAGATTTAACGAGATGTATGAGCAGTACAAGTTACAGCCTTATATCACCAAGAAGAGACTTTTCTACGAAGCAATGGAGGATGTTCTCCCGGAACTTAAGGTTATAATCACGGACGGACAGACTCAGCAGATGCTTCCGCTTGAAAGCTTTAGTGATTGAGGAGGTTAACATGGTAAATAAAAAAGGTGTATTTTCGGGATTAATAGTTTTTATTGTGCTGGCACTGCTTATAGTATTAGGTTCAGCCACATTTATAGTTCATCAAAATGAATATGTTACTGTCAGAAGATTCGGTAAGATCATCGCAATTGCAGACGATCCGGGACTTCATTTCAAGACTCCTTTTATTGATGACGCTCAGACAATAAGCGCCAAGGCGGTTCTTTATGATATCCCCGCTTCAGACGTTATCACCAAGGATAAAAAGTCTATGATCACAGATACATACGTTATCTGGAGAGTTACGGAGCCGCTTAAATATGTTCAGACTCTTAATGCTCTTACAGCAAGAGCCGAGGAGAGAATCGAGGCATCCGTATACAATGCGACCAAGAATGCAATCTCTTCAATGACTCAGGACGAAGTCATTGAGGCAAGAGGCGAGACGCTCACCAAGCTTATATCCGAAGAAGCCAATGATGATATGGCAGGCTACGGAATCACAATTGTTCAGGCACAGATCAAGGCTCTCGATCTTCCTGATGATAACAAGAATGCTGTATATGAGCGTATGATCTCAGAGCGAAACAACATCGCTGCTTCATACACTGCGCAGGGTGATGCCGAGGCTCAGAAGATCCACAACGAGACCGACAAGGAAGTTGCCATTGTAAAGGCTCAGGCTGAGAAAGACGCAGCCAAGCTCATCGCAGAAGGTGAGTCATCATACATGGAAACACTTTCCAAGGCATATGATACCGAGGAAAAAGCCGAGTTCTACAGCTACATCAGAGGACTTGATGCCATCAAGGCTTCGATGACCGGCGACAAGACAATTGTTCTTGATAAGAACTCTGAGCTCGCAAAGATCCTCTATGGCAAGTTTAATGATTAAATAGAAAATGAAGTGGCAGCGGAATGGCCGGGCTTTGCCCGGACCCATCCTCGCCGGAAGCAGGGGTGCAAGCAAATTGCTTGCGCCCCTTTTACGTAGGATAATCTTTGCCGCCGCGCGGTCAAGGGCTTTCGCGGCATAAATCCTCGCGCCGGCAGCGCTCCGGTTTATTCCACGGTCCCTTGACTTTGCGGTTTACGCGGGGCGGCGGGCGCGGCGGTGGTCTAGGCGCCTGACAATAATTGTGGACGCGGCAAATTAAGGTTTCGTACCGCCTGAGAAAGAAGTTTGCGCAGTAGGCGGTGCGAAAGATAAGATGTGCACCACCTGGGAAGAAAAAGTGCGCAGTGGGCGGTGCGAAAGATGGGATATGCACCGCCCGGAAAGAAAAAGTGCGCGTGAGGCGGTGCGGAAGACGGGATATGCACCGCCCGGAAAGAAAAAGTGCGCGTGAGGCGGTGCGAGAGTTGTGATGTGCACCGCCTGAGAGAAAAAAGTTGCGCAGTAGGCGGTGCGAAAGATGAGATGTGCACCGCCTGAGAGAAAAAAGTTGCGCAGTAGGCGGTGCGAAAGTTGAGATATGCACCGCCCGGAAAGAAAAAGTGCGCAGTAGGCGGTGCGAAAGTTGGGATATGCACCGCCCGGAAATAAAAGTTGCGCAGTAGGCGGTGCGAGGTAAGTGTGTTTACGGGGTGAGGGAAGAAAGTAAAGTGCAGCCCGTAAAGTGGAGGGTGCAATTACGGGGTGAGAGGAGCAAGTGAAGCACAACCCGTAGAGTTGAAGGCATGTTTACGGGGTGAGGGAAGAAGATGAAGCGTAGCCCGTAAAGTGGAGAGCAAGTTTACGGGGGGAATGAAGAAAGTGAAATGTAACCCGTAAATCAGAGAGCGCAATTACGGGGTGAGAGGAGAAAGTGGAGCGCACCCCGTAAAGCGGAAGGCGAAATTACGGGGTGAGAGGAGAATGTGAGATGCACCCCGTAAAGCGGAGAGGACGATTACGGGTGATTTGCGGGAAAGCGCTCGGGGAGCGGTAACGGAATGCAAATTGTGAACAAAAGTCACTTATATTCGAGATTTAAATTTACAAATCTCAATTTTTTGTAGGAAAATACTGGGAATTTCTGTGATAAAATGTTGATTTTATCGTTAAAATGGTGTATTGTACATTCAGTAAGTAAATTAGGATTTGTTCTTTAAACAAACGCGTATTTCACGCAGTCGTTTGCTGATTCCATTGAAAATAATTTGAAGTTGCTTATATAAATGCGCATGTGGCGCGGAATGGAGAGAACTTGAGAGAAAAATACGAAACACTGAAACTGAATGATTTAAGAGACATTGCAAAGAAAAGAGGAATCAAGGGCGTAGCCGGACTTAAAAAGTCTGAGATTATTGATCTTATGTGCGAACTTGATGAAAAGGAGGCTGCCGAGAAAGCTAAGGAGCAGAGCGACGCAGCTGAAGAGAAGAAGGCACCTGCTAAGCCTTCCAGAAAGAAGATTGTGGTTACTACCGCAAACAGCGAATCAACTGATGCTTCCGACAAGCAGGACGTAGCTTCATCCAGAGGTGATGCATCAGATAACGCAGGTCGCAGAGCGGATAAGTCCGAAGGTCGCAGAGCCGACAAGGCCGATGCAGCTCATAAAGCAGATAAGCAGGACGGCGCACATTCTCAGGAAGAGCCCGAGGTTGAGATCGAAGAGGGCGACAGCGCTAACGGAATCCTTGAAGTTATGCAGGACGGATACGGATTCATCAGATGCGAGAATTATCTTCCCGGCGAGAACGACGTTTATGTTGCTCCCAGCCTTATCAGAAGATTTAATTTAAAGACCGGTGATATCCTTTCGGGTACATGCAGACCCAAGAAAGAGACAGATAAATTTGCAGCGCTTTCAAGACTTGATACTGTTAACGGTTACAAGCCTGAGGTTGCTATGGGAAGATGGAACTTTGAGAACATGACTCCTGTTTTCCCTAATTCCAAGATCAGACTTGAGACTCCCACTGCATCTGTTGCAATGAGGATCATGGATCTTATCAGCCCCATCGGTAAGGGACAGAGAGGTATGATCGTATCTCCTCCCAAGGCAGGTAAGACAACACTTCTTAAGGAAGTTGCCAAGTCAATCCTTATGAACAGTCCCGAGATTCATCTCATCATCCTTCTTATCGATGAGAGACCTGAGGAAGTTACGGAT
Organism: Butyrivibrio sp. INlla21; assembly: GCF_900116875.1. Classification (GTDB taxonomy): domain Bacteria; phylum Bacillota; class Clostridia; order Lachnospirales; family Lachnospiraceae; genus Butyrivibrio. The sequence continues at coordinate 150,661 of NZ_FPCC01000006.1, forward strand.
ATCAAGGAATCAATTGAGGGACCTAACGCTGAAGTTATCTACTCAACTTTCGATGAGCTTCCCGAGCATCATAAGAGAGTTGCAGAGATGGTTATGGAAAGAGCAAAGAGACTTGTTGAGCACGGTAAGGATGTAGTTATCCTTCTTGACTCTATCACAAGACTTACAAGAGCTTACAACATCGTTGTTCCTCCTTCAGGAAGAACACTTTCCGGTGGTCTTGATCCCGCAGCTCTTCATATGCCCAAGAGATTCTTTGGTGCAGCGAGAAATATGAGAGAGGGCGGAAGCCTTACAATTCTTGCTACAGCACTTATCGAGACAGGTTCCAAGATGGACGATGTTATTTACGAGGAATTCAAGGGAACAGGTAACATGGAAATGGTTCTCGACAGAAAGCTCCAGGAAAAGAGAATCTTCCCTGCTATCAATATTCCCAAGTCCAGTACTAGAAGAGAAGATCTACTTCTTACAAACGAAGAGCTTGTTGCGATCAACAGCTTGAGAAAGGGCTTCAACGGAATGAAGGCCGACGATGCGGTTGACCAGTGCATCAACCTCTTCTCAAAGACTAGAAACAACGTCGAATTCGTAAGAATGGTAGAAAAGCAGATTCGCTTCTGATAAGAGGAATGGTAGAGAAGCAGATCCGTTTCTGATAAGAGGAATGGCGAGAAGCAGATTCGCTTCTAATCGCCGATTCGAATAGCAGTGCAATAGAAATAATAAATGGTGCCGAGGATTATATCCTTTGGCACCATTTTTCGTAGTAATCCAGCTTGAACTGCAAGAGTTTGAGCTGTTTCTTTTTCTCTTTTATCTGATCTTTTACGATCTTTTCCTGTTTTTTCAAGATCTCAAAACGTTCGGGAACTGTAGAGTCGCCGATAGTGCAGAGTTTAACGTACTTCTGCATCTCTTTTATCGAAAGACCTGAATTGCTCAGGCATTCAAGGAGCTTGGCCCACTGAAGGTCTGCTTCCGAGAAAAGACGCTTGCCTGCGGTATTTTTTTGAAGGAAAGGGAAAAGACCCTTGTCATCATAGTATCTAAGCGTATGTTCCGAGATCTCGACCAGTTTGGAGGCCTGAGTTACGGAATATTTGGGCGTTGTATCAAGTGGATGGTCCATAGATAAAGACTTAACGCAATCTTCCATATTTACCATAGCGATCACCTCGAGTTACTTTAACTTTTGCAGATATAAGAATAGCGCAAAACACTGATATTTTCAAGTGATTAAAGTGATTATAATAATTTAATATAAAAAACATTGACTTAGAGCTACTCTAAGATTTATAAGTGGAAGTATAGGAGGTAGGAGATATGTACGAACAGCTTTTTACCGAGCAAAAAATTGGCAAAGTAACATCACCTAACAGACTGGTTTTCGAACCAATGGGCAACTATTACGCAGAGCTTGACGGTAGCGTTTCTGAAAGAGATATCGCTTTTTATACCGAAAGAGCCAAGGGCGGATGCGGAATTGTAATGACAGAGGTTGCTTCTGTCAACAGCAAGACCGGACGCGGCAACATCAGAAATATCTGTACGGATGACGACAAGTTCATCCCCGGATACAAGAAGATGGCTGACAGCATCCATAAATACGGATCACTTTTATTTGTTGAGCTTTATCATCCCGGATGTCAGGGAATTGCGCCTTTGAACGGCGGATCGATGGCATCACCGAGCGGACAGGAGAGCGATCTCATCCATATGCCCACTCATGCAATGACCGTTGAAGAGATTCATGATACGGTAAAAGATTTTGTGGACAGCGCAGTTCGCATGCAGAAAGCAGGAGTAGACGGCGTTGTGCTTCATGCGGCTCACGGATATCTTCTCTGCGAATTCATTTCTTCATACACAAATCACAGAACAGATGAATACGGCGGAAGTATCGAGAACAGAGTAAGAATTATAAAAGAGATTGTTGAAGGCATCAGGGAAAAATGCGGAGATTATCCGATAATCATCAGATATTCCGCTGACGAATATATGCGCGAGATCGGAAAAGAAGGCGGAATGATCCTTGAGGAAGCGGTTGAGATGGCCAAGCTTTTTGAAAGCTACGGCGTTGATGCGCTTGACGTTTCAGCCGGAAACTACGAGACCATGAACTGGGCTTGGGAGCCTACAGGCTTTGATGAAGGTTGGAAGATGGTTAACGGAGCAACTATCGCGAAAGCGGTGAAGATCCCCGTTATCGCATGTTCAGTTATCAGAACTCCCCGGGGCGCAGTTGATTTCCTTAATAAGGGAGTTTCATTCGTTGGTTCTGCCAGACAGTTCTTTGCCGACCCTTACTGGGGCAACAAGGTTAAAGAAGGCAGGGAAAAAGAGATCAGAAAGTGCATCTCCTGTCTTAACTGTATGGAAAGCCTTATGGCTGCGGACGAAGACAACGGAATTCGCTGCCAGTGTACCGTAAATATCGAGGGAGGCGAGGAGTGCACGTATCTTCCTCTTAAGAACAACGGAGACGGAAAGAAAGTAGTGATCCTTGGCGCAGGTCCTGCGGGACTTGAGGCGGCAAGAGTTGCGGCAGAGCGTGGATTTAAGCCTGTTATTTTTGAGGCGGCAGGAGAGATCGGCGGACAGCTTAATCTTGCAAATAAGCCTCCCAAGAAAGACAAGATCACATGGCTTATTGAGTACTATCAGGCTATGATCGAGAAGTACGGCATCGAAGTTCGACTTAATACCGAGGCAACTGCCGAGCTTATCAAGAAGGAGAATCCTTATAAGGTTATCAATGCTATCGGTTCTTCACCGGTTCTTCCAAGAAGCATACCGGGACTTGACGGTAGCTTTATAATCACTCCGCCTGATGTTTTGGCGGGAAGAGTCAATCTTTCGGGCAAAAGAGTCTGCGTAGTAGGTTCAGGTATGACCGGAATCGAGACTGCGGAATTCCTTCAGGAAAAAGGAAACAGCATTGAGCTATACGAGATGGCTGACGATATCGGACCCGGACTCTTCTTCCAGAATCTTATTGATGTTATGGGAAGACTTGCTCCCGGCGGATGCAAATTCTTCGCTAAGCACCAGCTTGTAAGCGTAGATGAGCACGAGGCTAAGTTCAATAACCTTGAGACCGGAAAAGAAGTTACGGCAAGCTACGATAATATCGTTATCTCACTCGGAACAAGATCCAATGCGATCGCAGAAGATATCGCAAAAGAGTATCCGGACATGATCACGATCGGAGATGCCGAAAAAGCAGGCAGGATCAGACACGCGGTTGAAGGAGGATACAAGGCTGCGCTTTCACTCTGAGCGGAACGCGGGGACAGCGATCGAAGGCGGTTACAAGGCTGCACTTTCGCTCTGAGACGCCGGCGAATGCGGCGCACGCGCCGACCGCTGATGATTTAGTAAGATAACAAAAAAAAGCTGTGAATATTGAGGTTGACTCTCAAATGATTCACAGCTCTTTTTATAATGTCTTCATCTCGGCGTCATGCTTTCGACGCGTATCCGTAACCGCCGTCATGCTTTCTTACTGTAGTCGCGCTCTCCGAAGATTCCGGTTCCGACTCTTACGAAGGTTGCGCCTTCTTCGATGGCTACTTCGTAGTCGCCTGTCATTCCCATTGAAAGAGTGTCCATCTTAACATTGGGGATGTTAAGTTCATTCACTTTATCTTTTAACTCGCGAAGCCCCTTGAAGTATACACGGTTTGATTCAGGGTCTTCCGTATAGGGAGCGATAGTCATAAATCCGCGGATGTTGAGGTGCGGCAGAGTGCTGATCTCTTTTACAAAATCAATTGCCTCATCGGGTGAAAGGCCGAACTTGGTATCCTCGTGAGCCATGTTTACTTCGACGAGAACGTCCATTACAAGGTCGTGCTTGGCTGCCTGTTTTTCAATCTCATCTGCGAGCTTCTTGTTATCGACTGAGTGGATCATGCAGGCAACACCGGGAAGGTATTTAACCTTGTTGGCCTGAAGATGGCCTATCATGTGCCATGAAAGAGGCTCTGTGATCTCAGCCGTTTTATCTCTTATTTCCTGAACTTTATTTTCTCCGAATACCGTGATGCCGCATGCCATGGCTTCTCTAAGGTCGCTGACGGGCTTGGTCTTGCTGACTGCTATAAGTGTGACTTCGCTTCTGTCTCTGCCGGCTCTTTTGCAGGCTTCGGCGATTCTATTTTCAACGTATTCAATGTTTTCTTTTATCATGTCTTGATCCTCCGGACGTACTTCCTTCTTTTTTCTTCAACTTCCTTTTTTTCTTTACATAGTATATCATGATATAGAAAGTATGCTACACATGGGGTTATTTTTTTATGAAAGTAAGTGAGATAGCAAACGGCTCAGAAGTCAAGATACATGCATCTGTTGCGGGACACGGAATAGTTCTTATGACCGAGGCGATTTTCGGATGCTCGGCGGGACTGCTTGTACAGCCGATGGAGTATTTTGGCAAGTATATGAGATTTCTTGAGCCTTCAAATGTTCAGATAAGAAACAAGAGGGATGGGAGAGTCTATAAGTTCGTTTCTACCACGGTTACGCCCGTTAGGACCAGGTACGGCAACTTCCATCTTATAAGATGCCTTTCGGAGCTTGAGCCTGATAATTTAAGGCGTGCCGAGAGGTTCTATATCGATAAGCTCGGAATCATGTCGATCAACGGCAACACCATTGATCTTAAGAACTGCAAGGTTCACGATATTTCGATGCGCGGAATCTCGCTGATCCTCGACAAGGATACGGTGTGCAACGAGGGAGACCACATAGATGTCAGATTCAGATACGGCTCATCGTTCCATAACTATGAGCTCAGCACCGTAGTTGTCAGAAACTTTAATGTTGGTAAAAAGAAAGCGATAGGCTGCAGTATTTCCGATATTAACGTCGATCTTATCGGTTTTCTTGCCGCGATGAAGAACGAGAAGCATCCCAGCCTCGATGATATCCCCGAGACCAATCTCAATCCTGAGATTACTCAGAAGCAGCAGATAAAAGAGGTTGAAGAGGATATTGCGAAAGCTCTTTTGCCCGAAAGAACCGAAAAAACCGAAAAGACTCAGAGACAGAAGAAAAAAGAGATGAGAGAGGCCGATCAGGCGCGTGAAATCGAGAATCTTCTTGATCTTAGGAACATTTGACGGTCAAAAGAATGAACTTGGAATTAGGGAAATATTAAATAAATATAAACGAATTTACACTCAAAAAACCAGATAGTATAATTATTTTATACTACCTGGTTTATTTTTTTGCGTATGATTTGGCAGTGATTTTCTACTTGTTTTTTCTTAGGAAGAGGGGCATTGAACATGACAAAGACAGTACCTTTATCCAAGACTTTATCAATAGATCAGCTTAATCATCTCATAGATACGGGGCATGTTTATGTCACCCCCTTCGGACTTAACAGAACAGCGTATATCGTTGTTAATCACAAGCCGTTTATGGTTATAACCACCGATATATCGATCAACGGAATTCAGCTCAGCGGAGCATGGTATACATGGGAAGATATCGAGGCCATGGGCGGAGTGTATGAGTCGGAATTTGACGCGCTCAAGGCCATAGCGAACGGGATTTAAAGAAACCGAGATAAGCTATAAATTATTTAGACAGGTAATGAGATTTCGTGATAAAATATTTATTACAATGAGCGGCTGGAAGGCTGCTCATTGAATGTTCGGAGGTCTTTAATTTGGGTTACGTCTTCTACTATGTTGAGGCACAATTGGCCTGCATATTCCTTCTGGGCCTGCTTCTTTTTAAGATAAACAGAGGTATCAACAAACAGCTTTCACAGATCTATTTGGGAAACCTCATAGTAACGCTTATTGCTTATTCCGCAGCTGAGATTTTCTGGGCACTTGTGGACGGTGGCTGCCTTGGAAGTTCCATGACGCTTGTGTACCTATCCAATATTTTTACCTATATACTGCTCAGTATTGCGGCATATATCTGGTTTATTCTTTCAGAGATCATGCAAAAAGAAAAATATATAGAGCACGATTCCAACAGGGTACTTTTAAGTATCCCCATTTGGGTTGCGGCTTTTTTGTGCATTACGGCGTACAGAACAGGACTTGTTTACTATGTTGACGAAAACAACATCCTAAGGGGTGGTAGGCTGTACTTTATTCTGGTGCTCGTGCCGTTCGGATACATGATCGCAGCATCGTTTAATGCATTCAGAAGAGCTTTTTGCAGAAACATTTACACTGACAGGTATATATATCTGATGATAGGTATTTTCCCCGCGGCGCCTATTGTACTGGGCGTTTTGCAGGCGATGTACTGGAGAGTTCCGTTCCTTTGCTACGGAGCGCTTGCGGCGGTATTTTATCTTTACAGCACGTACATGGATAATCTTATATCCATTGATCCGCTTACACAGCTTAATAACAAGAATCAGATGTACAAGTATCTTTCGCAGAAGATGCATGTTGAGGAGCCTGAGCTTCCGCTTTTCCTTTTGATAGTTGATGTCGATGGGTTCAAGCTTATCAACGACAATTACGGTTACAGCGAAGGGGATAAGATTCTTGTGAGAGTTGCGGGAGCTATAAAAGATGCCTGTCAGGGCCCGAGAAACCGCTTCTTTATCTCAAGATACGGCGGAGACGAATTCATTATCGTAGCCGAGATGGCATACAGAGCAGAGGCAAGCTGGCTTGCCGATCAGATCAAGAGCAATGTCAAAAGACTCGAAGAGAGCATCGGGACTCCCTACGAAGTATCTGTCAGCGTAGGAATCGCCCAGTACGACTTCGAGCAGCCCATATCCGTTCAGTCCTTCATCGCAAGGGCCGACTCGGATCTGTATCAGCACAAAAAAATATGATGCGTCATTTGACGATGATAAAGAAGTGACCTGTGGAAACGCCGCCGGTCACTTTTTATGTCAAAATAGTTTTGTTATGAAGTTGATCAAAAGTCCTGCAAGGATGAAGCCTGCGAGGATTGCTATTGCGTAAAGATATTTCATTCGCGCCATGTATATCACCTCATTATGCTTTTTTTACGTGGTATAATTATAAGGTGAGATGCCCAAAAGGTCAAAAGGGTTTTATTGGGAGGCGAATATGCAGATTTACGTAGCAGACAGCGTGTTAAGAAGCGGAGACGGTTCCACCTATCATCCTTTTAAAACGGTTTCCGAGGCGGCAAGAGTTGCAAAAGAAGGCGACGAGATCATCATTGCGCCCGGAATATACAGAGAATGGGTTAAACCGGCTTGTTCCGGATCAAAAGATAAACCGATCACATATAAGGCTGCATCCAAGGGTGATGTCGTGATCACGGGAGCTGAGGTACTCAGCAACTGGGAAGCTTTTGAAAACGTATGGCGCGTTCGTATTCCGAACAGCTATTTCGGTGACTACAATCCCTATACGGACACTGTTCGCGGCGACTGGTTCTTTGTAAGCAGCGATGAGACTCCGCATACGGGCGAAGTATATCTTAACGGAAAATCCATGACGGAAGTCTTTGACCTTCCATCTTGCATGCACCCAACAGAAGATAAGAGATCATGGGACCCTGCTGCGACAACCCTTGTGTGGTTCACTGCGCAGGAGGATGACAATACCATTATCTATGCCAACTTCGGCGGGCTTGATCCCAACAGAGAAAACGTTGAGTTCTCTGTCAGAAAGGCATGCTTTTTCCCTGCAAAAATAGGTGTCAATTACATAACCGTATCCGGCATTTCATTCAGACAGGCCGCAACTCAGTGGGCACCCCCGACTGCATTCCAGGAAGGTATGGTAGGCCCCAACTGGTCAAAAGGCTGGATCATCGAAGATTGTGAGATCTCAGAGTCCAAGTGCAGCGGAATCAGTCTTGGCAAGTATTTCCAGGCCGGCAATAATAATAAGTGGACGAGCTTTTGGTTAAAAGACGGCACGCAGACCCAGAGGGATGCCGTATGCCGGGCAGTCAACGAAGGCTGGGACAAAAGATATGTCGGCTCGCACATCATCAGACGCTGCGATATCCACGACTGCGGACAGACAGGCATCGTAGGTCACATGGGTGGTGCGTTCTGTACTATTGAAGACAATCACATTCATCATATAAATATAAGACATAATTTACGAGGCGCCGAGATAGGCGGCATCAAGCTTCATGCGGCTATCGACACGCAGATAAGGCGCAATCATATCGATCACTGCACAAGAGGAATCTGGCTTGATTGGGAAGCCCAGGGGACCAGAGTTAATCTTAATTTCATGCACGACAACGTTCCTCCCAAGGGTACGTTTATTCAGGATGAGCTTTCACTCGGAGAGGACATCTTTATAGAGGTTTCTCACGGTCCGACGCTTATAGATCACAATCTTTTGTTGTCCGATATCGCAGCGCGTATAAGTACTCAGGGCATTGCCTTTGTACATAATCTTATAGCTGGCTCTTTTACCTATGTGGGACAGGGCACGGGCAATCACGGAAGAAAATTTGCATCCGACAGATACACGCCTTATCATGTGCCGCATTCTACCAAGATTGCGGGCTTTATGACGATCCTTCACGGCGATGCCAGGTTCTATAACAATATATTCATCCAGCAGCCGGTAAGAGACGATCTTCTGCAGTACTGCGTATCCAAGAACCACGATACTATGGATCTTAATAACTTTATCTGCGGAACGGTTCCGTATAATAACTATCCGTCGCCGTCAGACTATTTTTCCAAGTTCAAGGGAGATGCGGTCGAACTCTACGGAGACAGAGATATTTACTACGATCATATGCCTGTTTATCTTGGGGGTAATGCATTCTTTAACGGGGCGCGTCCGTGCGATAACGAAGGCTTTTGCCATGTCGATAAGGACCACAAGATCACGCTCAATATAGATGAGACGGATGGCAGATACACGATCCACACCAATCTATATGAATTTTTGCCAAGGGGCTTTACCGTGCCTGTAAATACAAGCACTTTGGGAACTGCGTTTGAACCCGAGCAGAGATTCGAAAACCCTGACGGAAGCGATATTTCTTTTGACACGGATTATTTCGGACGTAAAAGAGGAAGATTCCCCGTTTCGGGACCTTTCGAAGAGTGCGGAAGCGACAGATTCACGGTGCAGACTCCTTATGATTATTCGAACAGGATAAGCCACAAGGAAAACGGCAGGATTGAAGATAAGATTGCAACGGGACAGGTGATCTTCGGAGTGGACAACAGCGCTATGTCGGCAGACGACAGCACCGAGGCATCAAGCACGATAAGCCTCGGAAACGAGAACATTCCGGATCGCGAGGACGAAGCCGCCGAGATCAACGCCAACATTCTTATAACGGGTTGTACGAACGTCGGCATCAGCTTCCCGTTTGAGGGAGGTCTTTTCAAGGTGAGCGACATGTTCGTTAAAGGAAACGAAGTCTGGCTCTATGACAGCGCGGAGGAAAAGCTTGTCGAGCTTGACTGCGAATACGGCATATATCGTAACATGAAAAGGTGGTCTGTAGGCGCGCTTCAGTCGATAGAAGCGGGTCTTGATGCCAATGCGGAAGGACTGGTGAGGACAGCAGGCACATTATTGTGTATACTAAGTAAGAGTATGCCACATGATTCTTCGGAAACTTGTGGTACAATACAGGATAGGGTGAACGCAGGTCTGACGCCTAAAGGCATTGAGATGAGGTTTACACCCAAGCATCTAAAATTTATAAAAGGGAAAAAGTTTATTACTTTGGAAGATGTCATTTACAGAGTCGGCCTCGGCGATATGGAGATAGTTACCGAGAGACTTGAGCATTTATAAAGTAAGAGATTAAGGTATAGAAGTTTTATGAGTAGAAGCGCCAATTGGTATAGGCTCGACAACGCGGCCAAGATAGTTCCGTCTACCGCCAGAGGAGCCAATACAAGAGTATTCAGAATTACATGTGAACTTAAGGAGGAGATTGATAAGGCAACGCTGCAGAGCGCGCTGGATGAGACGATCGAAGAGTTTCCGTTTTTTAACTGCGTGCTTCACAGAGGACTTTTTTGGTACTACCTTGAGGACAGCAATTTAAGAGCGGTGGTGGAAAAGGAGAATTCTCCCGCATGCCTTCCGCTTTATATTCCGGGACACAAGAATCTTCTCTACAGAGTCAATTATTATGAGAAAAGGATCAATCTTGAGATGTTCCACGTTCTGGCTGACGGAACCGGAGCATTCATGTTTTTCAAAAATCTTATCACAAGATACATTCAGCTTAAGCACAATCTTGATGTAGATATCAATCCATCCGACGATTTCTCTTTGGAGGAAAAAAACGGAGATGCTTTCAAGGATTTCTACAGCAAGCAAAAAGGGCTTAAGCAGCTTCGCGAGATGTCTTCCGTAAGAGCATATCAGCTGAGCGGAGAGATTGATGACAACCTGCTTCCGCATCTATTGGAAGGCACGATATCCGCAAGCAAATTCTTGGACGTTGCGCATAAGTACAACACTACGGTAGGAGTTATGTGTGTTGCGGTTTATATCAAGGCAGTTCTTCAGGGAATGAGTCTTTTCCAGCGTAAAAGACATGTCGTTGTAAGCGTTCCGGTTAATCTTCGCCAGTTCTTTAAGAGCGGAACCGCCCGCAATTTCTTCGGAATCATAAACATTGATTTTGCTCCGGGAGAAAACAGCGGTGAACTCGAAGACATAATCGCTTTTGTCGATAAGAGCTTCAAAGAAAAGCTAAGCTCCGAGAACATTGAAAAGACGATGAATTCCTATGCGGCGCTTGAACACAACGTAGGTATCAAGATCATCCCTCTTCCTATCAAGGATATGGGAATCGGCTTTTTTGATAAGAATGCCAAGAAGGGCGTAACCAGTTCGATGTCAAACCTCGGTCAGATCAAGATGCCCGATGAGGTTGAGGATTACATCGACAGATTCAGCGCCTTCATGACAGCCGCATCCCAGCAGATAACGGTCTGCTCATATAAGGATAAGATGGTTTTCGGCGAGGTTTCGCCTTTTAAGACGCACAAGGTTATGCTCAATTTCTTTAGGTGCCTTACGGGTATCGGACTTGAGGTTGAGCTTGGAAGTAATGATTACGATCAGGAGTGATCTAAAGATTTTAACAGGGAGTAACACAGACAGATGCAGATTTGTCCTAAATGTAAGATAAATATCAGAGGTAAAAAAGAGTGCTGCCCGCTTTGTCAGGGACAGCTTAAAACGGTTGAAGGAGACAATAATCCGGCGTTTCCGACACTAAAAAGAAAAGTGATGAGCCATATCACTTTCCTTAAAATATGCACATTTCTATTTGCCACGGTCGAGATCGTGTTCGCTACGATCGATATTATGACCGGAAGACAGTATTCGTTCTTTGGCCCGCTGATGCTAGGTTTCCTCGCGGGATGGGTCACTATACTTACGACCGTGTATCTTAGAAACAACATCCTAAAGATCATAACGTGGGAAGTTATAGTTGCGATCGTCGTTGATATCTATATTGATTTCAAAACGGGGTTCCATGGCTGGAGCGTTGAGTGGATGGTTCCGATGACGCTTATCGGACTTGCCATCGTGACTATTATTACGGCCGTTTCGCTTAAACTAAGGCTTGATGAGTATATTTATTACATCATCTTTGATTTTGCGATGACACTTGGCCAGATCTATTTCATCAAAAAAGGCTACAACAAGCTTCCGTGGCCCGTTGGGATCAGCATTATGTGCTATCTGATACTGATAGTGGGTGTTGTGATCTTTAGATTCAGAGACTTGAAGCAGGCTTCGGAGAAGATGTTCAACATGTAATAAGCAGTGTTTTTTGCTGTGCTATAGACTTGAGGGGATAATGGACAAAAATAATCGCTTAGTAAGGAAAAATCTTAAACACGGAGTGGCTTTTGCGACAAAGTTTGGGGATTTTATAGAGAGCTCTGTTACCAGGGCTTTGGAAAATCATGATCAGCTTGCAGAAGAACTACCGGGTAATCCGGAAAAAGATGAATGGTACAGAGTCACCTTGGACAAAGGAATGTCAGGAGACGGCTCTGAGTATTATATCTATGTCAAAATAGGTGATTCCGATAAGCTCTGCATTTTCTTTTCGGGCGGCGGAATGGCGTGGAATCAGTATACCGCGGCACATCCCGTTACCGTTGGAAAAGCGGCGGCTTGGGAGCCTAACTTTTATTGGAACAATCTTAGACCTTTCACTCAGATTTTTAATATAAATGTTGGAATAACGGATATAAGCTCTTCAAAGAATCCTTTCAAGGACTGGAGCTTTGTTGTCGTGACTTACGCAACGGGAGACCTTCACGTAGGAAACAGCGAATATACTTATAAGACGGAAGACGGTGGCGAGGACGTGCTTCACTTTCACGGATATATCAATTTCCTTGAGAGTATGAAGGTTTCGAAGCGTCTTTTTCCCAATCCCAAGAAGATACTGATCGCCGGCAATTCCGCCGGGGCTTTTGCCGTTCCTGCGCTTGCGGGCGAGATCGCTGATGACTGGTATCCGAAGACAAGGAATATAACTCTTTTTTCCGACAGTGGAATGGTTCTTTATAAGAAGTGGAGGAAGACCGCCAAGACTATCTGGCAGACTAAGGAAGATATATGGAAGCCGATAGAGTCGGACAATATCACGCTTGATTGGTACAGGAATCTGTATGAAAAATACGGGGACAGATTTAGGTATCTGTATTCGAGTTCGGAGAGGGATTACCTTCTCAGCGCCTACTACAATGAGATTGTAAATAAGAAATACAAGACCGATAAGAAGGTGCAGGATGTGTATAAAAAACAGCTCACACAAATGATTGATGAGCTGAAAAAAATAACGCCATCCTTTGGCGTATACGTCGATGATTTCAAGCTTCCGATCATAACCATGGGGGGAACGGTTCACACGAGCGTAAGAGAATTACACTTCGCTGCGTTCACTATGGATGGAATATCCATGGCCAAGTGGCTCGGCGATGCGGTGGATGGCAAAGTATATGATGTTGGTATGAGATTACTTAAAGATTGAGCTTGATAGATTGCCGGGCTTTAGGTAATGAAACGCAGTGATCAGTCAACAAAGCATTCCTCAATCTGTGCTTCGTACTCTGCACGCTGGTCCTCGGGAATGTCGTATTCATCAAGAGCCTCCGATACAGACCAGTGTTCGTTGATCATTGAGCGAAGAATGCTGCGAATAATATGGGAATCAAGAGCTTCCATGGTTGCAACACTGTTCATTTTCATACCTCCGTAAATAACAAAAAATACTTCTCTAACTACAATATATTGTAGCTCAAATTTTTTTAGATACAAGTATTGACATTAAAAAATTTTCGTAAATTTTCGTTCCGGGGGGAAATTCATGCTTGTTATAGTAATTACGATAGTTTTATCTATAATAGGTCTCATTTTATCGCTGGCATTTGTCGGTATAATGCCGTCTTTGATCGCACTGATCCTCAGTATTTATTGTTTAATTCAAAAAAGATCCATAACCCGCGCAAGGGCGCTGGCTATGTCTGTTGTGGGCGTTATTCTGCCCGTTATCATGTATCTTAATTCATACGGTTTATCGCTTCCGTATCCAAGGACCGACGGACTTTCCGTTGTCGGCGGGATTATATACGACAACTATTCAAACATGGGCTTTGATATGGAGTGGCTTAAGAATGGCTTAGGCAAGGGAAATTCAGAGCTTGCGATGGTGGAAGAGGAGCTTTCGGATACGGCTTCGGGAGAGGCTTCATCTGAAGATATATATTATGTCAGCGACGGCGTTGTGACGGATTCGCTCGGGTATAAAGAAAAAAGTGATGACGAAAAAAGCGCCGGAATGGCGGACGGATCCGCGGACGATAAAACCGGACAGGGACTTGGGACCGCTCAGAGCAGTTCCGGCGACGGCTCTCTCGATACCGCACAGTACAACACCGAAATCTTTGAAAAACTCGAGGATGCGACGGAAGAGTATGAGGAAAAGCCTATAAGCGATAAGATAGGCGCATCTGATGACGATATGCCCTCCTATGGAGGACTTCCTGTCGGAACGCTTATAATAGCGCAGTATTTTAGGGAAGACGTACACAACTGTAATCCGGTTCTTGTTCTTCAGAATAAGACGGGAAAGAAATGCAGATACGAGGCCCGTTTCATAGCAAGAGATGAAGACGGAGAGCAGCTTGCCGAATCGGACAGATGCGTTGAAGTCGTTGATAATGACGGGAAGTTTGTGCTTGAAGGGCGATTTGACAAGAACGAACTGGGCGACAATATTCCTGCAATGTACGAGTTCTCTGTATCCAAAAGAGATCCTTATGAGAAAAATATGGCGGACGATGTTGTCGTATACGCCAAGGAAAACGGAAACTCTGTTGTGCTTGCGGCCGAGAATCTAAGTGATAAAAAGGTAAAGGTAGATGCCTTCGTACTCTTTTTTGACAAGGAAGAACTTGTTGACTGCATCTGGCTGATCCCGCACAACGAGGGAGATGTCTGCATTACACCGGGAAGCGTTGCCAGCATAAGCGGTGATGCTTATTACAGATTCGATAGGATAGAAACATACTACACAGCGTATGAGGCTGTTGGCGAACAATAAATATTTATCGCAAATCAATAAAAATATATTGCAAAACAAAAATGAGTGTGCTATAAAGAAGATATACAAGTACTTGGAGGAAAACATGGATAACAGATTGAATTATTTCGTTAAAGCCATTTTGGATTTTTGCTTTTACGTTGGACTTGTGATCGAGGTCTCAGTTCCGTTCACGCTTAAGTATGCGATCATAAAATCGAGAGAGCTTATGGGCGAGAGCATGGGACAGTACCCGATCAACGAATATTACTGGTACGCCGTTGCTTCGATCATGATGGCAGGAGTCGCAGCACTTCTGATACTATTTGAGCTTCGTAAGATGATGAAGACGGTGATCGAGGATAACTGCTTCGTTGAAGCCAACGTAAAGAGCCTTTATCGTATGGGAACCTACGCTTTTATAATTACCGGTGTTAAGTTGCTTAGATGCTTTGTTTATTTCACACCGGGAGCGGTGATCATCGCCGGCGTATTCTTTTTTGCCGGACTGTTCAGTAAAGTTCTGGCCAGGGTTTTTGACAGGGCCGTGAGTTACAAGCAGGAAAACGATCTGACCATTTAAGAAGTAGGAGAAGTTATGATAGTTATAAATTTAGATGTAATGATGGCTAAACGGAAGATGGGACTGACCGAGCTTGCGGGCAAAGTCGGGATTACACTTGCCAATCTGTCTATCCTTAAAAACAACAAAGCCAAAGCCGTAAGGCTCGAGACACTCGATGCGATATGCAAGGCTTTGGACTGTCAACCCGGGGACATCCTCGAATACGTTGACGGTGAGGAGGAAGAAAATGGAAGTTAATAACAATCAGATGCCGCAGTACAATAATCAGATGCCGCAGTATAACAACATTCAAGGCAATCCGATGCCGCAGGGAGTACCTGTGATGCAGGGAGTACCGGTTAGACCTGCAGCGACGATAACGACTGTGAGGGTCGGCAATTCTGAGAATTTCAAGAAATACAGTTTGCTTGCGCTCATATTCGGTATAGTTTACTCATTTTGTTTGTATCATAATCATGCGAGTATCACACATCCGATCTTTATGGTTGCGGCGCTTGTCATTCTTAAGCTTATGAGGGCAAAAGAGGGATTGTCACTGATCGCGGATTGCAACGGTAAGAAGGGTCTCGGAATCTTTTACGTGGTTTCGCTGGTACTCCTTTCAATTCACAGATGCCTTACAACGAGCTGGGCGCTTGAGTTTTTGGAGAGGACTGCGATAGTTCTTTTGTTTATGAGTTTTATAGTGTATCTCTATGTGGATACGACGGGCTTTGACATCGGCGCATGGTTTGCGGGGATCTTTGTAACTCTTATCAAACCTCTGGAGCATATTGCAAGACCTGTCAGAGATCACAGAGCATATAAGAAAGCAATCGGGAAAGAAGGCAGCGCCGATAAAAAGAAGATGATCGTAGCGATACTAATCGGAATCGGGGTAGCACTGGCTTTACTTGAAGTGATATTGCCGCTTCTGGCTTCTGCGGACGCCGTGTTTGAGAATCTTTTGTCAAATATCAAATTTGAGATTGATGACAATGTTGTTTATGCGATCAAGATGGTGCTTACCGCAATCGTCGTTTTCTGGGCCGCATATACGATCATCACTTCGCTTGCCGCAAAAGAGCTGAAGGTGAAAGCGATGGGAGAAGGCACGACAAATCCCGTTATAGCGATCACTTTTACAAGCATCATCGGCGCGGTTTACATTCTTTTCTGTGCGATCCAATTTATTTACCTTTTCAGCGGAAACGTGGCTCTTCCTAAAAACTATACTTACGCTGAGTACGCGCACGAAGGATTTTACCAGCTTCTGGCGGTATGTATTTTAAATGTCATTATGGTTTCGGTCTGTCAGGCATTTTTTAAAGAGTCCAAGGTTTTGAAAGCTCTTTTGACAATGATCGCAGTTTGTACGTATATCATGATCGCATCGTCTGCGATGAGAATGATCTTGTATGTCGGTGCTTATCATCTGACATTCCTTAGATTATTTGTGCTTTGGTTCCTTGCGGTGCTGTGCTTCTGGCTGGCATTTTTGATCGCGAGCCTGTACATCAAGAAGTTCCCGGTGTTCAGAGCATGCATGGTTGCGATCACGATCGCATTTATCGCGTTTACTTACAGTAATCCGGATTACAGGATCGCTGAGTACGACCTTGCTGCGGCGGGGGATGACATTGATGAGTATAAGTCGGTAAAAGACTACATAACCAATAATCTTTCATATGATGCGGTTCCTGCGATCGCGGGAAATGAAGAGCTTGTCGATGCTTACGAGAGGGCTCATTCCGATAGGCATTATATGGATGAGGATAAATATACGGGCTTTAGAAAGTTTAATGTATCATATTACATTGCGCATAAGACGCTTAAGTTCTATAAAGCGGGATAAAAGAAATTGAGTAATAAAAAACGGCTTTGGGAGCAGGATTATCTGTTCTCAAGGCCGTTTTTGGTTATATATGTCTGAATTGATATAAGCTTAAGTTGGTTCTATGGGATTACTCAGATGTCTTTGCAGGTGTAACCACCATATTGATAGATTCCATCGCGACTTCATAGATTGTTGCGAGCTCTTTGGAACCCTCATCATCTCTTTCCGCAAGCTTCTTGTACTGTGTTGTGAAGTACGCCTTGGCTTGCTCTATGGAAGCACGGGAGATCACATGTCCGTTACAGTACATCGTTCCCGTTTCTGTATTATATGTACCGGAAGAAACTCTGTTCTTCTGGGCATCGCCAACTCCCATTGATTTGGCAAGTGAATATATCAGATCCTCACGTCCGTCTGTCATTGCTTCCTCCTTATTTGCGTTTTTTATATTATATCGCAAGAATTACATCGGATTCAAGCCCGATATTATGGGCTTTTTAGGTGGTTTGCGGGCGGGTATTTTGCTATAATAAATTATTGTTATTTCAGGGAGGAGAAAATGATCAAAGCAGTCATTTTTGATATGTTTGAGACACTTGTCTCGTTGTTTGAAGGAAGTACTTATTTTAGTGAAGATATAGCGGCGGATCTTGGAGTTGAGCATGATCCGTTTAGGAAGGTGTGGCATGAGACGGAAGAAGCCAGGACACTTGGTAAAGTGACGATAGAAGATGGCATCGGGGAAGCGCTTAAGGCGATGGGGATATATTCTGAAAAGAATGTTGCGATGGTAGCAGACGGAAGAAAAGCTACGCTTGAAGATACCTTTCGTGTGATCCCGAAAGAGTCTTTGGATTTACTTCATGCTTTGAGAGCGAAGGGAATCCTGACAGGACTTATCAGCAATTGCTATTCCGATGAAGCGAGGATGATCAAGAATTGTTCATTATATCCTTTGTTAGATGCGGCGATGCTTTCATATGAGCAGGGGGTTGCTAAGCCTGAGCCGGAGATTTATCTTAGGGCAGCCGCCGAGCTGGGCGTTAAGCCCGAGGAATGCTTATATGTCGGAGACGGCGGCTCACGAGAACTCTTTACCGCCAAAGAGATCGGGATGCATCCCGTGCAGGCGCTTTGGTACAGACACATGATGTTTGAGCCGCATGTTCCAAGCCCTGTATTTGATGAATTCCCGCACGCGGAGAGTAGGAAAGATATTGAGGGAATGATCTAAGTGTTTGAATGGAGGAGACGGTATGAACGGATTACGCAAGGTATTAAGAGTGGTTGATATTGTTGTATTTGTCTGCGCTACGCTGGCGATAGCGGGCGTCTTCTGCGAAGGAATGGCAAAAAAGTGGTATGACTTTGTCGGAGTCTTTGTCTTTTGCTCAGACTATTCGTTCCTTATTGCCACTGTTCTTCATGTCATTGCTGACAGAAAAGAAAAAATCGCATTCGTTCACTATTTTTCACTTACAATTCTGATAGTCGGACTTATCATGAAGGTTGCCGGAATACCATATCACCCGCTGGTGCTTACAATCTGGTTCCAGTATATCTGGTTTTTGTACGGAATCATTCTTGCAAGGAGATACTTTGGTAAGAAGATATCTATGTAAGACTAACTATTAAAGAAAGTCAATAAAAATGTTTTAAAACAGAAATGTTTTAAATATAGCGACGATGACTTATGCATCGTATTCAGCACCTTGAAAACTGCATGACAAATAGAGCATCGTTTTAGATGCTCTTGAAAGAAGATTTGTATGGAATTAGTTAAGCTGCTTTGTTGTATAACTGATGAGATTTCTCAAGCTGATATATCAGTCTCACAAGTTTTTTTGTGGCATGGGATACAGCCACATAATAATGCTTCCCTTCAGCTCGCTTTTTGGCAAGGTAAGCGCTAAATGTCGGATCCCAATGACAGACATAGATGGTGGTATTAAACAGAGCATATCGTAGA
>NZ_FPCC01000029.1 GCF_900116875.1 Butyrivibrio sp. INlla21
GATACACCGAGGGGATGAAAGATCTCTATTCTCACAGGAAAGAAACAATAGAGAGAATCTTTGGGACAGCCAAAGAGAATCATGGATTTAGATATACACAGATGTATGGAAAGGCGCGGATGGAAATGAAGGTCGCGCTTACCTTTGCGTGTATGAATCTAAAAAAGCTTGCAAGAATCAAGAATGAATGGCGGTTAGAAATGGCCTGATAAGGGCTGTTTTGACCATTTTTATTATGAAAATCCGGCTTAAGAAGAAAAATGGTCTTGAGAGCTATGCTCTCAAGACCACTTTGTCTACAGTCTGAACCGAGGCATTATGCTATGCCTCGGTTTTTGTTATAGAGTTATTATATTAAGCGTTAGCTATTCTTTTTTTAGATATAAACTGAAGGATAAGAGCAACTGCTATAACAGCAACACCGGCGGCATCTGTTATAGTACCGGGAGAGATAAGCATGATTCCGCCGACGATCATAATGATCCTTTCCCAGATCTTCATGTCGGTAAACAGATATCCTTCCAGTGCGGCAGCAACTGCCATGATTCCGATCAGAGCGGTTGCGTAGATTATTATGACGCTCGATACGGTAGTATCTATAAGCAGCATCGCAGGGCTAAAGCAGAAGATATACGGTATCAGAAAAGCTGCTACAGCCATCTTTGTTGCGGCGATGGCAGTACGCATTGGATTGGACTTTGCGATAGCACTTCCTGCATATGCAGCCAAAGCCACAGGAGGAGTGATATCTGCCACAATACCGAAATAAAATACAAAGAAGTGAGCTGCTATTATCGGAACGCCCATTCTTGTGAGGATCGGTGCACAGGTTGCAGCCATGATACAGTAAGTGGCTGTTGTAGGAACGCCCATACCAAGGACGATACAGCACAGCATCGTAAGGAAGAGAGCGATAAAGAGCTTGTCTCCCGCAACGGCAACGATGGCGTTGATCATTTCATTGGCAAGACCTGTCATTGTGATAGTTCCTGAAATGATACCTGCAACTCCGCAGGCAGCACCAACTGTAATTGTTCCTCTTCCGCCGGCTTCAAGTGACTCAAGGAACTTCTTTAAGGTGAAGCGATCGCCGCTGACAAAACCTTCAATCACGCCTACGAGGATGGCAACTACGATGGAATAAGCAGCAGCTCTCTGCATTGTCATCATGTTCTTGGAAACCCAGATAACAAGAAGTACAAGAGGAGCAAGAAGATAGATCTTCTTTAAAAGCTGTGAGAACTTAGGCAGTTTTTCCACCGGGACACCTGTAAGGCCGTGTTTTTTAGCTTCCAGATGAACAGCTACGAAAATACCTGTAAAGTACAGGACCGCCGGGAAAATAGCTCTTGAAAGAATGTCGGAATAAGGAACACCGATGATATCAGCCATAAGGAAGGCAGCAGCACCCATGATAGGGGGCATGATCTGGCCTCCGGTTGATGCAGCGGCTTCTACGGCGCCGGCAAAGGATGACTTATATCCGGTCTCTTTCATCATAGGAATTGTAACGGAACCGGTAGTAACCGTGTTTCCAACGGATGAACCACTTACCATACCGCAAAGTGCTGATGAGATAACGGCAACCTTCGCGGGGCCTCCGGCGAAACGACCGGCAATGCAGTTTGCAAGATTTATGAAAAGCTCTGAAATTCCGGTGCGCTCAAGAAACGCTCCGAAGATGATAAACACGACAATATATTTGGAACAAACATTGATCGGGGTCGACAGAATACCTGTCTTTGCATAAAACAGATTTCGCACGAGATAATTAAGTCTACCGAGAGCCGATGGATTGGTAAGTCCATAGACAAGGGCATAGACGATAAAGAACAGTGCTACGATCAGGATAGGCCAGCCTACGCTTCGTCTTGTCACTTCCAAAAGGGCTATGATGCCGATCACGGCGATCACGATCTGGTAGGGCTGAAATCTTGTTCCCTGCTGAATGATCTGCTCGGCGTTGAAGGTGTAATACAAAAATGCGCCGGTTCCTAAGATCATACCAAGTATGTCGTACCAGGGTATGTGGTTTTCTTTATTGTTGTTTTTGTTTGCAGGATAATACAAAAATCCAAGGAGTACGATAAGCCCCATGAATGATGTAAGTCTTATTTCTTCAAGAAATGTGGCAAACAGAGTTACCCATATACAGAACAAAGAAAAACCTATCAATATAGCTTTAACTGCTATTGCAGGTTTTCCGGTCCAGATGCGGACATTGGATTCTCTGTCATATTTTTTCATAACCTCATCAAAGTTTTCCTGCGAAGGTGCGTTTATATTTAAGTCTTTAACTTGATTGCTCATTAAATCTCCTTCTTTGGTCATATTTTACATTACTGTGTAGGTACCGAAATACCGTGCTCCTCATAGTAACGGGCAGCACCTTTGTGGAAAGGTACGTTAATTCCGGATGTGGCATTTTCTATTGAAAGTTCTTCGCCCTTAGCATTTTCTTTTGCTATGGCTTCTTTATGATCAAAAACAGCAGCAGTGAGATTATATACACATTCATCATCAAGATCTGCATCTACGATCAAAGTAGCCTTGATCGTTATTGTCTCGATCGGTTTGTCCTGTCCCGGATAGGTTCCTTCAGGTATCTGCATGGGGGTATAATACGGACAGATGCTCATGATGTTGTCTCTTAGCTCTCCATCAATGGGTATAAGATTCACACCGTTTGTTGTGGCGAGCTCTGTGATGGCGGAAGTAGGAGCGCCGGCGACGATAAAGGCCGCGTCTATCTGCCCGTCTTTAAGAGCTTCTTTACTGTCATCAAAGCTCTGATACTGTGGCTTGATATCATCCACTGAAAGTCCTGCGCCTTCAAGTACGTCCATGGCATTGAAATACACTCCGGAACCGGGGGCTCCGATAGAGACGCTTCTTCCTTTCAGATCACTTACGGATTTAATGTCGTCCTTCATGGTTATAAGCTGAACAGTCTCGGCATAAAGGGCTCCAAGGACACGGAAGTCATTGGAAGGGCCGTCTTCTTCAAAGGATCTGCTTCCTTCCCAGGCGTAGCTCATAACGTCTGACTGGGTAAAGCCAATCTGATAATCTCCATCGCCGATACTCTGTATATTGGCTTTGGATGCAGCTGTTGATACTGCTGTTACGCTGTAATCAGTATATTCTTTCATGTACTGGGCAAGTACTCCGCCGAAAGCATAATAAGTTCCGGATGTTCCTCCGGTTCCCATCATCATCCTCTGACCACCACATCCTGAAAGTAGAAGAAGGGATGTGGCAACTAGAAGGCAGATAAGTTTCTGCCTTATGCTGGTTTTCATAATGGTTTCCTCCTGTAAATGCAATGTTTTAGTGTCTATTCAACGTGGCAAGTATTATTTCTGCACATTGAGGAATGTCTATTTTTCCAACGTCAAAGCAAAATGTGTAATTTGACGCATCAGATATTTCTTTTCCGGTATATTTCTTGAAAAATGTACGACGCTTGCGGTCGTGTTCTTCCATGGACTTTTCTGTAACAGGCTTTCCGTCTATGGAGATCTCATCGAGACGTTGCATCTTATTTTCCATGGGGCCGTGGAGATATACGTTAATTGAATCGACACCGGCTTCTGCCAAGATCATATTGGCGCAGCGTCCTACAATAATGCAGGGACTTTCTGCAAGCTTTAAGATAACCTTTTTTTCAGCTTTAAAGATGGCATCATGGGAACTGGTATAGGAAACGGTGCTGTTAAAAAGGTCATCGAGCACCTTTGAAGAACGACTTAATTCCTCGCCTTCGCGTTCAACGTCTTCCTCGTCGAAGCCGCTTTCCTCCATGGTTTTTGATACAAAGTCCTTGTCATAATAAGGAATGTCAAGTTTTTCTGACAGAATTGCAGCCAGGCTCCTTCCGCCTGCACCGAATTCTCTGTTGATTGTGATTACCGGTAATTTTTGTTCGCTCATCTTTTCTCCTTTATGCGCGCAAATATCAGTGATATTACTGGGTCTTTCTTATTATACAATAAATTGAATGAGGAAAAAGGGATGAAATAGGCGGTTTTGCCTGCTTAAAAGAAAAAAGAGCGATAGACTACAGAACACTACAGCTCGCGGGTTCTCGCACCCGTCTTATCGCATGAAAAAAGGACATCCGATTGGATGTCCTTTTTTAAGCGATAGACGGGGCTCGAACCAAACTATCTTGAACCCTCAAACCCGCATAAAGAAAGGAAGAACGGGCAGCCTCATCTAATTATTAACCAAACTCTTAGCCAAAATACTTTACTGTCATATCATATTTTTATGAGCCGTCAACTTGCTATTTTTCGTCGCCATGCTTTGTGCTATAATTCGAATCGGTGCTACCATTTCATAGCGGTAGGCGGTTAGCTCCCACCAGGGAGATTAAAAGCCCTGTTTACGTAGAAACCTCAATGAGGAATATGTATAGGGAGGGCATTGCAGATGGCGATACTAGATTTTTCGACTATCATTGGAAGCCTTATATCTGTCCTGATGTTCGGCATCTGGCTCGGACGCTTATAATTTGTTATGTTGATTTTTATGGAATACGGTC
This sequence comes from Butyrivibrio sp. INlla21, assembly GCF_900116875.1. Classification (GTDB taxonomy): domain Bacteria; phylum Bacillota; class Clostridia; order Lachnospirales; family Lachnospiraceae; genus Butyrivibrio. Next base: position 4,547 of record NZ_FPCC01000029.1, read on the forward strand.
ATATTGTAGAAACAGTTACTACGAAGATCTGCATAGAAGCTCATAATAGCAGACTAAAACATTCACAGCTAATGCAAAAAAATAATTACGTGAAGAGGTATCCATACAATGAATGTATATGATTTTGACGGAACAATTTACGATGGTGACAGTACGATAGATTTTTATCTGTTCTGTTTAAGAAAAAATCCCAAAATTATAATTCGAATTCCCGGATGCATGCTGGCATTTATACAATACAGGGTCGGGAAAATAACAAAAACCCGGTTCAAAGAAATCTTTTTCTCATTCCTTAAGGATATGAGAAGCATCGATGATCTGCCGGTTGAATTTTGGGATAAAAATATCAGCAAAATCAAAAGCTGGTACTTGATGGTAAAAAAATCCGATGATCTGGTAATAACTGCATCTCCGGATTTTATTGTCAGACCTGCAATACAGAAAATTGGAAATAATTCCCTCATCGCATCAGAAGTTGATCCAAATAGCGGAAAATTCTTAAGCAAAAACTGTAAAGGCAAAGAAAAAGTAAACAGATATCTGAAGGAATTCCCCGACTCAGCAATAGATAACTTTTTTTCCGACTCTGTTACGGATAAATATCTGGCACAGTTGGCTAAGAAAAGCTATTTCGTAAAAAAGAATACTTTTCTGGACTGGAATTTAGATCAGACAGCAAGCCTATAAACATATATTTCATAAGGAGAATCGCCGTCTGTAAAGCATCCGACAGCATCAAATCCAAGATCCTCCACGTTACTGATTTTTATTCTTGAAAAAATGTATCTTCCTCCGAGTTTTCTGAAGGCCTCCGTATTTATAAACAGCCTATTGTCTGTCACGGCCATTGTTTTAACCGGTTTCCATATATTTTCATCATATGCGGAAAAAAGGTAGGTCCTTCCGCCCCACTCGTCGTAATAAATTCTGGCTGATTCAGACCTTTCCAGAGCGGGGGCTATCACCTCTCTGAAGGAATCCTTGTATGACTGATAGTAATAACTAAAACATGCATCAAGCGTTGCTATGCCATCATAAGATAGTACAGCTGGATGGAAACCATATGCAGCTGAATATTCTCCGCTGTATCCGGTTTCTTTTTTATTCTGTCAAATAGCTTCTCTGAATAGAACTCTCCGTAAGATAAGCTCTCACTCTCCCTGTGTTTAATCAACTCATAAGCATTTGTATACATAGTGTTATAAAAATCATTATACAGAGACTGGGTTCCGCACACAGAAAACAGAGTAAATAAATCCAGAAGCACTGCCTTTTTTCCAACCCAGTTTTGAAAGTCTTGCTGTGATTATCACGATTTCCAGATACCAGAGGAATGGATTGAAAAAAATAGTTCTGTTGAACTGCCAGCCTTTAAGTGGCGGAAGAATTGTCTCAACAATCGTTCTGAAGCCTTCAGAAGTATAAAGACCGTAAATCAGGCTGTTAAATACTATAAACAAAAAGACCTTATTGAACAGATCTTTTCTCATGCCCTTGAAATCGCTTCGCTTTATATAGCCGAAGCTGAGAACTGCAAGATATATAATGACAACAGGCATGGAGGAATAGACGCAAACGAAAAAGAAAAGCAGGATACATAGGAAGAAGCCCATATATCAGACCTCACATCACAATAATCCATGCATTATCCGAGTATCTTTCTTTTAGGATATTTTTCCCAAGAAGAACCGCCCCGGTGATAGCAATTAGGATCTTCAGAAAGTATCCTATAATATAAGCCACAAAAGTGGGAAATACCATATGAAGAAATGCATAAAGAGAAAATCCGCTGAGCAAAAAGCTTCTGCTGATACCGCCAAGAATCGGCAATTCTGCATTATAATCGAAGAAAGTGCCTGTAAGCTTTAGCACTCTGTAGTCTGCTATATGAATATCAAGGTTATCATGGATGCCGATGTATGTGTATTTTTCACCGCAAATTATAAAGATAGCCGCTTCAAATAGCAGTATCAGTACTGTAAGAACCAGCTACCAATACTGTCTAGCTGATTAAATGATCTTGCCGTTCGTCATAAAAAACATTTCTCCCTGCCCTTAAGCGGGTTTTCCAAAAATCACATGATCTTTTTGAAAAGAAATAAATTAAAATGATATTCTGACTGATCAACTTCCCACTGATCCAATAGCTCATAGTGATCATATATACTGTCAGGATAATTGTCGCAAATAATAATATAGTCTGTGACACCTTCGCGGATGTACCTTGCCTGCTCTTCAAACATCTCCTCCACGGCTATGCCGTTTGTCTGAAAATATCTGATATTGGGCACAATTCCTGTTGCGGTATACAGTCCGCAGTCCAGATAGTTTATATTGGCAAGGCTTGCATTTTCATCTGTGATATGGGCGGCGGCTTTGGTCAGGAAATAGTTGTCCTTGTCCTGAGCCATAAATTCCCTGTTGGGAGTGCGCATATAGGCAGTAAAAGCAGACAGGCAAATAAAAAGTATGCTAACGCCTGCAAAGAAATAGCGGCTCACAGTGAAGGATGAAAACAACTTTTTGCAAATATAACCGCATATCACTCCGATAACTACAAATCCCAGCACCACATATACCATGAATGGAATCGCATAGTAATCCAGCGTGCCACCTCCGATATATATGCCCAAAAACAGGAAGAAGACACTGAAGGATATTCCTATTTTTTCAACAAAAGTCTTCCTGGGAGCCAAAAGCGTATACAATCCTCCGCAAATCGCAAATAAAGATGCGGGATTGTTTTTCAGGACTATGTCCAATGCTTTCTTTGCAAGTTTATATATCCTCTCGGAAACAGCTATCCTGTCCTCAAAATTGCTGTATATGTGGACATTGTTATAGACATAGCATTCATACCAGGATCCAAGGGAACCATTTGCACCAAAGTAGATGAGCCATGGAAGCGTTGCAAGAAACATTCCGGATGCTATGATCATGATGCCTTTAAAGAAAGTCCGATAATCACGATGCAGTACATATATCAGGAGAAATGCAAAAAACAGGCCGATATAAAAGCCTAGCATATTGTACTTTACATTCATCACTACGCCTGCAGCCAATCCATTGATAAACAGGACTCTTAATGGCGGGATGCTCTGCTTTGTGTTTCCTGAAAATTTAAGAAATGAATAGAGACTGTACCCGAAAAGAGGCAGACATAGTTCCTCAGCGGATCCTCCCCAGTAGAGACATCTTGAAGAATAAACAATAGCCAGCAGAACAGGTACTGACAGGAGAGATACTTTTTCACTGCAGTAAAGCTTAAGAATCATAAACATTTCAGCAGCAAAAAAACCGGCAAAGAGAATTTCAATCACAAATACCCCTGCAAAAGACCTGTTGGATATTAGATACGCAATGCCATACACGAGGTAGAGAAAAGGACCTTTCTGATCATAGAGATCCCTGTAGATTACAAGACCGTTCATCATGCCTTTTCCCATTGTGAAATAGCTGTTGGCATCGTCCCAGTTATTATACGGGTAGAGAAAAGATGATCTGGTGCACACCAGGAGAACTGCAAATGCACAGCTTATGAAATACAGCGTCTTTATAACATTGTTTTTACTAAGCATATTTAATACCTCAAAAGTTCTATTATCTTAAGCTGATTGAGTGCATCTATGCGTATCACGGATAATATGATTAGCAGGACAACAAGAAGACCTACAAGCATCATAAGCGATTTTTCCTTATATAGTTTTTCCGGTCTCTGGGCTACAGAGTCAAAACGGAAAGAAAGAATAAAATAATATATAAATAGAACGAACATTACGGGAACTGCAAAGATGTACTCTATCTTGTATTTCACGAGAAAGATTCCCAGACTGAAGGTAGAGCACATGGCATAAAACAATGTAGCAGCAAGAAGTCTGGTCTCGCTGTAATACTTAAATGATTTACGGTAGGAGGCAGCAAGTTCAGGGTTTCCAATCATCTTATATTCCGCATACCTTTTTGCTGTCATAAGAAATGCTCCGGCCATCCAGTATCCGAATACAACGCTTACAGGTGGAAGAAACTCACTGGTTAAAATGCTCCATCCCAACATAAGTCTGATGATGTTATTAATGGACTCTGTCAAAACATCTACATATACAATATCTTTTGTGCGGATAGGCTTTACGTTGTAAAGGATCCCCATCACAAGCAGCCATATCTCATTCCAAAAGAACATCCTGCCCATGAACAGGGAAATCACCAATCCGGATGCGGCAAAAAGAATATATTCCAGAATGACGTATTTTAACTGGATATTATCTACGACCACGGGCCGGTTCTTTTTTACCGGATGATATTGGTCATAACCTGCGTCAAGCCATTCGTTTATAACGTAATTCGCAGAGGCAATGAAGCAGGTGGCAAAAAAACCTGCAATAAATTTTATTAAGTGAAAAGCTTCTATGTCCCTGTTTGCGAGAAGCCATGCAAGTGCGACTCCAGGAATGATGAAAATATTCTTGATCCAATGATCAGGTCTCGCGATTTTTAAATAATTTAACAAAGGCACCTCCTATAGGTTTAATAATGTTGTAAAAAAAAAAAGACTCTTACAGAAACTATGTGATTAATCACATGGTTTCTATAAAAGTCTCGCTGTCATCCTAAGCTTCGGACAGGCCGGGTGCAATTTCTTGCACCTAAGTCGAACCTGAACACAGAGCGTACACCCTGTAGCTACTCCCTCTTATAGGAAATTTATTTACTTGTCATTTGATGAGCCAATTGTTACATACAATTCATTTTTTGTCAAATGTATACTCGATGTCGATTATCATTTTTCATCAAATAGTGATTTTGCCGATACCGCTACAATTCATGATAATCATTATTATATAGGTATTCTTGACTAAGATTGAGAGGTCGGCTATGGCCAAACTACCGCTATGATTTTCAAAATTCACAAAACCATGGGTACTTTCAGCAGAAATTGACAGTCTTAAAAGCTAAATACTACCGCTATGATTTTGAAAAACAGAAAAACCATAGGTATCATTCACCAATAATTGGCCTTAAATGAAGCATAGACTACCGCTACATTTATCAAAAAGCTCAAAATCATAGGTATTAGCCCAGAACACATGCTTTCTTAGCCAAACTTAACAAAAAAGACCACTTGCAGACCACTATTTTAAGAACAAAAAAGCCCTGAAACGCAGTGATTTCAAGGCATAAAAAAGAGCGATAGACGGGGCTCGAACCCGCGGTCTCCACCTTGGCAAGGTGGCGCTTTACCAACTAAGCTACTATCGCGTTTATTTCGTTGCCGTGTTTACCGCGACAACAAAATTGATTTTAGAGTATAAGTGCTGGGTTGTCAACACATTTTTTTTATTTTTCATCGCAAACTTGAAAAATAACGAATTTAAGGTAATAAGAAGCCGCTCCGCCCCATAAAATAGGGTGATCTGCTGCCTGCTGCCTGAACTCGATCTGCCTTAGTCTCTTATGCGCATCTCTGGCTGCGTCCTTTATGGTTTTAAGGAAGAGTTCTTCGTCCATAAAGTGAGAGCAGGAGCAGGTTGCAAGATAGCCGCCGTCCTTTACGAGCTTCATGCCGCGCATGTTGATCTCCTTGTAGCCTGTGACAGCTTTTTTGATAGAAGCTCTTGATTTGGTAAACGCGGGAGGATCGAGAATAACAACGTCAAAAGATTCGCCTTCCGATTCAAGCTTTGGAAGAAGGTCAAATACATCGGCGCATTCAAAGCTCACAACATCGGACAAATTGTTGAGAGCAGCATTTTCTCTTGCCTGTTCGCAGCCAAGGTCCGAAGCGTCGACACCGATGACTTCAGCGGCACCGCCTGCTGCTGCGTTAAGAGCAAATGAGCCTGTGTGAGTAAAGCAGTCGAGAACTCTTTTGCCCTTGCAGAGACCTCGAATGGCCTGTCTGTTGAACTTCTGATCAAGGAAGAAACCTGTCTTCTGGCCGTTCTCTACATCTACATAATATTTAACACCATTCTCTTCAATAAGAACCTTGGTGTCGAATTCTTCTCCGATAAAACCTTTAATGCGCTCAAGGCCTTCAAGCTCGCGCACCTTAGCGTCGCTTCTTTCATAGATACCGCGTATCGTAACGCCGTCTTCCGCAAGGACTTCTTTGCAGGCATCAAGGATGATGTTCTTCATTCTGTCGGTGCCAAGAGCCAGTGATTCAATGACAAGTACATCTGCGAACTTGTCGATAGTGATACCGGGAAGGAAATCCGCCTCTCCGAAGATGAGTCTGCAGGAGAGCATGGTAAGCGCCATGGGAGAATCGTACTGATACAGATAAGTATTTATATAGGAAGTCATGACCCTTTTCCTGTATTCCCAGGCGTCTCTGACTCTTGTCTTGATAAGCTCTTCATTTACGGGATGGTTCTTTTTCCTGGACATCATGCGAACTCGCAGCTTTGAAGCTGTGTTGATAAAGCCGTATCCGAGGAAATAGCCGTCGAAGTCGTTGAGCTCAATAATATCTCCATCGTCAAAAGAACCCTCAATACGGGCAATCTCATTATCATAGATCCAGGCACCGCCGGCCTTGAATTCACGTCCCTCACCCCTCTTGAGGATCACTTTTGCATCTGAATAATATATGGTGTTTTGGTTGATCATTTTTACTCCGATTTAATTGATTTTACGTAATTGATTCATTTACTATTTTTATATATCATAGTTTTTAATGCAGTACAAATCTAAGTTTAATTTTGCATTGAAAGAAGGAAAAATACATGACAGATTACAAACTACTGGGCGAGCAGATCAAGGCACTTGCGGAAGACGAACCGGGTTTCATTCCCGTCCTTTCCAATGCATCTGCTCTTTTATTTGACAACATAGAGAATCTCAACTGGGCCGGTTTTTATCTTATGAATAAAGGATCTCTTTTGCTGGGACCCTTTCAGGGAAAGGTTGCGTGTATAAGGATACCGCTTGGAAGAGGAGTGTGCGGAACCGCGGCGGGCGAGGACAAAACGCAGCTTGTTGACAACGTGCATGAGTTCGCAGGCCACATCGCTTGCGACGGAGCTTCCAATTCGGAGATCGTGGTGCCCATACACAGAGGCGGAAAGGTGATCGGCGTTCTTGATATCGACAGTCCCTTACTTGCAAGATTTTCGGAAGAAGATAAAAAAGGACTCGAAGCATTTGTTAAAGTCCTAGAGGAATATACAGATTTCACGGGAGTGGAAGAGGAGTAAATATGGATAAGAGAATTTCTTTTTCAAGTGATTATACAAAGGGCGCTCATCCCAGGATCCTTGAGCGCATGACAGAGACCAATTTCGAGCAGATAGACGGCTACGGAACGGATGAATATTGTAAGAGTGCAGCCGACAAGATAAAGAAAGCGTGCGGAACACCGGATGCGGATGTATTCTTCCTTGTCGGAGGAACTCAGACCAATCAGACAATAATTGATATGCTGATCCAACCCTACGAGGGGATCGTTGCGGCGTCCACAGGCCACATTGCAGCTCATGAGGCAGGAGCGATCGAGCATGCCGGACATAAAGTAATAACGCTTCCGAACCGCGGCGAGGAAAAAGATACCGAGAAATACGGATCTGATATCGGCAAGATCGCAGCTGCAGATCTTAAGAAGCTTCTTGAGGATTTCTACGGCGATGCCAATCACGAGCATATGGTATTCCCGGGAGCGGTTTATATATCTCATCCGACAGAGTACGGAACTCTTTATACCAAGAAAGAACTTGAGAACATTTCTCAGATATGCAAAGAGTATAAGATCCCTCTTTTCCTTGACGGAGCAAGGCTCGGATACGGTCTTATGAGCAAAAGAACCGACGTAAGCCTCAAAGATATCGCAAGTCTTGTGGATGTCTTTTACATCGGAGGAACCAAGGTCGGAGCGCTCTTTGGAGAGGCGGTTGTCTTTACAAAGGGAGTTACAACAAAGCACCCTATCCCTGTGATCAAGCAGCACGGAGCACTTCTTGCAAAGGGATGGCTCTTGGGACTACAGTTCGATACGCTGTTTACGGACGAGCTTTACTTTGAGCTTGGCAGAAACGCCATAGATACTGCGGAATTATTAAAAGAGGGTTTAAAGAAAAAAGGATACGAGATTTTCCTTGATTCTCCGACCAATCAGCAGTTCGTTATTGTCTCAAATGAGAAGTTAAAAGAGCTTGATAAGAATGTCAGATACGGATTTTGGGAAAAATATGATGATAATCATACGGTAATCCGTTTTGCTACAGACTGGGCGACCCAAAAAGCAGACGTGGAGAGGCTTCTTGAGCTCTTATAGCAGTTCAACGCGACAACGCGATTTTGGTTGACAGTGCTAAATAAAACGCATATATTAAATATACATATAATTGTATACATGTATTTTGAAACAAGAGGAGGAAAAGTATGAAGAAGACATTATTATCTATCGTACTTGCATCTGCCATGACACTGAGCCTTGTAGCTTGCGGAAGCTCAGCTGTCAGTGGAGTATCTCAGGACCAGCAGGGTTCAGATGCTCAGCAGACCACAGCAGACACAGCTGCTGAAACAACAGGAGAGGGCTCCGGATCAGATCTTAACGTTATGCTTGAGACTCCCGTTGAGTCACTTGATCCCCAGCAGGCAACTGACGGAACATCATTCGAAGTTATCGCAGATTACACAGACGGACTTATGCAGATGGACGCAGACGGACAGGCAGTTAACGCGCTTGCCGAGAGCGTTGATGTAGCTGATGATGGTCTTACATACACATTCCATATCCGTAAGGATGCAAATTGGAGCAACGGAGAGCCCGTAACTGCGGCAGATTTCGTATTTGCTTGGCAGAGAGCGGTTGATCCCGAAGTTGCTTCCGAGTATTCTTTCATGTTCAGTGATATCGGACAGATCGTAAATGCTCAGGATATTATCGATGGCAAGAAGGATAAGGCAGATCTTGGTGTTACAGCCGTTGACGACAAGACTCTTGAAGTTAAGCTCAACTGCCCTGTTTCTTATTTCTTAAGCCTTATGTACTTCCCTACATTCTACCCTGTAAACCAGGCATTCTTTGAGGGATGTGCAGATACTTTCGCAACAAGCCCTGAGACAACACTTTCAAACGGTGCTTTCGTGCTTGACGAGTATCAGCCCGCAGCAACAACAATTCATTTGACAAAGAACGAGAATTACTATGACGCTGCAACCGTTAAGCTTCCGGGACTTAGCTATCAGGTAATCCAGGATTCACAGCAGGCTCTTATGAGCTACCAGAACGGTGACCTTGATACAACACTTGTAAACGGCGAGCAGGTTGACCAGGTTAAGGATGATCCCGCATTCACAGCAATCGGTGCAGGATATCTTTGGTATATCTCTCCCAACATGAGAGACGTTAAGGAGCTTCAGAATCTCAACATTCGTCTTGCTCTTACAATGGCACTCAACAGAGAGGCTATTACAACAGACGTTCTTAAGGATGGTTCAGCTCCCACATATACAGGTGTTCCCATGGACTTCGCAGCAGGCCCTGACGGAAGCGATTTCTCCGCAGACCAGAAGAAGTTCGAGGACGTTTGCAGATATGATGCAGACAAGGCTGTAGAGTACTGGAATAAGGGTCTTGAAGAGCTCGGCGCTACAAGCATCACTCTTACAATGATCCACGACGCAGATGATGCTCCCATCAAGGTTGCACAGGTAGTTAAGGAGCAGCTTGAGACAACTCTTCCCGGACTTACTGTTGAGCTTCAGCAGATGCCCAAGAAGGAGAGAGTAGAGCGTATGCAGGAAGCAGACTTTGAGCTTGGTCTTACACGTTGGGGTCCCGACTATGCTGATCCTATGACATACCTTGGTATGTGGATCACAAACAACCCGAACAACTACGGCTTCTGGAGCAACGCAGAGTATGACAAGATCATCAGCGATTGCACAACAGGTGAGATCGCAATGGATCCCGAAGCTCGTTGGGCAGCTCTTTATGATGCAGAGAAGATCGCAATGGATGATGCGGTTATCTTCCCTCTTTATACACAGTGCAATGCTGAGCTTATCTCAACAAACGTATCAGGAATTGAGTTCCATCCTGTAGCACTCAACAGAGTATATAAGAGAGCAGTTAAGAACTAATAGCAATATAAGATGATTACTGCGCAAGGGTGGGTAGTGATAACCTATATCACCCTTGCGCATTATCTTTTTTCGGAGTCAATATGAGAAAATATATATTGAAAAGAGTAGTGACAGCACTTTTCACACTACTTGCCATTACACTTATTCTTTTTATACTGATGCAGTTAATGCCCGGATCTCCGTTCAACGATGAGAAATTGAACGAAGCACAGAGAGCGTCGCTGTATGCAAAATACGGTCTCGATCAGCCGATCATTATTCAGTTCTTTAAATACGTCGGAAACATGTTCAGAGGCGATCTTGGTGTAAGCTACAAGATATCCAAGAACACACCTATCACACAGCTTATCGCTACAAGACTTCCTATTTCCATCGGAGTCGGATTTGCGGCGGTACTTATCGGCGCGGTAGTAGGTCTTTTGCTTGGTCTTCTTGCCGCATTTAAGCACGATACCGTGTGGGATACTTTGGCAACGATCATTTCCGTAATCGGTGTATCTGTACCTTCTTATGTGTTTGCGCTTGCGCTTTCATATCAGTTTGGATTCAGGCTCAAGTGGTTCACTATGCTGTTCTCGGCTAAGGATGTGCTTGGTTCATCGGTATTACCTTCAATTTCACTTTCAATGTTTACAATGGCATCTATCGCAAGATTCACAAGATCAGAGATGATAGAGGTGCTTGGTTCCGATTACATGCTTCTTGCGGAGTCCAAAGGACTTTCGGGAAGAAAGCTTGTGTTCAGCCACGCGCTTAGAAATGCGCTTATTCCGATTATCACGGTTTTGGCGCCGCTTGTTGTAGACCTTATGACGGGTTCGCTCGTTGTAGAAAAGATCTTTTCAATCCCGGGAGTCGGATCACTCCTTGTAAACGCAATTCAGTCCAATGACTACAATGTTGTCATTGCGCTAAGCTTTATCTACTCGGCAATGTACATCGGTATCATGCTCGTGGTAGACATAATGTACGGAATCATCGATCCGAGAATCCGTGTGGCAAAGGAGGGAGACTGATATGTCAAATGAATCAGCGGTTTTAAACCAAAACGAATACATCCCTACCGATGCGGATTTTGTATTAAAAAAGAACAATGCGGACATCGAAGTAGATTCTAACTTTGCTTCACAGAGTTTCTGGAAAGAAGTTATTGCCCGCTTTATAAGAAAAAGAAGTGCGGTATTCGGACTTGTTTTTGTTCTTATAATTACTTTCTTTGCATTTGTAGGTCCCGGAATGAATGCTTATACCTATTCGGGACAGAATCTGGAGCAGAAAAACCTTGCGCCCAGAATACCTATTATCGAATACACCGGTCTTTTCGACGGACATGAGAATATCAATACAACGTCGGGAACAAAGACCGTTAACTATTATTTTGAAAAGAAGCTTCCCGATACCTTCTATTGGTTCGGAAGCGACAACTTCGGAAGAGACATCTGGACAAGAACCTGGTCAGGTGCTCAGGTTTCACTTATCATCGCAGTTGCGGCCGCTATCATCGATATGATCATCGGAATGAGCTATGGTCTTATTTCGGGATATTTCGGCGGCAAGGTCGATATGGTGATGCAGAGAATCCTTGAGATCGCCAACGGTATTCCCAGACTTGTTATCGTGACTCTTTTGCTCCTAGTATTTAAGCCCGGAATGATCACCATCATCATCGCTCTTATGCTTACAGAGTGGGTGGGAATGAGTAGGATCGCCCGTGCTGAGATGCTCAAGCTTAAAGAGCAGGAGTTCGTTCTTGCATCAAGAACACTCGGCGCAGGAAGCATGCATATTATTTTCAGCGAGATCCTGCCCAATATTATCGGACCTATCATTACTCAGGTTATGTTTTCTATACCTACGGCTATTTTCACCGAAGCATTCCTTTCCTTTGTGGGACTTGGAATTCCGGTACCGAGATGCTCACTCGGATCACTTATCTCAGAGGGATTTAACAGCTTTACAACACATCCTTATCAGATAATTCCTCCGATCATAGTGATGGCTCTTTTGATGCTGAGCTTTAACCTCGTGGCCGATGGACTTAGGGAAGCACTTGACCCCAAGCTTAAGGAGATGTAAACGCTATGAGTACAGAGAAGAAAAAAGAAAAAATACTGGATATCAAGAATCTTGATATCACTTTTGATACAACAGCAGGAAAAGTGCACGCTATCCGCGGAATCAACATCGATCTCTATCAGGGCGAAACAGTTGCCATCGTTGGAGAGTCAGGTTCGGGTAAGTCCGTTACAATGCGTGCGGCTATGGGTATTCTTGCTAAGAACGCTACCATAAACAGCGGAGAGATCATATACAGATACCGCGACAACAAAGGCGGAATTGATTACGATCCCGATCTTGATAAGGATGCGCAGTGGAAAGAGACCGATATTCTCAAGATGGACAAGGCATGGATCAGAAAGCACATCAACGGAAGACGTATGGCCATGGTCTTCCAGGACCCCATGACTTCACTCGATCCCACAATGTCGATCGGCAAGCAGATCATGGAAGGTATGATCTGGCATTACAAGATCGATAAAAAAGAGGCTTGGGACCGTTCCGTTAAGCTTCTTGAAGAGGTCGGAATAGAGGATGCGGAAAAGAGGATGAAGCAGTATCCTCATCAGCTTTCAGGCGGAATGAGACAGAGAATAGTTATCGCGATAGCTCTTTCATGCAATCCCGATCTTCTTATCTGCGATGAGCCCACAACAGCGCTTGATGTTAATATTCAGGCCAAGATACTTGAGCTTATCAAGAAGATCCAGAAGGAAAGAAACATTGCGGTTATCTATATCACACATGACCTCGGTGTTGTTGCCAAGGTTGCGGATTACGTTAACGTAATGTATGCGGGTAAGATCGTCGAAGTCGGAAACATCAATGAGATCTTCTATGATCCCAGACATCCTTATACTTGGGGACTTCTTTCCGCAATGCCCGATCTTGATACCGATGAGCCGAGACTTTATACAATCCCGGGCTCACCTCCGAATCTTTTGCATGAAAAAGAGGGAGATGCATTTGCGCCCAGAAACGCATATGCGCTTGAGATCGATGACAAGAAGGAACCGCCTATGTTTGAGATAACAGAAACACACAAGGCGGCAACATGGCTTCTTGATCCCAGAGCGCCCAAGGTAGAGATGCCCGCGGAGCTCAAGGCAAGAATAGATAGAATGAAGAAGGAGGCGGAGAATAATGGCAGCAAATTATAATGAAAAACCGCTTCTTGAAGTAGAAGGACTTAAGCAGTACTTCCCCGTGAGCAAGACATTCACGGTAAAGGCTGTAAACGATGTAAGCTTTAAGGTTTATCCCGGAGAGACCTACGGCCTTGTAGGTGAGTCCGGTTCAGGTAAATCGACGATCGGAAGAAGTATCATAAGACTTTATGATCCGACTTCCGGTAAGGTTACGTTTGATGGAATGGAGATCAGCGGCAAGCTTTCAAAGAGCACAAAAGACAAGCTCAGAGTGCAGATGCAGATGATCTTCCAGGATCCCATGGCGTCTCTTAATCCCAGAAAAAAGATTAAGGACATCATCGGTGAGGGACTTGATATTCATCACTCTTACAAGAACAAGCAGGAGAGAGAGGAAAAGATAGAAGCTATTCTTGCCAAGGTTGGACTTGCCAAGGAGCATGCCGACAGATATCCTCATCAGTTCTCGGGCGGACAGAGACAGCGTGTAGGTATTGCAAGAGCGCTTATCCAGAATCCCAAGCTTGTTATTGCGGACGAGTGTATCTCGGCGCTTGATGTTTCAATTCAGGCGCAGGTAGTTAACCTTATGAAAGACATTCAGGAAGAGACGGGAACGGCTTATCTGTTCATCGCGCACGACCTTTCGATGGTCAAGTATATTTCGGACAGGATCGGTGTGCTTCACTTGGGTCACCTTCTTGAGACGGGTACAACGGAAGAGATATTCAGTAATCCCATCCATCCGTATACGAAGAGTCTTTTGTCTGCGATTCCCGTGCCGAACCCTGAGTTCGAGAAGAACAGGGTGTCGGTTAACTATGACTACAAGACATCGGGCATCGACTATGAACAGGGAACCGAACATCTCGTTGACGGTACACATTACGTTAAGTGTACCGACGAGGAATTTAAGGCCTGGACATAAAACAGACTTGCACGATTAAAAGTTTAGTAGTATTATATGTCATTATTAAGAATACAAAGGCTGTGACGAAGACAGTAGGCAGTATTTGAAAGCTTTCAGAGAGCCGGTGGTTGGTGCGAACCGGTGCGAGTAGGAACTTCCGAAAATCACTTCTGAGCTGCGGGACTGAAATGACAGTAGGTTCTGACGTATATCCCGACGTTACCGGGGAGCGTATTCAACCGTAGACTTTATAAGCTATGGCGCGTATGTGTAAACAGGTGGTATAACGAGCGTACATTAATGGCCTCGTCCTTTTTACAAAGGACGGGGCTTTTTGAGTAGAGAACTTGCCGAGGTATTTTCGAGGCTAGTTCGAGCCATGGGGATGTACTTAATGAGGTTTTTTCGAATTTAGTACATATCCCACTATTTCAAGAGAGGAGAATATAAATGTATAACAAAGTCGAAACTGACATGAACTTTGTCGGCAGAGAGAAGAAGATTGAACAATTCTGGAAAGACGAGGACGTTTTCAAGAAGAGCGTGGATACTCGCAGCAAAGGCGAGATGTATATGTTCTACGACGGACCTCCGACAGCTAACGGTAAGCCTCATATCGGACACGTTCTTACAAGAGCGATCAAGGATATGATTCCCAGATATCGTACAATGAAAGGTTATACAGTTCCTCGTAAGGCAGGATGGGACACACACGGACTTCCTGTTGAGCTTGAGGTTGAGAAGCTCCTTGGTCTTGACGGAAAAGAGCAGATCGAAGAGTACGGAATGGAGCCTTTCATCCAGAAATGTAAGGAATCTGTTTGGAAATATAAGGGAATGTGGGAGGACTTCTCCGGCACAGTAGGTTTCTGGGCTGACATGGAGCATCCTTATATCACATATGATGACAATTTCATCGAGTCCGAGTGGTGGGCTCTTAACGAGATCTGGAAAAAAGGTCTTCTTTACAAGGGCTTCAAGGTAGTTCCTTATTGCCCTCGCTGCGGTACACCTCTTTCATCACACGAGGTTGCTCAGGGCTACAAGCTCTTAAAAGAGCGCACAGCCGTAGTTCGTTTCAAGGTTAAGGACGAGGATGCATATTTCCTTGCATGGACAACAACACCTTGGACACTTCCTTCAAATATCGGTCTTTGCGTTAACCCTGATGAGAAATATATCAAGGTTAAGGCTGTAGACGGTAACGTATATTACCTTGCAGAGGCACTTGCAGACAAGGTTCTCGGATCTCTTGTTCAGGAAGAGGGACAGAAGGCATACGAAGTTCTTGAATCATATGTCGGAACAGATCTTGAGTACAAGGAATATGAGCCTTTGTATCAGTGCGCAGCAGATGAAGCTGAGAAGCAGCACAAGAAGGCATTCTTTATCTATTGCGATACATATGTAACAATGTCAGACGGTACAGGTATCGTACACATCGCTCCCGCTTTCGGTGAAGACGATGCTCGTGTAGGACGTAAGTACGATGCACCTCTTGTACAGATGGTAGATTCAGAAGGTAAGCTTAAGCCCGAGACTCCTTTCGGCGGCATGAGATGTAAGCCTACTCAGAAGGAAATGGAAGAGGGCGCGATCAGTGCGGATCCCGAGGTATTAAAAGACCTTGATAAGAGAGGTCTTCTCTATTCAGCACCTAAGATGGAGCATGATTATCCTCACTGCTGGAGATGCGGAACACCCCTTCTTTACTATGCTCGTTCATCATGGTTTATTAAGGTTACGGAAGTTAAGGACGATCTTATCCGCAACAACAAGGAGATCAACTGGATCCCTGAGTCAATCGGTAAGGGACGTTTCGGTGACTGGCTTGAGAATATTCAGGACTGGGGTATCTCACGTGACAGATATTGGGGAACACCTCTTAATATCTGGGAGTGTGATGACTGCGGACACCAGCTTTCCGTTGGTTCAAGAAAAGAGCTTGCTGAGCTCTCCGGAGATCCTTCTGCTGAGACTTGCGAGCTTCACAGACCATATATTGATAAATTTGAGATCACATGTCCTAAGTGCGGCAAGAAGATGCACCGCGTAAAAGAGGTTATCGACTGCTGGTTTGATTCAGGAGCAATGCCTTTTGCTCAGCTTCACTATCCATTTGAGAACAAGGAACTCTTCGAGAAGCAGTTCCCCGCTCAGTTCATTTCAGAAGCTGTAGACCAGACAAGAGGTTGGTTCTATTCACTTCATGCTGAGGCAACACTTCTTTTCAACAAGCCTGCATTTAAGAACGTTATCGTTCTTGGTCTTGTTCAGGATGAGAACGGACAGAAGATGAGTAAGTCTAAGGGTAATGCGGTTGATCCTTTCGATGCACTTGCCAAGTACGGCGCAGATGCGATCAGATGGTACTTCTATGTAAACAGTGCACCTTGGCTTCCCAGCCGTTTCTCAGGTGATGCCGTTCAGGAAGGACAGCGTAAGTTCCTCGGAACACTTTGGAATACATATGCATTCTTCGTACTTTATGCAAATATTGACGGATTTGATGCAGCTAATTACAAGCTTGAGCCCGATAAGCTCACCGTTATGGATAAATGGCTTCTCAGTAAGCTCAACAGCTGCGTAAAAGCTGTAGATGAGAACCTTGAGAATTACAGAATTCCTGAGGCAGGAAAGGCTCTTGATAACTTTGTTGACGAGATGTCCAACTGGTACGTTCGCCGCAGCAGAGAAAGATTCTGGGCAAAGGGAATGGAGCAGGATAAGATTTCTGCATACATGACTCTTTATACTGCACTTGTTACTATTTCAAAGGCAGCAGCGCCCATGGTTCCTTTCATGACTGAGGAAATTTACCAGAATCTTGTTCGTACAAGCTTCCCGGATGCTCCTATCAGTATCCACCTCTGCGATTTCCCTGCAGTAGATCAGTCAATGATCGATGAGAAGCTTGAGAAGGATATGGAAGAAGTTCTTGATATCGTAGTACTCGGCCGTGCTGCAAGAAACGCAGCAAACATCAAGAACCGTCAGCCTATCGGACAGATGTATGTTAAGGCAGAGCAGACTGTTGGTGAGTTCTATACGGATATCATCAGAGAAGAGCTCAATGTCAAGAACGTTGCATTTACAGATGATGTAAGAGATTTTACAAGCTACAGCTTCAAGCCTCAGCTTAAGACACTCGGACCTAAATATGGTAAGAACATCGGAGCTATCAAGGCATATCTTGAAGGTCTTGACGGTAACGCTACAATGGATGAGCTTAATACTAACGGCAGCATCAAGTTTAACGTAAACGACGTTGATGTTGAGCTTGTTAAGGAAGATCTCCTTATCGAGATCGCTCAGAAGGAAGGCTTCATTTCTCAGGAGAACTGGGGAATCACAGTTGTGCTTGATACAAATCTTTCAGAAGAGCTTATCAAGGAAGGCTTTGTTCTCGAAATTATCAGTAAGATCCAGACAATGCGTAAGGATTCAGACTTCGAAGTTATGGATCACATCAAGGTTTCACTTAACGGTAACGACAAGCTTGCCGAGATCGTTAAGGCCAACAACGACAGTATCGCAACCAAGGTACTTGCCAATGAGATCGTATTCGGCACAGACGTTGCCAATGCAAAAGAATGGGATATCAACGGCGAGAAGGTTACTATCGGCGTAGAAAAGGTTTGATAAATATAGCCTTAAGTACTATACTTTTATCAAGTGAATCAAAGAGGATTCCGCTTCCTAAGCGGAGTCCTCTTTTTGATATCATGAAAAAGTTTGATTATTAACTGTTTTGCGGTAAAATATTGATAGGTATACGTTTGCAACAGCTAAGGAGGGCGCATCGCATGAAGAAGAAACAGTTATCTTTTGACAAAGAATTGTTTACGCGCAGTGTGCTATACAACGTAAAGACTCTGTACAGAAAGACTATGGAAGAGGCAACGCCTCAGGAAATATACCAGGCGGCTGCTTACGCTATCAAGGATGCCATTGTCGACCATTGGATGACTACGCAGAAAGCGGCATCTGAGCAGGACGTTAAGATTGTCTACTACATGTCCATGGAATTCCTTATGGGAAGGGCATTTGGAAACAATCTTATCAATCTTCAGGCTTATAAGCCGGTAAAAGAGGCTCTTGATGAGCTCGGAATAGATGTAAACCTGATCGAAGATCAGGAACCCGATCCTGCGCTTGGAAACGGAGGTCTTGGAAGACTTGCGGCTTGCTTCCTTGACTCATTATCCACGCTTGGCTACATGGCTTACGGCTGTGGAATACGTTACAAATACGGTATGTTTAAGCAAAAAATTGTAGATGGTTATCAGGTCGAAGCGCCTGACAACTGGCTTGAGAACGGTAATCCTTTTGAGCTTAGGCGAAACGAATACGAAAAAGAAGTCAAATTTGGCGGCTACGTAAACATGTATACCGATGACAAGGGAAGAACCTTGTTCAAACAGGAAGGTTATCAGGTGGTTAAGGCCATTCCTTACGATCTTCCGATCGTCGGCTACGGAAACGGAATAGTCAACACACTGAGAATCTGGGGAGCCGAGCCGGTACAGTGCTTCCACCTCGACTCTTTTGACAAGGGTGATTACCAGAAGGCTGTTGAGCAGGAGAACCTTGCAAGCCAGCTCTGTGAAGTTTTGTATCCCAATGACAATCATATCGCGGGAAAAGAGCTGAGATTAAAGCAGCAGTATTTCTTTATCTCCGCTTCTGTTCAGACTGCGCTGAAGAGATATTTAAGAAACCACAAGGACATCAAGAAGTTTTACGAAAAGGCTGTATTTCAGCTGAACGATACGCATCCGACGGTAGCGGTTGCGGAGCTCATGCGTCTTTTGATGGATGAATATTTCCTTTCATGGGACGAAGCATGGGATGTTACATTAAAGACCTGCTGCTATACAAACCATACGATAATGTCGGAGGCGCTGGAGAAATGGCCTGTTGACCTGTTCCAGAGACTTCTTCCGAGAATCTATCAGATAGTTGATGAGATAAACAGAAGATTTGTCGATCAGATCATGCGTAAGTACACCAACCAGGCGGGAATTGACGTTCAGGCCAAGATAAGAAGCATGGCCATTCTTTATGACAATCAGGTCAAGATGGCTCATCTTGCGATCGTGGGCGGCCATTCCGTAAACGGTGTTGCCAAGCTCCATACCGAGATCCTTAAGCAGAGAGAGCTCAAGGATTTCTATGAGATGATGCCCGAGAAGTTCAATAACAAGACCAACGGTATTACTCAGAGAAGATTCCTTATGCATGCAAATCCTCTTTTGGCGGAATGGATCACCAAGAAGATCGGAGACGAGTGGATTGTCGATCTTTCTCAGATGTCCAAGCTGAAAGACTTTGCGGATAACAAGAAGGCCCAGGAAGAGTTCATGGATATCAAGTTCAAGAACAAGGAGAGACTTGCGGCTTATATCCTTGAGCACAACGGCGTTAAGGTCGATCCCAAGTCAATATTTGATGTTCAGGTAAAAAGACTTCATGAATATAAACGTCAGCTCCTCAATATCCTCCAGGTAATTTATAAGTACCACGATATTAAGAGCCATCCCGGACAGGACTTCTATCCGAAAACTTATATCTTCGGAGCAAAGGCAGCAGCCGGTTACCTTACCGCGAAGCTTACGATCAAGCTTATAAATGCGGTGGCCGACGTTGTTAATAACGACAAGAGTATCGGCGGAAAGATAAAAGTCGTATTCATAGAAGATTACAAAGTATCTAACGCAGAGCTTATCTTTGCGGCAGCCGATGTATCCGAGCAGATATCGACGGCAAGTAAAGAGGCGTCCGGAACAGGTAACATGAAGATGATGCTAAACGGCGCTGTTACACTCGGAACACTGGACGGAGCAAATGTTGAGATCGTAAATGAAGTCGGAGAAGAAAATGCGTTTATCTTCGGACTTACTTCTCAGGAAGTTATGGATTACGAAAAGAACGGAAACTACAATCCGATGGATATCTACAACAGCGATCCTAATGTAAAGACGGTTCTGGATATGCTTGTTGACGGAACATTCTCCAAAGATAAGGAACTGTTCAGACCTTTATACAACTGCCTTCTCAATACGCAGAATTCAAGCAAAGCAGATCAGTACTTTATCTTAAAAGACTTTGAATCATATCTGGAAGCACAAAAGAGAATCTCGGATGCATATTCCGATAAGAAACGCTGGGCGAAGATGGCACTTCTCAACACTGCAAGCTGCGGTAAATTCTCGTCTGACAGAACTATAAAAGAGTATGTTGATGAGGTATGGCACCTCGATAAGATCAAAGTGGATATCAAGTAAGTAAAAAAAGTATAAAAACGCCTCGACTACTACTGTTGGGGCGTTGTTTTTTGATTTTTTTTACTGTAAAATATTAGATACGTTTTATCGCTGATTTACTTATTGTAATCGGCTGTTGGAGGATCAGGAATAGTTATGGCAAAAAATATACAAGATGAGCTTGTAGATGTAGGCAAGGATATACTAAAAAGCGTTTCTGCCGCAATTGACAGTAACGATTACAGTAAACTTGCTTCAGATATCACAAGAAGCGTTAAATCGGTATCGATACCTAGGCATACAACGTACTCAAGCGGAGGTAAGGGCAGAGTATACAGACAGCAGTTCAATGCTGCCAGGATACAGAGACAGATTCCTTTTTTACAAAAGAAGGTCAATAAATCCGAAGGATTTTTAACTGTTTTTTTCGGAACATTCTTTGGCGCAATAACCGGAGTCGGCGCGCTTTTGGCGGCGATAGCGGCGGCAACAGGGTCAACGGTTGCAACGCCGATAGCAATAGCATTGGGCGCGATCTTTGGAATGCTGTGTTTTGTTATACACAAAGGAGCCAAGAAGCAAAAGCTTACCAAGAAATATTATGATTACGGAAGAGTGCTCGGAACAGTTGAATACTTTGATATCAGTGCACTTGCGCAGAGATGTCTTAAAAGGGACGAGACGGTTCTTAAAGATATAAAAGAACTGATCAAGGAGGGATACCTTCCCAGAGCCAGACTCGACGCCACGGAAAAGACATGCATGATAACGGATAATGCTTATCAGATGTATCTTGGAGCCGAAAAGGACAGAGTCGAGAGAGAAAGAAAAGAGCTTGAAGAGGCCAATAAGAAGGCAAGGCAGGAAGCCGGACTTCCGGGAACTGCCAAAGATATATTAAGCGACGGAACGGAATACATTAAGTTTGTAAGAACGATAAATGATAAGATTCCCGATACAGAAGAGATGTCAGATAAGCTGTATCGTCTTGAAGAGATCATGAACAAGATTTTTGCTCAGGTTCGTAAGAACCCCGAGAGCGCTGACGAACTTCACAAGCTTATGGATTATTATCTTCCGACGACCAAGAAGCTTTTATCCGCATATATTGAGCTTGAAAAGCAACCGGATCTTGATAACGTAACCAAGACCAAGGCAGAGATCAGTGATGCAATGGATACGATCAACGAAGCGTTTGAGAATCTTTTGGACAGCCTGTTTCAGGATATGGCATGGGATATTTCTTCGGATATCTCAGTTATGAAGACAATGATGGCACAGGACGGACTTACTGCAGAAGGGCAAGGAGTTGCCATGCAGATGAAGAGCGAATAAGAAATACATAATCAGGAGGAAATGATGGGCGAGGAATTTAATTTTGATGCAGCACCCGCTGCACCTACACTTACTTTTGGGGAAGAAGCGGCAACCGCTACAGCTACAGCAGCGCAGGAAGCTCCCAAGGAAGAAGCTAAAGATAACGGTAACGTTGCTATTGAGGCACAGCTTTCTCCCGAGGAACTTAAGCAGGTTGAGGAGTTCAGCAAGCAGATCGACATAGCCAATTCAGCAGGAATCATGAACTATGGCGTAGGAACACAGAAAAAGCTTGCCGATTTTTCAGAGAAGGCACTTGATAACGTAAAGACAAAAGATATGGGCGAAGTTGGTGATATGATCACCGATCTTGTTACTCAGCTTAAGAGCTTCGAGATAGCCGAGGATGAGAAAGGCTTATTTGCATTTTTCAAGAAGGGTGCAAACAAGTTTGAGGCTATGAAGGCTAAGTACAACAAGGTTGAGACCAACGTTCAGACTATCAGTAAAGAGCTTGAAAGACATCAGATCACACTTATGAAAGACGTTGATATCCTTGATAAGATGTATGATCTTAATCTTAACTACTATAAAGAGCTTTCCATGTACATTCTTGCAGGAAAGAAGAGACTTGAAGAAGAGAGAACCACTACTCTTGTTGAACTTCAGAAGAAGGCTGAGGAGTCAGGTCTTCCCGAGGATGCGGAGAAAGCTAAGGATTTTGCCAATAAGTGCGACAGATTTGAGAAGAAGATCTATGATCTTGAGCTTACAAGAACAATAGCTATGCAGACAGGTCCTCAGATCCGTATGGTACAGAGCTCCGATACCGTTATGGCAGAGAAGATTCAGTCTACTATAGTTAACACTATTCCTCTTTGGAAGAACCAGATGGTCATCGCTATCGGAATCGAGCATTCAACTCAGGCTGCTCAGGCTGAGCGTGAAGTTAACGATATGACCAACAAGCTTCTTAAGAAGAATGCAGATGCACTCAAGGTTGCTACCATCGAGAGCGCCAAGGAAGCAGAGAGAGGAATCGTTGATATCGAGACACTTAAGCATACCAACGAGACTCTTATCACAACTCTAGATGAAGTTCTTAAGATCCAGACTGACGGTAAGGCAAGACGCCGCGAGGCAGAGCTTGAGCTTGCTCAGATCGAGAATCAGCTTAAAGATAAGCTTATCGAAGCTGCCAAGAATTAAGGGGTAGGGGGTTACAATGATAGATCAGGATATGAAGAAAGCGGTAATAGACGCTTTCAACAAGGTATTTTCGGATGGCGGGGATGTAAAAACATATTTCGCTCCGGGAAGAGTTAATTTAATTGGGGAACATACGGATTATAACGGCGGACATGTTTTTCCGTGCGCACTTACTATCGGAACTTATGCTGCCGTTTCTAAGAGAAATGACAACAAGCTTAGATTTTATTCCGTAAATATCGAAAGTGCAGGTGTTATAGAAACATCTCTTGATGATCTAAAGCCATCCGATGAAGCGGGATGGACCAACTACCCCAAGGGAGTAGTATGGGCTTTTGAAAAAAGAGGAATGAAGCTTGATACCGGTTTTGATATGGTTATAGACGGTAATATTCCTAACGGATCCGGACTTTCATCATCTGCGTCTTTAGAGGTGCTTACAGGATTTATCTTAAGAGATCTGTATGGTTTTGACGTATCCAATCAAGATATTGCGCTTATCGGTCAGTATTCCGAGAACAATTACAACGGTTGCAACTGCGGAATCATGGATCAGTTTGCTTCCGCGATGGGAAAAGAGAACAACGCTATATTCCTAGATACTGCGGATCTTTCTTATGAATATGCTCCGATTGTTTTAAAGGGAGCAAAGATTGTTATCGCAAATACCAATAAAAAGCACAAACTTACGGACTCACAGTACAATGCAAGACGTAAGATGTGCGAAGATGCACTTGCGATTCTTCAAAAGAGTGTAGACATAAAGGGACTTGGCGATCTTACGCCGGAAGAGTTTGAGGAGCATAAAGCTCTTTTGACAGATCCCGATATGCAGAAAAAGGCTAAACACGCCGTATATGAGAATCAGAGAACGATCGATGCCGTTAAGGCTCTTAAGGCCGGTGATCTCGATGAGTTCGGTAAACTTATGAGAGCATCACATGAGTCTCTTCGCGATGATTATGATGTTACGGGAATAGAGCTTGATACGCTCGCAGAGGAAGCGTGGAAGATCCCCGGAGTTATCGGCTCAAGAATGACAGGTGGCGGCTTCGGAGGTTGTACGGTTTCAATCGTAAAAGATGAAGCTGTCGACAATTTCATTAAGACAGTCGGAGAAAACTACCTTAAAAAGATCGGATACGAAGCTACTTTCTACATTGTAGAGATCGGCGGAGGCCCTTGCGCGATCTAATTTTCAAGCAATGCCAAGATATTTTTTTTACTGAGGGAATTTAGATTCTTTGCAATGGGAATAAGTCCCTCAATCTTTCTTTTAATTTCTTCTTCGTTTAATTCAAGCTTTGTCTTGTACATATCGACAAGGAGTTTGTAGGTTGCGGTCACGTCAGATCTTGTCTTGACCGCAAACTCAAGCACCTTGGCAGAATCCTCATATCTTCCGAGATTATACAATTCTTTTCCCCATTCCTGAAGAGCACATACAAGTGAAGTGTAGTTCTGATCAAACCTTGAAAGCTCGCTTATATTGGCGGTTCCGTATTCGAGTTTAAGATCGGTGTTCGTGATCCCTGTGAGATTAACTATTTTTTCGTCTTTAAGGTCAGAGACTTTTTTCTCTGCTTCTTTTAACACGGCATTGTCACCTGCGGTATCGAAAGGAAGAATATCCACAGGGATGCTGATATAGTCAAGATTTTCCAAACTTTTTCTTCTGACATTGTTGGCTTCGCGTTCTTTGCGCCAGAAAGCAGCCTCTTTGTCTTCTTCTTTTCTTGAGACTCTGCGCATACTGATATTAAAAAAAATTGCTACCACAACGAAGCTTGCGAAAAAAGGGAATTTCATCTATAATATCCTTTCAGTAATCAAGGCTTTTTTAAGTCAATAATATAAGAACATAATAGCACAGAGGAAGCATTATGAAAAAACTATTTGGAGGGATTTGCCTCTTTTTCTTACTGGCGTTTTTGATTCCCTCAGCACCTGTATATGCTGCGGAAAAGACAATCGCAAAAGGGGTCAGCATCGGCAATATTGATGTTTCGGATATGACTGTTGAGCAGGCTGCCGCGACGATTGATGATTATTTTAGCAATCTTCTTGAGGCGGAAATTTCGCTTATCGGCGAAGAGGATCAGAAGCTCACGATCACAGGTTCTGAGCTTGGTATATCCTGGGATAACAGAGACGTTGTGGAAGATGCATATGCGCTTGGTCACGAAGGAAATGTGATAGCGAGATATAAGGCACTCAAGGATCTTGAGGTCAATAACTATAATTTTGATATAGAGTATGGTTTCGACGATGAAGCGATTGCCGCTGTACTTGAAAACTGCGCCAAGAATTTTAACAGAGAGACCGTGAATTTCGGACTCAAAAAGGGCGCGGAAGGATTTGAGATAACAGAAGGTCAGACGGGCTATGAAGTAGATACAGCTGCATCTGCGGAACTTATCAAGGCTTATGTTAAGGATGCCAAGGTAGGAAGCGGCGAGGAGCTGGCTCTTTCCATAACAGCAAATGAGCCTCTCGGAAGCAGAGAAGAGCTTGCTAAAGTTAAGGATGTTCTCGGATCATATACAACAAGCTATAAGACATCAGGTTCATCCAGAAGTACCAATGTTCAGACCGGTTGTTCACATATAAACGGTGCGACGGTATATCCCGGACAGGAATTCAATGTACTTGAAGCCATAACACCTTTTACCGAGGCTAACGGTTATTTCAAGGCGGGATCATATCTTAACGGAGTCGTTGTAGAAAGTTTTGGTGGCGGTATCTGTCAGGTTTCTACCACTCTTTACAACGCAGTACTTCTTGCAGAGCTTGAAGTTACCGAGAGACACAATCATTCCATGATCGTAAACTATGTTGCTTATTCAGCTGACGCTGCTATCGCGGAGTCAGGCGGTAAGAATTTTAGATTTGTAAACAATACAGAAGCACCCATTTATATCGAGGGTTACACAACAAGCGACAAGCACATTACATTTAATATATACGGTGAAGAGACAAGACCTGCCGGAAGATCGGTATCTTATGTAAGTAAGACCCTTGAGGAGACAGCTCCTTCGGCAGATCAGATTGTAACAGACGGTGGCCAGGGACTTGGTCATGTGGGCGTACAATCTGCACACAAAGGTGTTAAGGCGCAGCTTTGGAAGGTTGTTACCGAGAACGGCGCAGAAACATCTCGTGAGCAGGTAAACAGCAGTACTTATAAGATGGTACCCAGGATTATTTCTGTGGGAACCGCAGGAGCTGACGGTAATGCAATGGCACAGCTTAACAATGCTATCGCAACGGGAGATCTCGGAACGATCAAGGCTGTAGCCGGAGCTCTCAGAGACGCTCAGAATGCTGAAAGTTCCGAGGGATCGGATGCGGCTTACCAGGCAGCACAGGATGCGATAAACGCAGCCAATGCTCCTCAGGAAGAAGCTGAGCCCGAAGAGTGATAAAGAAAAGGACCTTTTTAAAAAGGCATGAAAATAGGAAAAATATCTGAGAACGCTTTAAAGCGTTCCATACTAAAACCAATAAAGACAGAATTTAAAGAAAGAGTAAGCGCAGCTGTAGGGACAGACTGCGCTTTTTCTGATTCTGAAAAGGTATTTTCCGTGGTGTATCCGTTCATGTTAGATGTGGAGGATGCCGGATTTTATGCCGTTGTTAAAGCCGTTAACGGGCTTTTGTCACAGGGGCTGACTCCCGACCATGTTGTTGTTTCCATACTATTGGACACAGAAACAGAAGAAAAGAAATTAAAGCTGATCATCAACGACTGTATAGAAGCGTGCAAGAAATGCGATGTGGTTTATGCCGGTGGTCACACGGAAATATCTTCAGCCGTAAAGAGCCCGATCATCACAGTTACAGCAGTGGGAACGGCGGAGGATAAGCATCTTGCGGCAAAGAAAAAAGAACTAAAGCCGGGACTTTCTTTGGTAGTTACGAAGTGGGTAGGCCTTGAGGGCACAGCGATAATAGCGAAGCTGGGCAAGAAAGAACTCACCACCAAATATCCTGCGTCTTTTATTGATGATGCCATTGATTTTAAAGATTATGCACTTGTGGCAAAAGAGGCCGCAGTCGCCATAAAGTCCGGAGCCATAGCCGTTCACGATCTTTCAAACGGAGGAATTTTTGCCGGGCTTTGGGAGATGGCTGAGCGAGCGGGAACCGGACTGAAAGTGGATCTTAAGTGTATTCCCGTCAGACAGGAAACAATAGAGATCTGCGAGTTTTATGAGATCAATCCGTACAGATTATTGTCGGGAGGAGCTCTTTTGATAGCAACTGATGATGGCGAGCAAATGGTAAATGCGCTAAATGAAGCGGGAATCGCAGCATCCGTCATAGGAACGCTTGAGAAGGGAAACGATCGCGTAATAGTAAATGCGGATGAGAGCAGATTTTTGGAACTTCCGCAGCCTGATGAGATACACAAGGTTGTTTGTTGATTTGTTACCGCCTACCTAGTATTATAGTTAGCGGAGAGAATAGAAGAAGAGGAGTGGTTAATATGGGTACAAGAGAAGAAATCTTAAGAATCATAGAGAAGAACAGCCGCATTGATGTTCATGAGCTTAGCGTGATGATCGGAGCGGATGAGATAGCAGTCGCCAATGAACTCAAGGCGCTTGAAGAAGAGGGCGTTATCTGCGGATACCACACAATGGTCGATTGGTCCAAGACAGAAATAGAAAAAGTAAACGCTCTTATAGAAGTAAAGGTTACACCTCAGAGAGGACTGGGATTTGACAGTATCGCTGAGAGAATTTATAAGTATCCCGAGGTTACAAGCGTATATCTTATGAGCGGCGGTTTTGACCTCATGGTTATTCTCGAAGGAAAGACTTTGCAGGAAGTAGCGGGCTTTGTTAATAACAAGCTTGCCACTTTGGATACGGTTCTTAGTACCGCTACGCATTTCATCTTAAAGAAATACAAGGATCACGGAACCATCCTTACCAAGAAGTATGAAGATACAAGGGAGATAATAACACCATGAGAAGTCCTATAGGAAAAAAGGTTGTAGATATAAAACCTTCCGGAATAAGAAAGTTCTTTGATATTGTTCAGGAGACAGAAGGCGCTATTTCACTTGGCGTTGGTGAGCCTGATTTTGATACACCCTGGCACATAAGAGATGAGGGTATTTACTCTCTTGAAAAGGGCAGAACTTTCTATACATCAAACTCCGGATTAAAAGAACTCAGACAAGAAGTATCCAATTATATTAAAAGAACTCAGGGAGTATCTTACGACCCTATAAATGAGATATTTATTACGGTCGGTGGTTCTGAAGCCATTGATCTTGCGCTTCGCGCAATGATAGATCCGGGTGATGAAGTACTTATTCCTCAACCAAGCTACGTTTCATATGAGCCTTGTGCAATACTTGCTGACGCAAAGCCTGTTATTATCGAGCTTAAGGTTGAGAATGAGTTCAGACTTACAGCACAGGAAGTGCTCGATAAGATCACAGACAAGACCAAGATCTTGGTGCTTCCCTTCCCCAACAATCCGACAGGAGCTGTTATGGGAAAAGAAGACCTTGAAGCGATCGCCAAGGTTGTTGTTGATAATGACCTTTATGTAATTTCCGATGAGATCTACGCTGAGCTTACATATAACGGTAAGCACGTATCCATCGTATCTTTGCCCGGAATGAAAGAGAGAACCATTTTGATAAACGGATTCTCCAAAGCTTATGCAATGACCGGTTGGAGACTTGGTTACGCATGCGGTCCCGAAGAGATCATGAAACAGATGGTCAAGATTCATCAGTTTGCTATCATGTGTGCACCCACAACCAGTCAGTATGCTGCCATAGAGGCACTTAAGAATGGTGATGACGACGTTACGATGATGCGTGAACAGTATAATCACAGAAGAAGATATCTTCTCAATGAATTTGAGAGGATCGGTCTTCCTTGCTTTGAGCCATACGGAGCATTTTATGTGTTCCCGTCTATCAAGAAATTCGGAATGAGCAGTGAAGAGTTCTGTACAAGACTTCTTAAAGAAGAGAAGCTCGCTGTGGTTCCGGGAACCGCATTCGGTGATTGCGGCGAAGGCTACATCAGAATATCTTATGCATACTCAGTTGAGAATTTAAAAGCGGCAATGGAAAGACTTGAGAATTTTATATCGAAGCTTTAAATAATTAAATAAATTTTACCGGGCGCCGGAATGTTATAAAAACATTCCGGCGCCTTTTGCAATTACGAAAAAATCTGCGTTTGTTGAGTTTTTACTTAACAAAACGGCTTTTGTTAAGTAATTATTGCTATTTAGAAGATTAATTTTTGTGCACATTTGCGCATTGTGCACAAAAATATTTTATTGTTACAATAAAAATAGCTTAAACGTTTAAGGGGAATTACTAAAAATTTATTACACTAATCAAGGGGGTGAAACGTTTAATGAAAAGAAAAGTTTCTGTAGTTTTAAGTGCGGCCATGGCAGCAACTACGATCATGGCACAGGGGGTGCCGGCATATGCTGCGCCGGAGATAAGGCCGTACGGAAATGTCGAAGCGGAACTTGATTTCGATCACAGTTATCAAGGAACTGTCACAGACGAATATGATGTTACTTCAGTAAATCTTGAGAGCGGGGACTATTTTTCTACACATTCTGTGAATTTCTCACAGGGAGTCTCAAAGATCACACTAAAAATCAAAGGAACCGGAGCAGGTATCATTGAACTTCGAAAAGGCGACAAAGATGGCGACAAGATAGGAAATGTCAAGTATACCGCCACCGACGAGTTCAAAGAATATGATCTATCCGTATCGGGTATAGATGATCTGGATGCCATTGCATTTGTAAATGTAGCCGGATCCTGCTTGGTAGACAGTTGGACAGCTGAGCCCGGTTCAACGGTAGATGAGCCCGATCAGCCTGACGCACCTGATCAGCCCGATGTTCCGGACCAGCCGGATACACCTGATCAGCCGGAAATTCCTGATGTCCCGGACGAACCCGATCAGCCACAGACAGGTACAGTTAATCCTTACGGAAGAGTTGAGGCAGAGAATTTTGCCGATTCATCAGTAGACGCAAAGGTTGTACCTAATAAAGAGTCTGTACTTATTAATGACGGCGGATATGTAATCGCCGAGAATGTAGACTTCTCAAAGGGACTTTCAGAAGTTAAAGTATATGCGAAGTCCACAAAGCCTATGGTTAAGCTTGGCGTATATGTTGACGGAACAAATACATTACTCGGTGAGATCAATATCGGAACAGATATGACTTCTGCTACATCACTTGATGTAACATCAGCGCTTTCAGGAAAGCATAATGTTTATTTCAGGGCAAAAGGTGGTTCTGTTCAGCTTGATGCTTGGGAAGTATCGGAAGGCAGCGGAACAGTAGAGCAGCCTCCTGTAGAAGAGCCTCCTGTAAGCGGCGGCGTAAATCCTTATGACACAGTTGTGGCTAAGGATCACGTGGACGAAAAGAAAGATGCAATGGTTACACCGATGGGTGCAACAGTAAATATCCTTAGTGAGGGTGGCTATTTTGCCGTAAAGGATGTTAATCTTTCAAAAGGTATTTCCTCATTTACAGTTAAAGCCGGAGCAACAGTGGCTTCTGTATTTGAGATCAGATTGGATAAAGTTGACGGTGATAAGCTTGCAGCATTTAAAGTAAGCACTGAGTCAAAAGAGATAAAGATTAACGCACTTTCAGATGTCAGCGGAAAGCATACTCTTTACTTTGTAGCTACAAAAGGTAAAGGAATAAACATTGATTCTTGGAAGGCAGAAGCTGGCCAGGGAACAGTGGTGACACCTCCGGTAGAAGAGCCTCCTGTAAGCGGCGGCATAAATCCTTATGAGACTGTTGAAGTAGAAAAGGTTTCTGCTGCAGATGGTTATAGATCAAAGGAAAATACAATAGTTGCACCTAAGAAGAATGCTATAACCTTGATGAATGAGGGAGCATATGTAATAGCAAAAGATGTGAATTTCACAAGCGGTGTATCAGAATTTACAATTAGTACCGCAACAAAGACAAGCGGACTTCTTGAAATCAAATTGGATTCTGTGACAGGAACCAATATCGCATCCGTAAGGCTTGATAAGACCGATGATGCATTCAAGACCGCAACAGTTAAGGTAAACTCAACAGTTACTGGAAAGCATGATGTATATTTTGTTCTTAAAATGGGAACAGGGTGTACACTTGATTCTTGGAAAGCAACAGCAGCTTCAGGAACAGTAGAGCAGCCTCCTGTAGTAGAGCCTCCTGTAAGTGGAGCAGTAAATCCTTACCAGAAGGTTGAGGCAGAAGCATCTGCTGAGCTTAATTTTGCAATGCTTGCACCTAACAAGCAGTCAGTGATCATCAACAAGAACGGATATGCAGTAGCAAAGAATGTAGA
>NZ_FPCC01000054.1 GCF_900116875.1 Butyrivibrio sp. INlla21
CTACGATATGCTCTGTTTAATACCACCATCTATGTCTGTCATTGGGATCCGACATTTAGCGCTTACCTTGCCAAAAAGCGAGCTGAAGGGAAGCATTATTATGTGGCTGTATCCCATGCCACAAAAAAACTTGTGAGACTGATATATCAGCTTGAGAAATCTCATCAGTTATACAACAAAGCAGCTTAACTAATTCCATACAAATCTTCTTTCAAGAGCATCTAAAACGATGCTCTATTTGTCATGCAGTTTTCAAGGTGCTGAATACGATGCATAAGTCATCGTCGCTATATTTAAAACATTTCTGTTTTAAAACATTTTTATTGACTTTCTTTAATAGTTAGTCTTACTTTATTTTCTTTGCGGTATTTCCTTTAGCTATCAATTTCATATGTCTGTCCATCATATATTATTTACAACCATCATCACACCTGAGATTATCAGCAAGACGATAACCAGAATTTTAACTGTCTTTTCATTGAGGATCTTGCTGCTTTTTATTCCCAAAAATAATCCTATAAGCATGAACGGAAATAGGATAATCGCCTGCTTTATGCCGGAAAGGGTAAATATTCCAAGTACTATGTATAGGATTATTCTGAAACTGTTTTCTACAATGAAAACAGCGCTGATATTAGCTTTGAATTCTTCGCTGTTATTACTTACTCTTCCGATATATGCCGCCAGAAGCGCTCCAACTCCGAACAATCCGCAAAGCACTCCTGATAGGACACCGATCACTCCCAGGAAAATCTTAGATTCTTTTAACTGTAGTTTATTAAACTCTCTCAAAAGAATCTCCGTCCCGATCAAAACAACAATGATTCCAAATACTATTTTTATATATCCGGGATTAACTTTCTTTAATAAAACAGCTCCGATAATGCTTCCTATCAAGACCAGAATTGAAAGCGGAATAAAAATAGCTTTGTTTAGTTTATTTCTGTTT
Organism: Butyrivibrio sp. INlla21; assembly: GCF_900116875.1. Lineage (GTDB taxonomy): Bacteria > Bacillota > Clostridia > Lachnospirales > Lachnospiraceae > Butyrivibrio. The sequence continues at coordinate 950 of NZ_FPCC01000054.1, forward strand.
TTCCATGTAAGAATAAGGTTCGTAGGATAACCAAGGATCAATTCCACCGGAGAAATATTTATATTGGTTGTTCCGAAAGCCAGTATCGAAGTAAAAACAAGAGTATTGGCAAAGCCGCATAACCCTTTAATATAAAATGCAATCAATGTTGCAATAATCCATATCATCATTTTAAGTTCACCAAACCCAAGGTATAACCTTATATTTCACACGCTTTTTGTAATCCGAATATCCCTCAAGACCGTTTTCAAGTACCTGTTCTTCATTGCGTATACGCTTTGAGATTATAGGTATATAAACGAGCATAATAACAAAAGAAATTACGGAACCAAGGACAAGAGGCATTGATAAAAACAAAAGAAATGTACTCATATACATCGGATGACGCACAATCCCATAAAGGCCGTTATCAATAACCTTTTGATTCTCCTGTACCTCAACTGTTCTGGAAAGGTATGCGTTTTCCCTAAGAACCTCCGCATACAATATATATCCAAGCAAAAATACGACTGCTGCGGCATATACAATCCAATTAGGTAAAACAATCCATCCAAATCTGAAATTTAGTCCCGCCACGATGAAAGAGGCTATAAACATCACCCCACTCAGCACGACGACAGCTTTCTGCTCAGACTGTTCTTCTTTTGCATTTAATCTTTTTTGTAAGAGTTCAGGGCTTTTCTTCATCATGAAAAATCCTGCTACAATCATGGGAATAAACAGAATCCCTATCAAAAGCCATCCGTTCCAATATGAAAAGGATCCCGCGGGTAAAAAGAGCAGAAGCCCCACAAGAATTATTCCCGATAAAACTTTTGTTATTGCTTGCATAAACAATTTGCTATTCATATGTCCCCCAAAAACTCTGCTACATCTATTTCCACATCCAAAAAACAGTATTGTCTGACTTTGTCATCCCGATGCTTTCTTGCAGACACATAGAAGCTTCATTTGTCTTTTCAACTTGTCCGAAAGGAATAAAACCTTTTGATAAATGACGACGAATCATTTCTTTTTCAAGCTCAGCTGCGTATCCTTTTCTACGATGCTGAGGTAAGACATACAAAAGTCCGATACTGCCTTCAAGATGCTCTCCGATAAATCCCACGATTCCTTCATCCGTTCGTCCGACGACAATGCCTCGGCGACTTATCACTTCTTTTAATTCTTCATCACTGATAAGATCATATCCGGCTGAAATAAACGGAAAATCCTCTAAAGTAGCCTCTCTGAAGGAAAGACTTTCGTTGCTTACCGGTATTTCTTTTTTCAGATATGCCATCTGGAAGCATTCCATATTTCCGGTAAAACCGTACTTTTCATAGACCCGCGCTCCCAGTTCTTTGTTTGATGTAAAAAGAAGCGATATATCTTTTGCCGCATTCTTTTCCAAAACATTCATGCCGAAATCCGCATCATCACATGCTATCATGAATGCTTTACTTACTTCATCAAGCACCAGGATTGCGCTTTCATCCCTGTAAATTTCTTTTCCGCTCCCGCGCTCCAAAATTCTTTTTATGTTTAAATTTTCTAATGTATTAATATTAATGCTCATACTTTTTTGATTACTTTATACGTCAACTCCAAGAATCCTATATTCATAACTGCAAAAATCAAAAGATAAATCGGCATGATTCCTATTCCGATTTCCTGCTGCAAAAGTCCAAACACCATAGGCATAAAGGTACTTCCAACATATGCCGACGCCATTTGAAGTCCGATAACCGCGGCTGAATATCTTTTTCCGAAATTGGTAGGTGCCATGTGCTGAATTGCAGGATAGACCGGTCCCATTCCGGTTCCTATAACAACAAAGCCGATTGCGGCGATCAAGTAACCGGGCGATGGTATGAATACCAGTGCAATTCCGAACATTTCAACAACTATTCCAATCCTGATAAGAAGTCTGTCTCCAAGTCTGTTTGATATAAAGCCCGAGATCAATCTTCCAAGCATCAGTCCGCCAAATATCAGTGAACCAAAAGAGGCAATGAGTTGATCGCTCATTCCTGTTCTCGTTCCCGCAAAAAAACTCGGCGTCCAAAGGAAACAAGTTGCTTCTCCCGAACAATACGCAAAGAACGCAATAAGTGTGAGAATGACACCGGGTGCTTTTATTGTCTCTCTGATTCCAGCGCTGTTCTTGATCTCATCTTCTGCGCTTTCGGACTCTTTTTTCTTCCAGAGCGGCAAAGAGAAAATGCATATCAAAAGAATCCCCATCTGAACAAACGCCGTCCATCTGTAGCCTTCGTTCCATCTTGCATACTTCAGGGCCATAGCCATGATCGAAGGGCTGATGACCGCTCCGACTCCATAAAAGCAATGCAAAAAATTCATCACGGAACCGGAATAATTATTGGCTACATAATGATTGACGGAAGCATCGATCGCGCCGGCGCCAAGGCCATACGGAACCGCAAATAAGAAAAGCATCGCGTACTGCCCCGAAATCGAAAATCCAAGAAGTCCAAGGATTGTCAGAAATACGGAAAAAATAACGATCCATTTGGTGTGAAATCTTTTTATAAATTTAGGACTTAGAAGCGCAGATATGATCGTCATGAATGAGATAGTCATAGAAACATATCCGGCGTAAGATGACGGAACGCCAAACACCATCTGCATTTTGGGCCATCCCGATCCCAGAAGTGAATCCGGGAGTCCCAAACTTATAAAAATCAGATATATTACCGCCAATAACAAAGAACCCATTTCGAAAGATCTCCTATCTCGATTTTATTTCTCTTTTCCTTATAAAGCCGTTCTTTATCTTTGTTGTATTTTTTCCATCCTGATAAGGTGTTCATCATCAGGTTCAGAAATGCCGTTTTTAAAATGATATCCCATTTTCAGGTAAAAAGGTACACCTGTTATCGACGCAGGTATCTCAATTCTCTTTGCGCGAAGAAAATATTCATCTTTCTCAAGAGTCTCTATGATCGCGCGCCCCACGCCTTTCCCCTGATATTCGGGAGAAACAAAAATCGTAAACAAACTGCTCTCGTCCTCTTTCCCCCAGTAAGGACCGATGGCGCCGCAGCCTATGATCTTTTCCTGATCTTCCACTACATAAAAATGCGTCCAGCTTGCTCTTTCAAGAACATGCTCAGGTGTCTCTACTTTTATCAACGCATCCATTAGTTCTTTTGGATAATCTTTTGTATTAGATATCTTTATTGTATTTCTTATAAGCTCCGAAACCGCAGGTGCGTCGCTGTGCTCAAATTGTCGTATGTTCATCATAAGTCCTTCAGATCAACTCTTTGGTATAGTAATGTCTTTTTCCTGTATACGGATAGTTCTCAAGGGTAAAGACCTCGTTGTATCCATGCTTTTTGTAAAACCCCGGTGCCTGAAAAGAAAAGGTATCCACAAAAGCATACTTGCAGCCGCGACTCTTGGCTTCGCTCTCAGCGGCATTTAAAAGCTCGCTGCCGACTCCCTTTCCTCTAAGCTTCTCACTGACAAAAAGATAATGCACGCAAAGCCAATTCCCGAAGGTTTCGCCGGTTAATCCCGCAAGCTTTCCGTTGTTTTCATCTTCATAGTATATTCCGAGCGGGACATTCTCAGACTCTTCGCGACTTTTGAGATTATATTCCTTTAGCATTTCAAAAATCTCATTTATATCTCGCTCGTCTCCATCTGCAGTAATTCTGAGGTTCATGCATTATTCTCCTATCCGTTTTGTCTTATAAAACATAGTAACACATCAAACCGCTATTTCTTAAGAAAATTTAAGACTTTTCTACAGAGAATCTTAAGTTTTGTCTGATATCATTGAATATGTCGACGGTCTTTCAACGGCCATTCTTATGTCGGCGTATGGCGGATTCGCCAAATTCTATTTATAAGGAGACTTATCTTTATGTCTAATTCAAAAGAAACAACACAGAAACTTACTTACGAAACAGCAACAGGAGAAATCGAATTCACTCTCATGAGTGACATGATGTTCCATTACGTAATGCAGAGATCCGAGAAAGCTTTAACCGGCCTTGTATGTGCATTAAAGGGCATCTCCCCATCCGATGTAAAAGAACTGCTAGTAACCAACCCCATTGACCTTAGCAGTACCGGAAAAGAGACCATCATGGATATCAAGCT